>JAWLHW010000200.1:0-4263 GCA_041690155.1 Desulfomicrobium sp. | reverse complement strand
AGCCCCTTCGCCCAAAAAGTCAAAACGCCCGGAAATCCGGGCGTTTCGCATTCCCGCCTGAAGCAAACCCAAAAACGCACCAGCAAACCCTACGGCAAAACAGGACAAAGCCAGTCGTCGCGGCTTAAGCCATACGTCCCATACGTCCCATAAAACCCCTCCGCAAAACAACCTGAAGAAAAGATCACCCTCTCAGCATACGTGCAATCTCGTCTTCTCCCAGTGGCTCCGGGTGCTTGATGGTCAGGCTTTGCGACCATTCGCGCGCAAAATCCTTCTGCAGATACATGTTCAGAGCCAAGGTGATGAGCATGGCAATAAGCGCGCCGATACTGGCCAGGAGCATGTCCTTCTGCGCGTCCCAGACGTCGCCCTGGGTACCCAGATAGGCGATGCCCAGGTCCCCGCCGAAGAACTCCGCCGCACCCCATTCGATGAGTTCATAGAGCATGGATGTCGACATGGCGAAATCAAGCGGCAGGAAATAGCCCCAGAATCCGGCCGTCTGGGCGACACGAAAATAGACTTCGCGGATGGGATAAGCCAGCAGCAACCCGTAGAGAAAATGCACGATGCGGTCGAAATTGTTGCGCTCCCAGCCGACCAGCTCGTTGAAGGTCGTGCCGAATGCGGCCGAGAACCAGGCATCGTAAGGAACTTCCGAGTACGTGTAGTGGGACCCGATCTCGTGAATGGCCAGAAAAATAAAGATGAGCGTGTAAGAAATCCTGGAGAAAGGAAACTTTTTTGCAGAAAGAAATAAAACGAGCAAAAAGATGACGACAAGAACATTTTCCAAGGCCCAATCTTTTCTGTGATGCGGATCAATACCCAGATAAATAAATTCAATGGAAAAAAGACAGGTCAGAAAAAACAAATATGTCCTGTGTGAAGCAATTTGCATCCATTTCATGAAATAACCTCTTTGCTTTCGATTTTCACAGCTCATCCATGGTAAAAGCGCATCATTCGCGGGCTGAGTACTTGCGAAACAGGAAAGAGGCAATAAGCAGAAACACGTAGCGGGAAGATCATCCGAAAAAACGCAACATTTCCGTCAGACGCGTCCGACTGTAATCTGCGCAATAAGACGAGACAGCGAATTCATATCCACAGGTTTGGAAAGATACGCCGTCATGCCGCACGCCATAAAATGCTCGCGGTCTCCAGGCATGGCGTGTCCGGTCAGGGCGATGACCGGAATTTCAGGAGATACGCGGCCAACGGTGCCGGAACGGATTCGGCTGGTGGCTTCAAGTCCGTCCATGATCGGCATCTGGATGTCCATGAGCACGCAATCGAAATCTTCCAGACTCAGCAGATCGAGGGCCTCCTGGCCATTGCGGGCCAGGGTCGAAAAATGGCCAAGCTTTCTGAGCATCCGGGTCAGGGCCATCTGGTTGACAGGGTCGTCCTCCACGACCAGGACGCGCTTGTCCCGGACCTCCGGCAGCGGGGGCTCTTCGGTGACCTTGCACTCGGACTGGCCGGGAAGCAGCGGAACCCTCACGGTCATGGTCGTGCCCTGTCCGGGTTCGCTCTGCACCGCTATCGATCCATCCATCATTTCCACCAGGCGCCTGACGATGGCCAGACCCAGCCCTACGCCTCCATGCTGACGCACGGCCGAACCATCGACCTGGGTGAAGGCGTTGAATATGTCATCCTGACGTTCCCGGGGGATGCCAACCCCAGTGTCCCGGACCGTGAATTCAACGTACATCTGCCCGTCTGAGTCCAATCGCCGGGCCGTAACCTGAACGCTTCCCCGGGTTGTGAACTTCGTGGCGTTGCCGACCAGGTTGAACAGAATCTGCCGCAGTCGGCCCTCGTCGCCCACCACGTACGAAGGGATGGCTTCATCGATCTCAAACGAGAGTTCAATCCCTTTGGCCTTGGCCGGAATGACAAAGAGATCCCGCACGGAGTCGCGCAGATCCACAAAATGAAATTCCTGGACGGCAACGGTCAGCTTGCCTGCCTCGATGCGTGAAATCTCGAGAATGTCGGTCAAAAGCTGGGTCAGCCGCTTGGATGAGCGGATGGCCGTGAAGACAAACTCTTTTTGCTCCGCATCCAGATACGTGTGGCTCAAGAGCTGCAACATGCCAACGATGCCGTTCAACGGGGTGCGGACCTCGTGACTCATGTTGGCCAGAAACTCCGATTTTGCGCGACTGGAGGCTTCGGCGGCGCGCCGTGCTGCGGCCAGGTCCGAGACGTCGGTCAGCACGTTTATGAATCCGGCCAATTGTCCCTGCCTGGTATGAAACGGCGCGCAGGACGAAAGCATGCGCCGCACGCAACCATCTACCGAGCGGCATTCGAACTCGTCCGGGCCTAGCCCGGGACTTTTGGCTGGCTCCAGAACAAAAGAGTCCCGAATCCGGGATTCATGCTCGCCGACAAGTTCCTGCCCGGACTTTCCGACCAATGCGCTGAAAGCATCGTTGCAACGCAGAATCCGGCCGTGAACATCCTGCACAAACACAGGGTTGGGCAAACTGGAAAGCAGGGATGACAGAAAGGCGTGCTGTTCTTCGAGCCGGTCACGCGTGGCCTGCAGCTCGGCGGTGCGCTCCTGCACGGCCAGTTCCAGATCGCGATACTGATCGGCCTGGCGCATGATCAGGGCCAACAGGGAGGACAGACGGTCAAGACTGTGCACAATGGTCTCAATGCCTCTGGTATCCATAAGCCCAAGCAGAACCAGGGCCCCGAGCACTTCCCTGCCAATGCGCAGCGGCACGATCACCGAATCCGACAGGCCAAGAGAACGCAGCAGCCCGCCAGGCACGGTCTGGTCCTCCGGGCTTACGATCATGGCCCGAGGCGAGGCATGACTTGCATGGATAAGCTGTTCGATGGCCGCCTTTTTGAACAATGCCTGCTGTCGCAGGGGACGCACAGCCAAAAGGCGATGCGGACTGCGATGTCCCTGACAGGCAACCACGGCCACGGCCTTTACACCCAGAAGCTCCCGGACCTGCGATGCCACATATTCAGCGCACTTGACCGGATCCGTCACGTGCTCAAGAGTACCCGAGGCCAGATCGGCAAAAAGCTGATAAAAGGCGCGCGGCTCTCCGGTATCACCGAGCATCGAGCATCTCCTGAGCGTTTGCGACATTCTGTTCCAATCGGCCAAGCCCCAGTGTCAATACGGTCATGGGCATCTCCAGTTCACGGCTGATTTCATCCAGAAGTGCCGTTGGCACAGGCATGAGCCCGGTGTCCAGATAGATGAAGTGGTTGTGCACCTCGCGCAGCATTTCCCCGGCCCCGCGCATCCCCGTAAAACCCAGCTCCCGTTCGAAAACGTCGCGCCAGCGCAGCGTCCATTCCGGCAGGAAAAAAAATGCCCCGGCCTTGCGCAAACGGCGGTATTCCTCGCGCCCGAGCACTATCTCGCAGCAGTTGATGCCTTTGGTCTTGGCGTAGCCCGGTTGGCGGGACAGCTCGACAATGCGCGGCGTGCAGTCCCCATAAATGAAAAGCGTCTTGCCACGCGGATGCTGCGCGAGCACGTCGTCAATGCGGTTCTGCAGCAGACCCGGGCGCATGTGCAGCATGGAATCGGCGAAAACAAAGTGCATGCGGGGAAAACGCGGAGCCAGATGCTGCATTTCCGCCTGAAATATCCCGCAGGTTATGGCCAGAATGTCTTTCACGCGACCTCTCCGGCATCCATGACCGCCTTGCGCACTGCCAGCAAGGTGTCCGGATTTGTGTCATGGGGGATATCCGCGTGCGACGAGGCGAGCACGAAATTTCTGTCCAAAGCCCGGTCGGCCAGAAGCGTGGAGGCGGATGCATACGCTTTGTCCGGGTGCATGCGGGCCAGATTCGGACCGTTCAGATTGCCCAGAAGAAGCCGCTGCGGTCCCAGAACCTCCCGGGCCTCGGATACGTTGTCGCGCGGGTCGAGCAGAAACCCGGCCACATTTGGCAGGCTGGAACAGAACCTCAGATGATCCAGAATGCGGTTGCCGCCATGATGGTAGACAAGCGGCCCCTGCGCCTGCGCAAAGGCCCGGTTCAGTTCGGGCAGGATGTTTTTTTCGAGCAGGTCCAGGGTGACGATACGCAGGTTGGCGAACATGACTGGAATGGCCACAAAAGCGGCGCCAGCGGCAAAATAGGCTCCGGTCAGGCGCAGAAAATGATCCGCGGCAATTTCCATGAGACGGGCGGCGCGCTCCTGGTCAAAAAGCAGGATCTCAAGCCAGGCCTCGATGCCCAGGAGCATGGCCGGCAGGTCCA
>JAWLHW010000199.1:0-4266 GCA_041690155.1 Desulfomicrobium sp. | reverse complement strand
TGGCGAGGCCGCGACAAAAGTACGCCTCATCCTCGAAGACGGCGCAACCTACGCCCATGAAGGCGTCCTGCAGCTGGCTGAGGCCAGTGTGGATCAGAGCACCGGTTCCGTCACGCTGCGCGCCGTGTTCCCCAATCCCGAACGCGACCTTCTGCCGGGCATGTATGTCCGCGCCGTCGTCGAGGAGGGAGTGCTCGCAAGCGCACTGCTCATCCCGCAGCAGGCCGTGGTCCGCAACGCGCAGGGCCAGCCCCTGGCCATGGTCGTGGACGGCGAGGAAAAGGTGGCTGCCCGCCCCCTGGAACTGGACCGTGCAGTTGGCGGTGATTGGATTGTACGGGAAGGGCTGGCCGCCGGAGACCGCGTGGTCATCGAAGGCTTGCAGAAGGCGCGCCCCGGCGTGCAGGTCCGTGTAGCCCAGGACGCAATGTAAGGAGCTATCATGGCACATTTTTTCATCAATCGACCGGTATTCGCCTGGGTTCTGGCCATCGCCGCCATGCTTGGCGGCGTGCTGGCCATAACGGGCCTGCCCATATCCCAGTATCCGCCCATCGCGCCGCCTTCCGTGGCCATCAGCGCGACCTACCCCGGCGCGTCGGCCAAGACGCTTGAAGACGCGGTCACGCAGGTCATCGAACAGAAGATGAAGGGCATCGACAACCTGGACTACATGTCCTCGACCAGCCAGTCCTCGGGACAGGCCGAAATCACCCTGACCTTCAAGGCCGGCACAAACCCTGACATTGCCCAGGTGCAGGTCCAGAACAAGCTGCAGCTGGCCATGTCGCTGTTGCCGCAGGAAGTTCAGGCCCAGGGCGTACAGGTCACCAAGGCGGTCAGAAACTTCGTACAGGTGCTCGGCTTCGTGTCCGAAGACGGGTCCATGGGCAGGGCGCAACTGGCCGACTATGTGGCCGCCAATGTTCTCGACGGCATGAGTCGCGTGGAAGGGGTCGGCGAGGTCACCCTGTTCGGTTCGCAGCACGCCATGCGCATCTGGCTCAACCCGGACAAGCTGCATACCTACAGCCTCACGCCGTCCGACGTTGCCGCCGCCATCAAGGCCCAGAACGCCCAGATATCGGCCGGACAGCTCGGCGGGCTGCCTTCGGTTGAGGAGCAGCGCATCAACTTCACGGTCAGCGTCCAGGATCGTCTGCAGACTCCCGAACAGTTCCAGCACATCCTGCTGAAGACGAACACCGACGGATCAGTGGTGCGCCTTGGCGACGTCGCCAAGGTGGAACTGGGTGCGGAAAATTCGCAGATCGTCTCCCGCTTCAACGGTCAGCCCGCAGCGGCCCTGGCCATAAAGCTGGCCACCGGCGCCAACGCCCTGAAGACCGTCGAGGCCATCGCCGCATACACAGACAGCATCAGCTCGACCTTTCCCGCCGGAATGAAGGTTGTGGAAGCCTTCGACACCACTCCCTTCGTGCGCATCTCCATCGAAGAAGTGGTCCGCACCCTGCTTGAAGCCGTGGTACTGGTCTTTCTGGTCATGTACCTGTTCCTGCAGAACTTCCGGGCCACCCTCATCCCGACCATCGCCGTACCCGTGGT
Source organism: Desulfomicrobium sp. (assembly GCA_041690155.1). GTDB lineage: Bacteria > Desulfobacterota > Desulfovibrionia > Desulfovibrionales > Desulfomicrobiaceae > Desulfomicrobium. Next base: position 2,700 of record JAWLHW010000199.1, on the reverse strand, counting down.
TCTGCTCGGCACCTTCGGGGTGCTGGCGGCCTTTGGATACTCCATCAATACCCTGACCATGTTCGCCATGGTCCTGGCCATCGGCCTGCTGGTGGACGACGCCATCGTCGTGGTTGAGAACGTCGAGCGCATCATGCACGAGGACGGCCTGTCGGCCAGGGATGCCACCCACCTGTCCATGACCCAGATTTCCGGGGCGCTGGTCGGCATCGCCCTGGTCCTGTCCGCCGTATTCGTGCCCATGGCCTTCTTCGGCGGTTCCACGGGCGTCATCTACCGGCAGTTTTCCATCACCGTGGTCTCGGCCATGGTCCTCTCCGTCCTGGTGGCCCTGATCCTGACCCCCGCCCTGTGCGCCACCATGCTCAAACCGGCCAAGCCCGGACAGGGCAAGCGAGGCTTCTTCGGCCTTTTCAACCGCAGCTTCGACCGCACGGCAAATGGCTACCAGAAGCTGGTCGGGTCCATGACCCGGCGCTGGGGGCGCTCCCTGGTGCTCTACGCCCTCATCCTGGCGGCCATGATGTTCCTGTTCCAGCGTCTGCCCACGGGCTTTCTCCCGGACGAGGACCAGGGCATCCTCTTCGTGCAGGTCCAGCTGCCCATCGGCGCGACCCAGGACCGGGCCCTTGATGTGCTGGAGCGCATCGAGAACCACTTCCTGGAAGCAGAGAAGGACTCCGTGCAATCGCTCATGGCCGTGGCGGGCTTCAGCTTCGCCGGCAGCGGCCAGAACACGGCCATGTGCTTCGTGCGCCTCAAGGACTGGAGCGTGCGCAAGAGCCCCGACATGCACGTCAAGGCCATTGCCGGGCGGGCCATGGCTGCGTTCTCGAAGTATCGCGACGCGCAGGTCTTTGCCTTTTCCCCGCCGGCGGTGATGGAGCTTGGCAACGCGGCCGGCTTCGACTTCGAGCTGCAGGACATGGCGGGCCTTGGCCACGAAAAGCTCACGGCCGCCCGCAACCAGCTCCTGGGCATGGCCAGGCAACATCCTGATCTGGCCATGGTGCGCCCCAACGGCCTGGACGACACGCCGCAGTACCGCATCGACATCGACTGGGACAAGGCAGGGGCCCTTGGCCTCGCGGTGTCGGATGTGACCGGAGTCATCGCCACGGCCTGGGGCAGCTCCTACGTCAACGACTTCCTGGACAAGGGGCGCGTCAAGAAGGTCATCATGCAGGGCGAGGCGCCCTACCGCATGATGCCCGAGGACCTGGCCCGCTGGCATGTGCGCGGCAAATCCGGACAGATGGTGCCCATGTCGAGTTTCGCCACGGCGCACTGGACCTCGGGCTCGCCGCGACTGGAGCGCTACAACGGCGTCCCGGCCATGCAGATTCTCGGCGCCCCGGCTCCGGGCAAGAGCTCCGGGCAGGCCATGGCGACCATGGAGACCCTGGCCAGCCAGTTGCCCGAAGGCATTGGCTTCTCCTGGACCGGCCTGTCCTTCCAGGAACGTCAGGCCGGTTCACAGACCATCATGCTCTACGGACTCTCCATCATCGTCGTCTTCCTGTGTCTGGCGGCCCTTTACGAGAGCTGGAGTCTGCCCGCATCGGTCATCCTGGTCGTGCCCATCGGCGTCGTCGGAGCCCTGGCCGCCGTCAGTCTGCGCGGGCTGACCAACGACGTCTACTTCCAGGTCGGCCTGCTCACGACCATGGGGCTGGCAGCCAAAAACGCCATCCTCATCGTCGAATTCGCCAAGAGCCTGGCCGAATCGGGCATGGACCTCATGACCGCGGTGGTCGAGGCGGCACGGCAACGTCTGCGGCCCATCCTCATGACCTCCCTGGCCTTCGGCCTTGGCGTCCTGCCTCTGGCCCTGAACTCCGGCGCGGGTTCGGGCGGTCAGAACTCCATCGGCACGGGCGTCATCGGCGGCACCATTGCATCGACCATCATCGGTTCCCTGCTCATCCCGGTGTTCTTCGTCATTGTGGCCAAGCTGGGACTTTCCCGCAAGGAACCGAAAAAATCGACCACTCGCGCCATCATCCCCGGAGGCCATCCATGCGAAGATTGATACTCGTGATCGCGATCGTCGCCCTTGGCGGCTGCGCCACTCTCGCCCCTAAGCGCGACCTCCCGGCCATGCCCGTGCCCGAGGCATGGAATGCTCCGGCCCAGTCCAGCCCAGATCTGACCGGAGTGGACGAGCTTGGCTGGCGGGACGTTTTCCCAGACCCGGCGCTGCAAAAGCTCATCTCCACAGCCCTGCACCAGAACAGAAGCCTGCGCCAGGCCATCCTGGCCATGGACAAGGCCCAGGCGCAATTCGGCATCGCCCGCGCTGATCGTATCCCAAGCATCGACGCCTCGGGCCAGAACTCGAACCAGCGCCTGCCTGCGGACCTGCGCGGCGGGATCGAGGGCATCGACCGGCAATGGAGCGTGGGCCTTGGCATATCCGCATTCGAGCTTGATTTCTTCGGCCGGATCAAGAGCCTGGAAGACTCGGCGCTGGAAAGCTATCTGGCCACGGAAGAGGCCCGCCGGGCCGCGCACATCAGCCTCGTGTCCCAGATTGCCCGGGGCTATCTGACCCTGGCCGGGGACCGCGAACATCTGACCCTGGCCCGGGAAACCCAGGAGAGCCGCCAGGCAACCCTGGATCTGACCCTGGCGCAGCTGGCCCACGGCATGAGCACGGAACTGGCCCGTCATCAGGCCGAGGAAGTCGTGGCCGTGGCC
>JAWLHW010000198.1:0-4319 GCA_041690155.1 Desulfomicrobium sp. | reverse complement strand
CGGCGTGCAGCAGACGGACCGGATCGCATCAATCGACGTACGCGGAAACGAAATCCTTGATGACGACGTAGTGCTCATGCGGCTGAAGATTCAGCCCGGTGACGTATACGATCCCAAAGCCGTCAACACGGAACTCAAAAGCCTCTACGAACTCGGATATTTCGATGACATCGTCATCGTCCTGGAAGACACGGCCGAAGGCAAACGCCTGGTCATAAACGTCAAGGAAAAACCGCTCATTTCGGCCATCAGCGTCGAAGGGGCGGAAGAACTTGACGCCGACGACCTGCTGGCCACCATCGCCACCAAGACCGGCGCTGTCCTCAATCCCCGGGTGCTGGCCGACGACATGGGCAAGATACGCGAACTCTACCGCAAAGACGGCTTCTATAATGCCGAGATCGACTACACCCTGACTCAGGCCGACGCCAAGCGCGCTCGACTCAACATCCTCGTGAAGGAAGGCAAGAAGCTCTACGTGACGGACATTGTCATTCAGGGCGCCCAGCAGCTCGACCCCTCGGATCTCAAGGACGAGCTGGCCTTGACAGAGCGCGGCATGCTTTCCTGGATAACGGGCACGGGAGTGCTGCGCGAAGAAATCCTGGACCGTGACGCAGCGGCCCTGGAAGCCTATTATGGCAATCGCGGCTTTTTGAACGCCAAGGTGGGCCAGCCCGAAGTCAGCTATACGGACGACGGCATCATCGTCACTTTTCAGGTTGAGGAGGGCGCACGTTACAAGGTCTCATCCGTCAAGTACGAAGGCGAGATGATCGCTACCCCCGAAACCTTGGATACCGTCATAGCCCTCGACGACCTGGCCAGCGAAAATGAATTTTTTGATCGCTCCGTCCTGCGCTCCGACATGCAGAAACTTGTGGAGCACTACTCCAACTTTGGGTACGCCTTTGCCGAAGCCGATGTGAACATGGCTCGCAATGAAGAAGAAAAACAGCTGGATATCACGTATATCCTGTCCAAGGGCAACAAAATCTCCATCAACCGCGTCCTTATCGAAGGCAACACAAAGACCAGGGATAACGTCATTCGCCGCGAAATGCGCCTTGTCGATGGAGACCTCTTTGATGGCTCCCTGCTCCGCAGATCCAATACCCGCCTCAACAGGCTCGATTTCTTCGAAACCGTCGAGATCACCCCGGAACCCACGGCCAATCCCAGCGCTCTCGACCTTCGGGTCAAGGTCAAGGAGAAACCCACGGGACAGTTCTCCGCCGGCGTTGGCTACTCCAGCTATTCACAGGTATTTTTCTCGGGGCAGATCCTTGAGCGCAACCTCTTTGGCATGGGCTACCAGCTCGGATTCACGGGAACCATCAGCTCAAAGTCCGCGGATTACACCGCCACCTTCTGGAATCCGCATTACGACGACACGGAACTGGGTGTGGGCGTCAGCCTCTACAACAAGATGAACGAATATTCGGATTACGACAAACAGGCCATGGGTGGGCGTGTTCTCTTCGGGTATCCGCTCGGAGAATACACCAACCTGTCCTGGAACTACCGTCTGGAACGGTATACCATCGAAAATATTGATGACGACGCGGACAAGGTCATTAAAGACATCGAAGGGCAAAACTGGGCCAGCGCCCTGTACGCATCCATCAAGCGTGACACGACGGACAGACGTATCAACCCCAGCAAGGGAACAACCCATCAGTTTTCTGTGGAATACGCAGGAGGCCTGATTGGCGGTGATGACGATTTCGTCAAATACATTGCCGACACTAACCATTATTATCCAATTTTTCTGGAAACCATCATCCACCTGCACGCGCAGGCCGGGTACGTGATGAAGAACGGCAGCGACCGCATTCCGCCTTTCGAGCGCTTTTATCTCGGAGGCATGAATTCGGTCAGAGGATACAAGGAACGCACCATATCGCCCGTCTATGACCAGCGCGAAGGACAGGACGGCTACGACGAGGGCGACGAGAAGGGCGGTAACAAAAGTTTCTTCTTCAACGCGGAATACCTCGTCCCGCTGCACAAGGAGATGGGCATCGTGGGCCTGGTCTTCTTCGATGCCGGCAAGACATGGGATGATGACGAAACAGTTGATATGGACCTCTACAAGAGTGTCGGCGCCGGCGTGCGCTGGTACTCGCCCCTGGGCCCGTTGCGGCTGGAGTACGGGTACCCCCTGGACACGGTCGATGTTGATGACGAAAGGAAGGGGCGCTTCGAATTTTCAGTTGGACAGTTTTTTTAACCACAAGACTAATTACACAGTAATGGTGAGGAGTTTTTCATGCGTACATTTACCCTGACAATCTTTTTCGTACTTTGCTTGGCCCTGACAGCAGGAGCCGAGACCAAAATCGGTTTTATTGATATGAAGACGGTCATCGCCAAGTCCGAGCCTGGTGCCAAGGCCATGGAACAGCTCAAGTCCCAGTTCAAGGACATGAAGGACAACCTTGATACACAGAAAAAGGCGCTGGATACTCTCAAAGACGAGCTGCAGAAACAGTCCATGATGCTCAGCCAGGAAGCCAAACTTGACAAGGAAACGCAATACAAACGCAAGGTGCGCGACTTTCAGGACATGGGACAGAGCTACCAGCGCAAGCTGCAGCAGGCCGAACAGAACCTGTCCAAGCCCATCATCGACAAGCTTCTGGAAGTCATTGAGAGTTTCGGAAAGAAAAACGGATACACGGCCATTTTCGACAAGCAGGCCAGCGGAGTGATCTACGGCCAGGACAGCGTTGACCTCACAAACGCTATCATGGCGGAACTCAACAAAGCCATGCGCGGCAAATAACAGGGCTGGTAATGCTTCTTTCCGAAATCGCATCTCACTTGGGCGTAGCCCTGAAAGGCGAGGATCTTGAGATCACCGGGGTCAACACCCTGGCTGAGGCTTCAGTTACCGAGCTCTCCTTTCTGGCCAACCCCAAATATGCGCCGCAGCTCGAAACAACCGGCGCCGGAGCAATTCTGGTCAGCGCTGATCAGGCCCCGGATTCCAAATCCTGCCTGATCAGCTCCAATCCCTATCTTGATTTCGCCCGGGCCGTTCAGCTTTTTGCCAAACCGCAGGGATCTTTTGAAGGCATCAGCCCCCTGGCCTCTGTGCACGAAGACGCAAGCATCGACCCCAGCGCCGCCATCGCTCCGTTTGTCTATGTCGGAAGGGGAGCAAAGGTTGGCGCAAGGGTTCGCGTATTCAGCGGCTCGTATCTCGGGGAAGACTGCATTGTCGATGAAGACACCATAATCTACCCCAACTGTTCGCTCATGGCTGGCACGCTGGTCGGAAAACGGGTCATCCTGCATGCCGGAACGGTGCTTGGGAGTGACGGCTTCGGATTTGCCCAGGCTGCCTCCGGAATGACGAAATTTCCCCAGATCGGCCGGACCGTGATCGAAGACGATGTCGAAATCGGAGCCAACACGACCATAGACCGGGCCGCACTGGGTGAAACCCGCGTGGGGCAAGGTACCAAGATCGATAATCTGGTCCAGCTCGGCCATAATGTCAGAGTAGGACGAAACTGCATAATTGTTTCGCAAGTCGGTATCGCCGGGTCGACAAGCCTGGGAGACGGGGTGGTTCTGGCCGGACAGGTCGGAGTCGCCGGGCACCTGAGCCTTGGAGACGGTTGCCGCATCGGCGCCAAGTCCGGCGTCGGAAAGGACGTGCCGCCAGGTCAGGACTTGAGCGGCATTCCGGTCATGCCCCATGGATCTTTTTTACGGGCATCGGCCATGCTGCCCAAGCTGCCGGAAATGAAGCGGCGCTTGGGCAAACTGGAAAAGGAACTGGCTGCACTCCGGGAAGAACTTGCGAACAAAGGGTAATTCTATGATCAACAAACCTGAGAATGGCGAAATTGTGAGCCGGGACATTCTGGACCTGCTTCCGCACCGCTACCCCTTCCTGCTGGTGGACCGGGTGCTCTCTTTCGAGCCCATGAAATCCGTGCACGCCATCAAGAGCGTATCCATCAACGAACCCTTTTTTCAGGGTCATTTTCCGTCCTATCCTGTCATGCCCGGAGTGCTCATTCTTGAAGCGCTGGCGCAGGCAGGCGGAATCATGGTCATTAAAAGCCTTCCGGCGGCGGACACCGTAGGCAAGATATTTCTGTTCACCGGCATGGAAAAAGTCCGTTTTCGACGCCCCGTGTTTCCCGGTGACCAGCTGCATCTGCACGTCACCTACGAGCGCCACAAGATGAGCATGTGGAAGACCAACGGCAAGGCCATGGTCGACGGCAAAGTCGTGGCCGAAGGCATCCTGACCGCTTCCGTGGTGCCCAGGGAGGACTGATGCAAACAAACATACATCC
>JAWLHW010000197.1:0-4320 GCA_041690155.1 Desulfomicrobium sp. | reverse complement strand
GAAGGTCAAAACGAAGTAGAGGAGCGCCACGCAGGTCCAGACCTCCATGGTCAGGTAGGTCGTGGCCATGAGTTGCATGCCCTGAAAGGTCAGTTCCTGGATGGAGATGACCGACACGATGGACGAATCCTTGATGGTGGAGATGACCTGCCCGGCCAGCGGGGGGATCATGTTGCGCACAGCTTGGGGCATGATGATGTAAGCCATGAGCCCAAAGCGCGTGAATCCCTGTGCGCGCCCCGCTTCCCATTGCCCGGCATCCACCGATCGAATCCCGCCGCGCACGATTTCAGCTACATAGGCCCCTTCGTAGAGCCCGAGGGTGAAGGCCGCCGTGACAAAGGCGTCGACCTGATCCAGGCGGCCTATCAGCACTCCGGCCACGGCCTTGACTCCGTCCGGGGCCGTGCGCAGCGCGTCCTGCAGGCCGAGGGTCGGGGCGATCTGGTCGGCCAGAAAAAAATAACACAGAAAAATGAGAACCAGGGGCGGCAGATTGCGGCACAGTTCGACATAGGTGCTGCCCACAAGGCGCAGGTACAGGCTCGGGCTGGTTCGTGCCAGCCCCGCCCATACGCCCAGAAAAAGGGCGATGAGTGCGGACCAGCAGGTCAGGCGGATGGTCGTAAAAAGGCCCTGCAGCAGCAGGCCCGGCCCCCCGTCCGCGCGCACCAGGTACTGACCCAGTACGGTCCACTCCCAGGGCTTTGCATTCTGGGCGGTTACGCGCCAGACAATATACCCGATGCAGCCTGCAAAGAAAACGAGCAGGACCGCATCGAGTTTTGTCAGGGGCGACCCTGGGCCGCGTCCCGCCCGGAGTCCGTCGCCCGGGATCTGGCGCATTGAAGGAATCACTTGATCTGAGCTTCCCAATCCATGGTCTTGAACCAGTATGCATATCTCTCGGCCAGCCAGCCCTCGGTTCCGGCCACCAGCACCCAGTTGTTCAGGAAATTCAGGAAATCGTGGTCACCCTTGCGCACCGCAAAGCCGATGGGCTCCTTGGTAAAGGTATCACCCTGCAGCGGCAGGTAGAGCCTGTCGCTGTTGCGAATGGCCTGCTGTTCGGGAAAGGGGGCCGATGCGACCATGGCATGCGCCCTGCCGTTCAGGACTTCCTGCAGGGCCTGGGCCTCGTCGTCGAACATGCGCACGGTGGCTTTGGGCATGTGCTTCTTTGCGGCGGCCACGGAGGTAGCCCCGGTTTTCGCGGACAGGATGATCTCGGGTTTGTTGAAGTCGTCCAGGGAGGACAGGTCCGGCGCCGCCGCGATGCTTGCGACCAGGGACATGCCGGAAAATTCGTAGGGGCTGCTGAAGTTGACCTTGAGATTACGGGAGGGCTGGATACCCATGCCGCCAATGATGATGTCGAATTTTCCGGTCAAGAGGGCCGGGATGATGCCCGACCATTTGGTGGGCACGAATTCTATCTCGACGCCCATGTCCGCAGCCACGCGCCGGGCCACATCGATTTCAAACCCGATGTATTCACCATTCTTGTCCTTCATGGCCCAGGGCACGAAGGTATCGAAGCCCACACGCAGCACTCCCCGTTCCATGACCTGATCGAGCACGCTTTTTTCAGCCGCCGAACTCTCCCTCGGCATGAACCCTGTTCCAAGACTGAGGCACAAGATTAAAATTGCGGTTATTTTGTACATGAGTCCTCCAAGTGTGGTGATGATGAACGTTTTTCCAGCAGTCTGGCCAGTGACGACAGCGTAACTGTAAATATAAGATAGATGGCCGCTACGACAGACCAGATTTCAAAGCTCAGGAAAGTTTCCGCTATAATGGCCTGTCCGTGCATGGTAAGGTCGTAAATGGCGATGGTCGAGACCAGGGCCGAATCTTTTATGAGCGATACGGCCTGGCTGGTCAGCGGGGGCAGGATGTTGCGCAAAGCCTGCGGCAGGATGACCTGCTTGTAGATGCTGGCCCTGCTCATGCCGAGGCTCAGCGCGCCTTCCCATTGCCCACGCGGGATGGCCAGGATCCCGGCGCGGATGATTTCCGAAGCGTAGGCTCCTTCGAACAGGGCCAGGGCCAGCACGGCCGACGGCAGCCGTCCGAGCCCCACGGCCGGGGCGACAACGAAATAGACAAAGAATATCTGGACCAGCAGCGGAGTGTTGCGGATCACTTCCAGGTAGCAGCGGGCCGCGGCCTGACCGACCACGGAGCCCGAGAGGCGCAGCAGCGCCGTGCCCAGGGCGAGGATTGCCGCGCCGACAAATCCCAGGCCCGAAACGAGCAGGGTGATGCCCGCGCCCTGCAACAGGGGGCCGGGGCTGCCGTCCGGGAGCAGGATGAAGCGCGGGATCCGGTACCATTGCCAGTTATAGCCCGAGCTCTCCGCCCCGCGCAGCACGATCCAGATCACGCACAGCATGGTCAGCGCGTAAGCGACTACTGAGCACGCCGTGCCACAACGGCACCGGAGGGAATGAAATCTGGCTAACATGGCAGGATCCTGCGGCCCCGGGAGGCCGCAGGAAGATTTTTATTACTGAGGGCGGATGGTCATGACGGGCACGGCCGATGTCTTGACGACTTTTTCGGCCACAGAACCGAAAAGAAGGCGGTTCAGACCCTGGCGGCCATGCGTGGACATGATGATGATGTCCGCTTTTTCCGCCTGGGCCAGGTTGACGATGGCTTCGGCTGCGTCACCGCTGACCACCTTTCCTGTCGCCTGGACATCGGAGAAGTGTTTGGAAACGAATTCGTTCATGGTTTTTTCCGCTCCGGTGACAATATCTCCGACTAGCTGCGGCAGGGAGGCGGCAGGCAGGTCGAAGATTTCATACTGGATCATCGATGGCGCGACATACACGACAAGAATTTCGGCATTGAATTTGAGGGCGAACTCCCTGGCCGTCCTGGCGATGTCCGCGCTGGATTCGGAAAAATCCACTGGACACAGAATTTTGGAAAACATGCTCATCACTCTACCTCCTGGCAGATGGTTTGTTGCCATATCAGGTCGATTTCATGGTTTAAATTTAGCACAGATGGGAAACATTGCAAGGCCGCGGGAAGTGAAGGACCGAATTGTGAACGTTTCACGCCGGTGTCCTCGAATGGGTTCAAAGTTTGCGGGAAAAGTTTTTTTGCAGGCGTCTCGGCCCCGAACATCAGGGCATTCTTTTTAACCTTCCCAAGATAAAGGTCAACGGGTTGTCGCCTGATTAACAGATTTCGGCCGGTAATGAGTTGCTTGGAATAATTATCCTACACTTTGTTTTGCAGATGTGTTAAATCATCTGGCAAAAATGGATGAGTATATTTTTCAACATCTTCACTACAGGGGGATTTCATGAGAAAACTTAGCATGTTCGTATTGATTATTCTGGCGTTCAGTCTCGCCATGGCCAGCGGGTGTTCCAAAAAAGTGAGTTCCACCCCTGCCGGAACCTCGGTCGCAGCTTCGAGCCCGGACACTGGCGGCTTGAGCACCGAACAGATTGAAGCGCAGCGTCTGGCCGAATTGCAGCGTCAGGCCATCGACAAGCTCGGAGCCGATCGGATCTATTTTGCGTTCGACAAAAGCGATCTGTCGGATCAGTCCCGCCAGGTTCTGGCCGAAAAGGCAGAGTTGCTGAAGACGCATCCGGACCTGATCCTTCTCATAGAGGGGCATTGCGACGAGCGCGGGACCAACGAGTACAACATGGCTCTTGGCGAGCGCCGGGCACGGGCAGCCTATGAATATCTGGTTCTGCTGGGCATCGCTTCCGATCGCCTGACGATCATCAGTTATGGTGAAGAATACCCGGCAGTTCCCGGTTCCAATGAGGAAGCCTGGGCCAAGAACAGACGCGACGAGTTCAAGGCATCTGTAAACTAGCAAACCAAATCGGGTTTCCTGGTTCTTTCAGCTTGAACTACGCAGTGGTCAACACTATAACGCCATTCATGCTCCTTTTTGTCAAAGGGCATGAGTGGCGTTTGTGCGTTCTTTGACGGAACAGATATTTTCGGTTCCGATCACGGCACGGGATGGATTTTAGTCATCGGGGATTGGATTTTTGTAACTGCATATGGAGAGATTCGATTTGAGCTGTCGTTACCGTGTTTATCCTGCGCGCCTTCAGGCCCAAGCAATGCCGCATCCATGGATTGTGTCCGCCTTGCTGGGGCTGTTTTTTTTGACGGGCTCCTGGGGCGCGACGGCCCTTGCCGACGACAGCATGCTCTGGTTCAGGGATGGCAGGCCTGTCAGCGAGGCAGTGGAGGCGGTCGCTATCCTGACGGATGCCGCCGCCGAAGGGCTTTCGCCGCAAAAATACGGCGCAGACAGCCTTGCTCAGG
>JAWLHW010000196.1:2305-4366 GCA_041690155.1 Desulfomicrobium sp. | reverse complement strand
AGAGCCCGATCCGCATAGACGCATCGCAAATTCCGGATACGTTCCTGGACGGTTTTCGCGCTCGGGACTGCGCCTCCCTGGACTGCCGGACGTGTGGCTATTGCGAGGGGATTGCCGCGCAGGCCGTTTCGATTTCGCCCGGCTACCGGGCCGAAGTGCTAAAAAAATACGAAGAGATGGATGATGCCATGGCAACGGGAGGGCTCTGGGGTGTTTGATTCCCGCGCAACGACGCAAGAATTTCTGGATCGGCCGGACTGTGACCCCGAACTGGCCGCCGCAAGCTACCGTTTCATGGAGCTGGTCAATGGCTGCTTCGGCGGCATCAGGGTCGTGCGGCGTTTCCTGCACGACGAGACGGCGGGGCATCATGACGCGGCCCCGCTGCGGGTGCTCGACATCGGCTCGGGCAGCTGTGACATCCCGCTCGCGGTGAGTCGGTGGGCGCGGCGAAGCGGCATTCCCATGCATTTCACGTGCTTGGAAATGGCTGATCATGCGACGGATATCGCACGCGGACAGCTCGCAAAAGCAGGCGACCCGGCGGTGCGGTTGCTGCAGGAAGACGCCTTCAGCCATCACCCTTCAGAACCATATGATTGCGCCGTGGCCTCCATGTGCGTTCATCATTTCAGCGACGAGCACATCCTCGCGCTGCTGCGACGGCTTCGAGGTTTCGTGCGCGGGAGCGTGCTGATCAACGACCTGCGGCGTTCCCGGCTGGCGGACTTCGGGGCGCGGTTGCTGCTGACGGGGACCGGCATGTCGGCCGGAGTCCGGCATGACGCCCTGCTTTCCATTAGACGCGGTTTCAAGATCCCTGAACTCAGGGCTTTGTTGCAGCAACTCGACGGGGTCACGGTTTCGGTGGCTCCGGCCCGCTGGTTTCGCGTTGCCGCCATCATTCGATACAATCAGGGAGAACACATATGAACAGCGTCATTCTCAGAGGCCTGGGCACGGCCACGCCGCCCCTTTATGCAACGCAAGAGGAGGCTTACGAGTTTTTCAACACGCGCTATCCCTTAAAACAGGCAGAACAGGATCTATACCGCCGCATCCTTCTGGATGGGAAGATCAAGGGTCGCTATCTGGGGATGGAGACCACGGATGACGCTCTTGAAACCGATCCCGACAAACTCCTGGCACGCTTTCTTTCCTACGGCCGTTCCACGGCTGTCGCCGCCGCGGACCGCGCCCTTGAGGAGGCTGGCGTCGAACCCGGCGAGATCGCGGGTCTGATCGTCAACACCTGCACCGGCTATCTCTGCCCGGGCCTTTCCTCGTATATCGCCCAGGATCTGGGACTCAGGACTTCCATCCGTTTCCAGGACCTGATGGGCATGGGGTGCGGCGCGGCCATTCCCAATCTTGAATCCGCCGCGGGCATGCTGTTACGCAGTGTGGAGGGCCCGATCCTGAGCATAGCGGTGGAGATCTGCACGGCTACCATTTTCCCCAGCCATGATCCGGAACAGGTGGTGAGCAATTGCATTTTTGGTGACGGCGCCGCCGCAGCGGTGCTCGATCTCCTGCCTGACGACCGTCCGGGCGGTCTGGCGCGCATGGTGGATTTTGCCGCGGGGCTTTTTCCCAAACACCGCGCGGAGCTGTGTTACCGGACCGAAGGTGGCCTTTTGCGGAATCACCTGAGCATGCGCGTGCCCATCGTCGGGGCGCGCACCGGCAAGGAGGTGGCATCCCGGCTTCTGGCCTGGCACGGCCTCTCGGCCACTGACATCGACTGGTGGGCGGTGCACCCGGGCGGCACGGTGGTGCTGGACCAGGTCTCCAAGGAACTGGAGCTTACCCGTGAGGATCTGCGTTTTTCCTATGACATCTTTCAAAACTACGGCAACATGTCGTCACCTACGGTCCTGTTTGTGCTGCGGCAACTGCTCGACAGTGGTCTTCCAAAGCCCGGCCAGAAAGGCATGCTCCTCGGGTTCGGTGTCGGTTTTTCCGCTTTTGCGGGGCTTATCGAATTTACAGGCACCCATTAGGGTTAAAGTCTGGCACCGCCTGTCCGCCAAGGAAGTGCCAGCGCACGCAAGCTCCATG
>JAWLHW010000196.1:0-2205 GCA_041690155.1 Desulfomicrobium sp. | reverse complement strand
TCAAAAAAGCTTTGCTCGGACAAGTGCTTAAAAAAAATGAAAAAATAAAGAGATCCGTCAAGAAGGCTGCCGGTGACATCACCGTGGTAAATGAGGCTCTTAAGCAGGAAAAGGTCACTGTTCAGGTTATGGAACAGGCCCTCATCCAGAATAAGGATGTTGAACACAAGGTCACAAAAGCCGCAGAAGATTTGAGAGTGGTTAACATCAAACTCGCCAATGAAATGGCTGAGCGGATGGTCATCGAATCCGAACTCGTCGATACAAAGACCGACCTGGCCGTAGTGCGCGAGGATTTATCAAAATCCCAAGTGGACGTGGAAATAGCACAACAAATCGCGCTTCAGGACGTACTGACCGGCCTTCCGAATCGTGCGTCGTTTGAACAGGCGTTCGAGCACGGGCTGATCCAGGCAAAGCGGCACGGTTGGAGACTCGCCGTCCTTTTTATTGATATCGACAAATTTAAAACCATCAACGACTCTTATGGCCACAGCATGGGGGACCAGGCGTTGCTGACGGTGGCAAAGCGTTTAAAGTCATTCGTTCGTGGTGGAGACATGGTCAGTCGTTGGGGCGGCGATGAATTTGTGTGTCTGCTGCTTGAAATCAAGCAAGACGCCGACGTGACTCGCCTTGCAGAGCAGTTGGTAAACCGGATTGCAGAACCTTGCGAGTTTAATGGAACGGTTCTTTCCATAACAAGCAGTATAGGCATTGCCATGTATCCAGAAGATGGAGAAACTGCAGACATTCTTTTCAAAAATGCCGATACCGCAATGTATAAAGCCAAGGGAACAGAGAAGCGAGTTGTGCTGTTCGGAACCATCCCTCATTAAACAGGTTGCCCCAAAAAGGGGACCTGCCTCATCGCTGAAAATCAAGACCCTCACCTGTCTAAAAAGAATGTAAGACAATCGGTGCGCTGGAGTAGGACACGTTGCAAAGACCCGGAGAGTGTGATCAAACAGTCAAGAATCTACTGCCCAAGCTTGCAAGGGAGCGATCATGACTGAAAAGAATCTGGAGTCGCGCAGGGAAGCCTTGTATTCATTGATGCTTAACGCCGAGCGTGAGGAGGCTCTGGGGCTGTTGCTGGAACATGCCAAAGCGCACGGTTTCCAGTCGGCGGTCAACGAGTTGCTCGAGCCGGTGCTGGAGCGGGTCGGGAACGCCTGGCATCTGGAAAATTTATCCCTGGCCCAAGGCTATGTGGCCGGAAAAATCGCCGAGGACCTGCTGGTCGCCGCTGTCGAATCCGGCGGGGATCTGCCGCTGGATGTCAAGGGTCCGGTGGTGCTGGGCAATGTGGAGGACGATTATCATTCGCTGGGACGCAAGATGGTCGCGGTGTTTTTGCGCGCCGCTGGCTGGAAAGTCATTGATCTGGGCAACGACGTAACACCGCAGGACTTTATTTCCGCGGCCCTGCAGCACAATGCGAGGGTTATCGGTGCCTCGGCCATGATGCTGACTACGGCTGAGAATATCCGCGCCCTGAGAGCCGAGATGGAAGCCCAGGGACTGGGCGGCAAGGTTCAACTGGCCGTGGGTGGAGCGGTCTTCAAGCTGCGGCCGGAACTTACGCTGGAAGTCGGTGGCGACGGCACCGCCTCCAGCGCCATCCAGGCTCCGGAACTGTTTGACCGGCTTTGGGCCAAAAGCCTGGAGGCGGAGGGGATATGACCAGTATGGAGCGTGTGCTTTGCGCCCTGCGCGGTGAGCCTGCGGACCGTCGGGCCTTTACACTGGCCCTTAGCCTTTATGGGTCCAGGCTCTCGGGATGTTCGACCCGGGAGTATTATTCCGAACCCGGGCGTTATCTCGAAGGACAGCGCGAGGTCGTGCGCCTGATCGACCCGGATATCGTGTTCACCCCCTTTGCTCTGCCCTTTGAAGCCCTGGCCTACGGAGGGGAAGGGATCTGGCTGGACAATTTTCCACCCAACATCCGCAAACCCCCGTTTCGGGGGCAGGAAGCGGTCGAATCGCTGGGCGAGGGCTTGCTGCAGGATCATGGCGTGAACTACCTCGTCGAATCCACGCGCCTTCTGGCGGCGGAGTTCGGCCCTGCAAAACCCGTCTGCGCCGTGGTCACCGCCCCTTTGGACCTGCCGGCCATGCTCCTGGGCATCGAGGCCTGGCTTGAGATCCTGCTTTTTGACCAGGAGCGCGCCGCCCGTCTCATGGAAATTGCCGCGGATC
>JAWLHW010000195.1:0-4367 GCA_041690155.1 Desulfomicrobium sp. | reverse complement strand
CTGGCCAGCTCCCTGGAATTTTTGCATTCGGCCACACTCATGCACGACGACATCCTGGACAACGCGGAACTGCGCAGGGGAAAACGCGCAGCTCACACCCTTTTCGGCATCACGCCCACGGTGCTGGCCGGTGACGTGCTCCTGGCGCTGGCCAACGAGATCGTGGCCCGCACGGGCAATCCGGCCCTGACCTCCTGCATCTCCAAGGCCATAATGCAAACGGCCACGGGCGAAATCATGGAGATCGCCGCCATCCGCAAGGCGCACATCACCCGGGCCGAATACATCGAGATCATCACCGGCAAGACGGCCTACCTGATCCAGTCGGCCTGCGAGTTCGGCGTCATCGCGGCCGAAGGCTCCGAGCGGACGCGGGCGGGAGCCAAGACCTTCGGCCTGAACCTTGGCATCGCGTTCCAGCTGGTGGACGACGCCCTGGACTACACCTCGCGGGCCGACACCTCGGGCAAGCCCCTGGGCGGGGACCTGCGCGAAGGCAAGTTCACCCTGCCCCTGCTCCTGTACCTTGAATCCCTGCCCGCGGACCAGCGCGAAATCATCACCCGGGAACTCACGGACGTTAATCTGCACCCCGTCAGACAGGACCAGATCATCGCCGATGTCGTGGGACAGGGCTTTGCCGAAAGAACCCGGGATGAAGCCAAATCCTATTTGATACTAGCCAGCCAGGCGCTTGCCGTGCTACCCGAATGCCTGGAGAAAAAACTGCTCGGAGCCATGATCGAATTCGTCCTGACAAGAGACAAGTAGCTATGCCAATTCAGGATCGCCTTCCCCCTCGCAATCTCGCAACCTCGTTGCGCGCAAGCCTGAAAGCGACCTTTTCGCCAGCCACGGCCCAACTTCTCCAGGAGGCGGTCAAGTCCGAACCGAACTTCGGAGTCATTGCCTCCATCCTGAAGCTTGATCCGGCCCTGGCCACAGCCATCCTTTCCCTGGTCAACTCGCCCTACTACGGACAGACCAGCAAAATTTCCGACGTGCAACGGGCGGCGATCATCCTCGGCGACAACGAGATCCTGCGCATCGCCCTGTCCCTGTCCCTGCAAAAAAACCTGAATTCGATACTGGAAAAAAACGGTTTCGACACCTTTGCCAACTGGCGCATCATCATCTGGGCAGCGCTGGGCGCACAGCTGATCGCTGAGCGCCTGGCCCCGGAGGAAGCGGAAACCGCCTATATCTGCGCCCTGGTCAAAGACCTCTCCCTGCTTCTCTACGCCGCCAACTTTCCCGAACACCTCCTGCCGCATCTCAAGCAGCCGGATTTTGTCAACACCGGCCCAACGTTCACATCCTGGCAGGACTATCTTCCGGAGGATCACTCCAGCCTGACCGCCGAACTGCTCACGCAGTGGAGTTTTCCCGAGCCCATGATCGCGGCCATCACCGCCCATCATGACCTGGAACATGTTTTTGACTATCCGCCCCTGACCCAGGCGGTCATCCTCGGAACCAGATGGGCGGAAGCGGAATTTCGCACCGATCCGGCTCCGGACAGCCTGAACCAGCTCAGTTTTCTCCTGGCCAAAGCCGGAGCCCTCCCACCGGAAGGCATGGACGGACTGCGCCGCCAATGCGCGACTCTTTTTGCGGAACTCTCCACGGCCATGAACGTCAAAGACCTCGCCCCCGAGGACAGGCTTTACGCCCACTCCCTGCAATCCATTCAGGACTTTCATCACCAGGCCAAGGAAATCGAGGGGCTGACCGGCGGCAACGCGGCCATCGCGGCATGTATCGGCAGGCACCTGCGCTGGAACTGGGACTGCCGCAAAGCCGAGATCATCCTGCACGCTCCTGCCAACAGGCTCTGGGAAAGATTCATCCTCAATGACGCCGGGGTGCACGGACCCGACATCGCCCCGACCCTCGAAAAGCTCCGGACCTTTTCGGACTCAGCATTCCCTCTGGAAGCCGAGGGACGCGTGGTCGGAGAACTGCGCTTGAACGACAGCACCGAGGATGCCTGCCAGACCAAAGCCGAGGCCACGCTCTACACCCGCCTCCTGGCCCGCAGCATCCGGCGCCAGTCCAGCACCGTCGGACAACTTGAGATCAAGGCCGAGTTGCTTGATATTCTTCCCACCGGAGTGGCCCTGCTCGACATACAAGGGCGTATTTTACGGGCCAACCCCACCTTCACCGATTTTCTTGACGGGGCAGATCAGCTTGAAGACCGACTGGCCCAGGACAAAGGTCCGGAGCAGGCGCGACAGGCCGCACAAGGCTGGCGCGATTTCCTGCGCGATCCCTGCCAGGACAGTCATTGCGCCATCCATTGCCCGCTGGGCCCCGGCAAAAAGCCCGCAACCTCGTCCTTTTCCCTGGCTGGTTACAAAATCAGCCAGGGCTCGCAAACTAACGTTCTGGCCATGGTCCAGGATCTGGCCGAAATTCGGGTGCTCGAATTCGAAGCCCTGCATCAGCGGGACTTCCTGAACAGTCTGCTCGGCTCCATGCAGGACATGGTCCTCACCACGGACAAAAAAGGGACCATCACCTTTGCCTCCGGCCGCCACAGCGCGTTCCTGACCGGACGCAACCTCTTTGAGCTGACCCGGCCCATGAACGCACAGGAAGAAGCGTGGGACCTGGAATTTCTGGAACAAAGCCAGGCTGCGGTGGAAGTGCAGATCGTCCTTGACGACGAACACCTGCAGCTCGAACTCGTCTTTTCCCGCTTCTCGTTCGGAACCGACTACGGACTTGTTGTCGGCCGCAACATTTCGACCATCCGCAGGCTGGAGCGCAAGATCCGGGAGCAGGCTCTTTTCGATTCCCTGACCCAGGTTTTCAACCGGCATCACCTCCAGCCATTGCTGGACAGGGAAATGTCGCGCGCCAAACGCACCGAAACCCCGCTCGGATTGATCTTTTTCGACATCGACAAATTCAAGCTCTTCAATGATACCCACGGCCACCACGGCGGCGACAAGGCCTTGAAAGAGCTGGGGCAGCTCCTGCGACGCATTCTGCGCAAGGGCCTGGATTTTCCCTGCCGCTTCGGTGGAGATGAATTCGTCGTCATCTCCAGCAACTCCACCGTGGACAACCTGCTGACGATTGCCGAAAGAATTCAGAAAGAATTCAGCGTACTGCATCATGAACAGGTCACTTTAAGCATCGGCATGAGCATGCTTGAGCCCGGGGACACCTCGCAATCCCTGCTTGAACGCTGCGACAAAGCCAACTATCAAGCCAAAGCTCAAGGCGGAAACGCCATAGTGCACCTGCAAACCAACCAGCACCCCTGAACCATAAGCGTTACCGTAGGAGAACAACATGCCGATCCGAGTCGAAGTGGCTCTGCGCAAGGCAGTTACCGATACCCAGGGCAACAAGACCGCCCACAAGATCAAGAACGAACTTGGCCTGACCGTGGATCAGGTCCGGATCATCCGGATCTATACCATCGACGGATTGAGCGAAGAACAGGTGGATCAGGCCATTGAAGCCGGCGCCCTGCACGACCCGGTCCTGCATACGGCCCAGACGGCTCCAGCCGCCACGGACTTCGACTGGATCATCGAAGTCGGCTTTCGCCCCGGCGTAACAGACAACGAGGGCCGCACAGCCCACGAAACCCTGCGCACCGTGCTCGGAAACCGCGACGCCAGCATAGCGGTCTACACCTCCACTCAGTACCTGATCACCGGCGACCTGGACCGGGCCCAAGTGGAACACATCGCAAGGGACCTGCTGGCCAACGAGCTGATCCAGCGCTTCCAGATCGCAGACAGGGCCACCTGGACCGCAAACCCCGGTTTTCCGGTCAGCACGGCTGCGGTCACGGGCGAAGCCTCCAGCACCGTTGATATCGTTGATTTGAGCACCATGGATGATGACGCCCTCATGCGGCTGAGCCGCGAAAACATCCTGGCGCTGAACCTGGAAGAGATGCGCTGCATTCGCGACTATTATGCAAACCCCGCGGTCGTTGCCCACCGCAAGGCCAAAGGCCTGCCCGCAGCGCCCACGGACGCGGAGCTCGAATGCCTGGCCCAGACCTGGTCCGAGCACTGCAAGCACAAGATCTTCAGCTCCCGCATCAGCTACGAAAACCGTGAAAACGGCACCACGGCAGAAATCAACAGCCTCTACAAGACGTACATTCAGGGCAGCACCAAACAGCTGCGCCAGCGCATGGGCAAGGACGACTTCTGCCTGTCCGTGTTCAAGGACAACGCCGGTGTGATCCGCTTCAGCGAAGACATCAACGTCTGCATCAAGGTCGAAACCCACAACAGCCCCTCGGCCCTGGACCCATACGGCGGAGCCCTGACCGGCATCGTCGGCGTGAACCGCGACCCCATGGGCACGGGCATGGGCGCGAACCTCTTGTG
>JAWLHW010000194.1:0-4399 GCA_041690155.1 Desulfomicrobium sp. | reverse complement strand
AGCGGCGCTTTATGTGCAGCATGTCCTGCAGGAGATGGAGGGTTGGGCGGTAATTCAGGGCCGGGTCCCGGTGGAGTCGGTTTATTTCGGAGGCGGGACTCCGTCGCTTTTGGAGCCCGCACAGATTGGGGCCCTGCTGGAGGCGGCTGGCACCTGCTTTGAATTGAGCGACGAGGCCGAGATCACTCTGGAGGCCAACCCGGATTCTGTGCTCAAGCCCGGATTTCTGGGCAGTGTGCGAGGCTTTGGGGTGAACAGGCTCAGTCTCGGGGTGCAGAGCCTGCAGGACGATCTGCTGGCCATGCTCGGGCGACCTCATGACAGCGCGCAGGCGCGTCTGGCCGTGCATGCCGCGAGGGCGGCGGGGTTCTCGAATCTGAGTCTGGACCTGATCTGGGGGCTGCCCGGTCAGACTTGTGAACGCTGGATGAATGATCTGGCAGCGGCCGTGGAGTTGTCGCCTGAGCATCTCTCCTGTTATGGGCTGAGTCTGGAGGACGGTACGGCCCTGACGCGCAAGGTCGAGGAGGGGGCGCTGACCCTGCCGGACGAGGAGACCGGCGCCCGGATGTACATGGACGGATCGGAATTTCTGCAATCGAACGGATATGTTCATTACGAAATTTCGAATTATGCCCGCCCGGGACGGGAGAGCCGTCACAACCTGGGCTATTGGACGGGAGCCGAGTATCTGGGCCTTGGCCCGGCGGCGGTTTCCACCATCAAGGATCGCAGGTGGTCGAACCCCGCAGCTTTTGACGAGTATGCAGGAGTTGTGGCCGAGGGCATTGAGCGAAACGAGATTGAGGTTTTGTCGGCGCGTACGCGCCTGCAGGAAATGGTCATGCTGACCCTGCGCACGAGCGCCGGGCTTGACCTGGAAAAATTTAAGGCAACGACCGGAACGGAATTTCCGTGGCGCCACCCGGCTGTCGAGCAATTGCGCTCCAGCGGGTTGGTTCGCCTCCGCGCCGGTCATCTTCAACTGACACGTGAGGGCATGCTGGTCAGCAATTCCGTCATCGAAATGGTGCTTGGAATTCTGGATCGCATGCACGCAGAAACTGTGTAGGACACTTATGACAGACACCACTGATTTTGGTGATGCCCCACGCGAGGGCTCCCAAACCGAGAATTTCGAAGGCAAGGCATTTTCCATGGCCGACCTGCCGCAGACTCTGCAGGCAGCGGCGACCCGCTTGAACTGGCCCGAGCTCATGCCGGTGCAGGTGCAAACCATCCCGTTCATGCTTGGCGGACAGGACGTCATGGTTCAGTCTCAGACCGGCAGCGGGAAGACAGGGGCCTTTTTGCTGCCCATTCTGGACCGCATTGAAACAGGGCTTGGCGCGCCGCAGGCTCTGGTCCTGGTTCCCACCCGCGAGCTGGCCGTGCAGGTCACCCGCGATGCCGAGGAACTGGGCCGGGAGATCGGCATCAAGCCCCTCTCCATCTACGGCGGCGTGGGCTACAAGGGCCAGATCCAGGGACTCGAAGACGGGGCGCAGCTCATTATCGGCACGCCCGGCCGCATCCTCGATCACCTGCTCAAGGGGAACCTCAACCTTGACCGGCTGAAGATCCTGGTCTTCGATGAGGCCGACCGCATGTTGTCCATGGGTTTTTATCCGGACATGAAGCAGCTGCAGCGCTACCTGCCGCGCGGGTTGCAGTCGGCCATGTTCTCGGCGACCTATCCCGGGCACGTGAAGCGCCTGGCCCAGCAGTTTTTGAAAGAGCCGGTCTTTGTATCCCTGAGCCAGTCCCAGGTTCACGTCAGTGACGTCCTGCATGTGGTCTACAAGGTGCCGGCCATGCAGAAGAGCCGCATCCTGGTCAAGATCATCGAGCAGGAGAACCCGGCCTCGGCCATCATCTTCTGCAATACCAAGGCGGATGTGCATTTCGTTTCCACGGTGCTCAGGCGGTTCGGTTACGATGTGGGCGAGATCAGCGCCGACCTGACCCAGGCTGCGCGGGAAGAGGTGCTTGAGAAGCTGCGCCTGAACAAGCTCAAGTTCCTGGTGGCCACGGATGTGGCCGCGCGCGGCATCGACATCCACGAGCTGTCCCATGTCTTTCAGTATCAGCCGCCTCAGGATCATGAAGCTTACGTGCATCGCACCGGGCGCACGGGTAGGGCCGGAGCCGCCGGAGTCGCGATATCCTTTGTTTCGGGCATGGAAGAGATCGAGCTTGAGCAGATCGCCAAGAAATTCTCCATCCCCATGGTCGAACAGCCCCTGCCTGCCGACGAGGAGCTTGAAACGCTTATCTCCCAGCGTGCCGTGTTCCTGCTCGAAGCGCGCCTGCGCAAGGCTGACAATATTCAAAAAGAGCGGATGCAGCGGTTCATGCGCACTGTGGGCGAGCTTGCGGCCAACGAAGAATCGCGCGCTCTTTTGGCCATGCTGGTGGACGAATTCTACCAGGATACCTTTCATGCCCCGCTGGAGCAGCCCTCGGAAAAATTGGTCGACATGGTCCGCCCTGTCAGACCTCAATCCATGCCTGCCCGGCCCGCTGCGCCCAGAGCGCCGAGGGCGCCCGCTCCCCAGCCAGCACCTCCGGCTGAGAACACCCAGGCCGAGCAGCCCTCGAACGGAGCGCCTTTGCCGACCGAGAACGGCCGCCCCGAAGGCGAGAAGCGCCGGCGCAAGCGGTCCCGCAAAAAACCGGCCGCTGGAGCCGATACAGCCTTGCGCGATCAGTCCCGCCCTGAAGCATCGCAGGATGCCTCGGATGCTCAGCCAGACGCTCTTGAACCTGCGGCAACTCCTGTGGTCGCAAGTGAATCCCGGGAGGCTGCGCCGGAGGTCACGCCGGAAAAGATTCAGCCTCCCCGGAGTCCCCGTCCGCCGAAGCCCGCTCCACAGGTTGCGCCTGCTCGGGTCGAGACTGGAGATGAGGCCCTGGCTGCTGACTCCGTAGAGTCAGGCAGCACTCCCGAGGAGAAGACAACGGAAGAAGGGCAGCCGGCCGCCGCGCCTAAAAAGCGTCGTCGCCGTCGTCCGCGCAAGTCTGGAGGCGTAAAGCCTGAAGGCGGCAATGATGCTGCGCCTGAAGCCGCCGCACCCTCCGGAACGGCAGTTCCGGCCCCAAGCGGTGCGCAAGCCCCTGCGGCCCCGGCCCCTGCGTCGGCTCCCCGGCCCCCGCGCGCGGAACCCAAATCAAAGCCTGCGGAGGCTCCGGCCGAAGACAATGCCTCGCGGACCAGGGAAACCCCTCGTCCCAGTCGCAAGAAGCCGGCCGAAACAAAGCCCGAACCGCCCCGGCCCAAGAAAAAGATATTCCTGGAATAAAAGAACGCCCCGGCCAAGCTCCGGGGCTTTCTTTTGGCCGACTGTACGGCAACTGGTGCGCATGGCACCCGGTTGGGTGTCGACGCGGGGTTCAAACTTGCGTAACAGGGATAATGTCTTGTCTGCGATGGCCAGGCAGGGATTGCCGCATTCGCGGCCGACGTATCTGAATTTCTAGAGATGGTTCATGCATGGGCGGGAGGAAGCATGTCAGAAGAACGACGCAAGCGAAGCCGGGTCAGCCTTGAATTTCCGCTGACAATCGCCTTTGAGGGCAAAAGGGTCCGGGGGAAGGTTCATGATTTGAGTTTGAAAGGGCTCGCATGTTCCACGGAGGAGTGGATTCTGCCCGGCAAGGAATGCGAGGTTACCCTGGAGCTTGAATCGGGGCTCCGGATGCACATGCACGGGCGGATCATCCGCGCCGGGCAGGATGGCGCCATCGATTTCATTCGCATGGATGAGGCGAGCTTTGCCCATCTGCGCAACCTGGTCCGGCTCTACGCAGAAGATGCCGATCTGGTCGATGAGGAGCTGCGCCACCCTGCGTTCAAGCCGGAAGAGGAGCCTTTTCCAGAGTGAGCAGGGTCTTTTTCAATTCAATTCCGGGGCCGAATCCGCCCAGTCCCAGATTGCCGGCCAGTACCCGATGGCAGGGTACAATCAGGGGCCAGGGATTTCTGGCCATGACGCCACCAACCGCGCGCGCCGCCCGGGGCGAGCCGCAGCGAGCGGCCAGCTGTCCATAAGTTGTAACGGAGCCCCTGGGCGTATGCAGGCGCAGAGCATCCAGAACCTTCAAGGAGAACGTGGTCAGGGTCCGTCTGTCCAGAGGCAGATCCGGCCATTCGTCGCCATCAAGTGCCGCATACTGCGTTATGATCCGTTCCAATGCGGCCCCGTAGGGCGAAATGGGCGCAGTGGGGACTTTACGTTCCGCGCTCAGGTCTGTCTGGGTCAAAAGCCCGTCCGTCCAGACGAAGGTGGCCGAGAACCATTGGTTTACAAACGTCTCTGAAAAATTGTTCATGGTTTTTCCTTTTGAGGGTTCATCCATTCCGGTCGTTTCAGTCCCAAACCCTTGCCTTGCCATGTAT
>JAWLHW010000193.1:0-4433 GCA_041690155.1 Desulfomicrobium sp. | reverse complement strand
ACCCACACCCGAAGCCGCCCCCTTCTCGATGCCGAACATTTCGCTTTCGAAGAGATTCTCGGGGATGGCCGAGCAGTTCACGGCTACAAAAGGCCCCTCACGACGCGGGGAATTGTAGTGCACCATCTTTGCGACGACCTCCTTGCCAGCGCCCGTAGGGCCGAGGATCACGGTGTTGATGGGTCGCCGGGCGATGGACAGGGCCAGGTCCACAACTTTGCGCATGCCCTCGGAACTGCCGATGATCCGCCGGGGCTGGTAGGCGTCCTGCACGGTCTGCATGAGGTGCCGGTTGCGCTGGGCCAGCAGGGCCCGGATCTCCTCAAGTTCGGCGTTGCGGGCCTTGAGTTCGGCGATAAGTTCGTCGCGGTGAAATTCACGGCCCGCGACCTTGACCAGCATCATGCCGAAGGCCTCGGCCAGGCGGACGTAGTCCTCGGGACCGGCCCCCGGACGGGTCAGGTCGAAGAGCTGTTCTTCGCTGGCCGGACGGCCCCAGGCCAGGTCATCACAAAGGGAAATGATCGTATCCAGAAACTTTTTCTCGTAGGTCATTCGTGCCGCCTTGATTTATCTGCCATGCGCGCCGCCGGTTCCGAGACTCTGCACCCAGCGCAGCACCTCGGCCACGGGCCCGATGAGCCCCTTGGGGATATAGGCGTTCTCCGTGCCCGTTTCAAAAAGGGCGCGCGCCAGGGGAACGTTCTGCATGATCGGGATGCCCTCCTCCTGGGCGATCTCCATCATGCGCCGGGCCAGCAGCCCCTCGCCCTTGGCCAGAATGATGGGCAGGGGCGTCTTGTCCTTCTCGTAGTCGAGGGCCACGGCAAAATGGGTCGGATTGGTGACGAGGACCTTGGCCTTGCGCACGTTGCCCAAAGTATTCTGCGCCAGCAGTTCCTGATGCAGTTGCTTGCGCTTGCCCTTGATCATGGGATCACCCTCCATCTCTTTGTATTCACGCTTGACCTCGTCTTTACTCATCATGTGCTGCTTGGTGTACTGCCAGCGCTGGAAGAGGTAGTCCACCGCGGCGATGACACAGAAAGCGCCGGCCGCGGCATAGAGCAGATCGTGCATGGCCGCGCCCAGCACCGACCACAGGTGCCCGATGTTGCCGTTGGGGATGGAGAAGAGGGTCTTCAGGTGCGCGGACATGATCATCCACACCACCCAGGACAGGACCACAACTTTAAGGATGTTCTTGAGGAACTCCACGGCGTTCTTGACGCAAAAAACCTTCTTGAACCACTTGGAGGGACTTATGTTCTCAAGCTTGGGCACGGCGCTCTTGAAGGCGAAAAGAACACCGACCTGGGCCAGGTTGGACGCGATGGAGGTAGCCATGACCAGGGCGATGATGGGCATGACCAGCTTCATGAAGCACGCCACCGTGACGTCGGCGGCCAGGGGCAGGGCCTGTTCGAAGGGCAGGCTCATAACGATCATGGGCACTTCCGTCATGGTCGAGAGAGTCTCGTAGATGGATTCGCTCATGGCCGAAAGGTACACGGCGATAGCCAGCACGGACAAGGCCGCCGGGACATCCTGGCTCTTGCAGACATCGCCCTTTTCCCGCGCCTCCCGCAGGCGCTTCGGTGTGGGTTGCTCGGTCTTCTCACTCATGGAACAGGATCCTCAGCACGGACAGGTCGTTGCCGATGGTGGCGAAAAGCCCTCCGATCTGGGTCATGAGAAGCCCAAAAGACACGAACAGGAGAAAGGCCGCCAGGGCGCTCTTGATGGGCATGCCCAGAATATACACGTTGAGCTGCGCCGCGAAGCGGTTAATGAGGCCCAGGGACATGTCCGTGAGGAGGCAGGCGGCCACGATGGGGGCCGAGAGCAAAAGCATGGTGCTCATGAGCCAGGCCACCCTGCCGGCAAAGAACAGGGGCACATCCGCGCCGCGCTCGAAGAGACCTGCGGGCAGCAGTGAGGCCACGGGCCAGACCTCGTAACTGGAGTAGACCAGGGTCAGGAAGGCCAGAAAGGCTCCGCCGGAAAAGAACAGGTACACCGCGCACTGAAAGAGCAGAGAACCCAGCGGCGAGGTCTCCTCCCCGGACAGGGGGTCGGCGCCTGAAGCCATGGACGCGCCGCGCTGGTTGTCGATGAAAAAGCCCGCGCATTGCACGGCCCAGAACAGCATCCCGGCCAAAAAACCGATCAGGAAACCCAGCAGGCTCTCCTTGAGCAGGACAAGGGTCAACTGTCCCATGACGGCCATGGTCAGAACCTGGGGCACATCGAGCTGATCAAGGACCATGGGATGGATGAACATGTAGCAGGCAAAAGCCACGGCCACGCGGATCTGGCCGGTGACAATGGTGCCGCCCATGAACGGCACCGTTTGTATGATCATGAACAGGCGCGGCATGCCCAGAATCACGGCCAGCAGATGGTCCATGACGCGGAGTTCCTGAAAGAGGGCTTCCAGATTCATCCGCACCCCCCGTTATCCATCACAACAGATAGAAGTTGTTGAAGATTTCCGTCGCATACCGCAAAATCTGACCACTCAGCCAGCCGCCCAACACGAACAGGGTCGCGATGACCGCGATGAGTTTGACGCCAAAAGACAGGGTCTGCTCCTGAAGCTGGGTGATGGCCTGGATCAGGCTGAAGATGATGCCAACCACCGAGGCGACCACGATGGGCGGCAACGAGAGCATGAGCACCAGGTACAGGGCCTGCACGGCATAGTTAATGGCAGTGACTTCCATCACCTCTCCTTTGGAAGTTGACGACGGCCCCGTGGCCTTGCCCTACAGGCGTATCCTGTTCACGGGCTGGACCGAAATCTCCGGCGTGATCTCCTGGTACGACACTACGGCCAGGCCGTAATGTTCACCTTCGATGAGCCGGCGCACATAACGGCGAATGTCCATGGAAACCACCAGAACGGGCTTTTGGGTGCTGGTCTTGTATCTGCCGGCGGCCTCGCCCACGGCCTTCATGAAACGTTGGGTCGTCTCCGGGTCCAGGGCCAGGAACGCACCGGCCGACGTCTGCCGGATGGCTTTGCGGATAGTCTCCTCCACTGCGGGCTCCATGAGAATGGCCGGCAGCATGTTCTGCCCTTTTGAGTACATGTAGCTGATCTGGCGTTTGAGGGCCGTACGTACATACTCCGCCAGCATGACCGCGTCCTTCTCTTTGGGGCTCCATTCCACCAGCGCCTCCAGGATGCCGCGCAGGTCGCGGATGGAGACCTGCTCCTGCACCAGGCGCTGGAAGATCTCGGCGATGCGCTGGGTGGGCATGAGGCGAGTGGCCTCGCGCACCAGATCCGGGGCGCGCTCCTCCATGCGGTCCAGGAGGTACTTGGTCTCCTGCAGGCCCAGGAAGGACGAGGCGTGGCGCGACAGGATCAGGGACAGGTGGTAGGCCAGGATGCGCGGATGGCTCATGCAGGAGATACCCACGCGGGCCAGGCTCGGGCTCTGGGCCTCGGGCACCCACAGGGGCTCCACGTCCGGCAGGAAGCGCTCGCCCTCTTTCACATCCACGCCAAGCATCCGCAGGTTCTCGCGCGTATCGCGGACCAGAACCATGCCCCGCTCCAGCTTCCCCCTCGACATGGGTATCTCGTTGACGTGCAGGGAGTAGCTCAGATCCTCCAGGCCGGGGTTGGGGCGAATGTTGATGCCCGGAAAGGGCACTCCCAGGTCAAAGTACAGGGCCCGGCGAAGGGTCGCCAGTTCCTCGTTGAGGGAGTCGTAATCAAGGCTGTCCCCCATGTCCTCGGAGATGTCGAGGATGATGGGCACCGTGGGCGCAAACTCGTCGCGCTGGCCGGCCGGCATGGGCTTGCCAGACTTTCTGGGCGCAGCCGAAGGCTTGAGGGACTTGCTCAGCTCGGCCCGCGCGTCATGGGTCTGGGGCAGCAGGCTGATGCGACGCAGCACGTAGCCCAGTCCAGCCAGGCCCGCAGCCAGGGCAAAAAGCTGCGGTTTGGGGAAACCGGGAATGAGGGCGAAGAGGAAAACCAGCCCCCCGGACATAAGCAGGGCTTTGGGCTGGTCAAAGATCTGCTCACCGATCTGGGAACCGACGTTAACCTCGGAGTCGCCGGTGCGGGTGATGAGCACGCCGGCCGAAATGGACACCAGCAGGGACGGAATCTGGGAGACCAGGCCGTCGCCGATGGTCAGGATGCCGTAGGTGTGCAAGGCCTCACCGGCCGTCATCGCATGCTGTGAGATGCCGATGATGGTCCCGCCGACGATGTTGACCACGGCGATGATCATGCCCGCGATGCTGTCGCCCTTGACGAACTTCATGGCGCCGTCCATGGCGCCGTACATCTGGCTTTCCTGGGCCACGCGCTGACGGCGGGTCTGGGCCTCGTTCATGTCGATGACCCCGGCGCGCATGTCCGCGTCAATGGACATCTGCTTGCCCGGCATGGCGTCCAGGGTGAAGCGGGC
>JAWLHW010000192.1:0-4439 GCA_041690155.1 Desulfomicrobium sp. | reverse complement strand
CGCCGCCGTGCTGCATGTGGTCGGTCGCCGCTGTCAATTTTGCGCGGCGGTGCTCGAAAATGCCCAAGAATTTCCCCTGTGCCGAAGCTGCCGGGCGCTTTTGGCCCCGCGTGTCGGGGGCTACTGTCCTGACTGCGGGATCTGCTACGCAGACTCCGCAACGCCCGTATATTCCTGCCTGTCATGTCGCCTGGGCAAGCCTCAGTGGTCGGGAGTGGCTTTTCACGGACTCTATGCCGATGCGCTGCGCGAGCTCATCCAGCAGTACAAGTTCAGTCACGATCACGGCCTGGGGCTGCTGCTAGGCACCCTGATCCGCGAGGCCTGGGACCGCCACGGCCTGCCCCGCCCGGACTGCATCGTGCCCGTGCCCATGCTGCCCGCAAAGGTGCTTGAGCGCGGGTTCAATCAGAGCGTCGAGCTGGCGCGGATGCTCGGCAAGGTCATCGGCCTCCCTCCTCTTTCCTGCGCCCTGCGCAAGACTCGCGACACCAGAGCCCAATCGAGCCTGAACCGGGCCGAGCGGCATCGCAACGTTGCTGGCGCTTTCGAGGCGGCCACGAATCTGGCCGGACAACACGTTCTGCTTGTCGATGACGTCATGACCACGGGCGCAACCCTGACGGCCTGTGCCAAAGCCTGTCTGGCTGCGAAAGCGCGGCGCGTGGACATTTTTTTTCTGGGCAGGGCGGTATGAAGAATTTTTCTTTCCCGAATTTCAGGCATCCCAACCAGCGGCGGATTTTAGGGCTGCTGGCGATCATGTTGGTGGGAATTATCGCGCTGGGGGTCAAGGAAGCCTATCGCTACAAGGTCATTCGGGATCATCAGTTGCTGATGAAAGCAGAGCAGGCTCATTTAGATCTGGTTCAGACTTTTCGCGTGGCCATGAGTTCGGTGCGTCTGGGTTATGATCGTCTGTCCTTGGTTTCGGACCTGCCCGGCCTTTTTGCCCTTGAAGCCGAGACGGACGCGGCGCTCATGCGCTCGCGAAGGGCGCTGGTCGTGATGCATCAGGGCGGCGAGCTTGGCTTGGAAAGTCCTGACGGCCAGCCTGCGGATCAAATCATCCGTCTGGCCCAGCCCATGCCGCCTGAACTTCTTGACGAGGCCTCGAAGCTCGTTCCCGTGGTCCAGGATATTTCGGATCACGGACATTTTATGATCCGTAACCAGCTGCATGCCCTGGACGCGTCGGAAAAAGAGGGGACAAGCCCAAACCTTAGGGCCGTGCGTGAGCAGGCGGAGGTTTTGTTCAGCCAGGCGGCGAAAACTGCCGATATGCTCCAGTTCGACATCAGGGCCCGCATCGCCCGGGCCATCGAAGACCATCAGGCCAACGCCAATCGGATCCTGGCCATGACCTGCGGGTTGGTCGTTCTTTTGGTGGCTGGCATGGTCACGCTGTGCGTGCGCATCATGCTCTCCTTTGCGGACATGATCAGGTCGCGGGAAAAAGACGGCGCGGCCGTGGCTGAAGCCAACGCGGGCATGGAAAGGATTTTGGAGGCGCTGCCGGTGGGCATCGCCATCCTGGGTCAGGACCGGATCATCCGGCGGGTCAATCTTGCCGCGACCAACCTGCTTGATATCGAGCCTGGTTGGTTTTTCGAGCGCCGCGTCCCTTGGGACATGTTCTATGAGAATGCGCAAAGCGATGACCCCGAACGGCAGTCCCGGATCGAATTCGAGCACGAGGTGCGCATGCGCGCGCTGGAAGGGCGTGCCCTCGACGTGATCAAGAGTTCCATCCCGGTCATCCTGCAGGGCGAGACCCTGATTCTTGAGGTTTTCATGGACGTGACCCAGCGCAAGCAGGCAGAGCGCGAGCTGCTGCAGGAAAAATCGCGTCTTGAGTCACTTCTTTCCGGGATAAATGAAGGCGTCGCCCTGACCGACGAGCGTGGCGGCGTGCTTGAAGTCAACGAGAGTCTGTGCCGCATTCTGGGTGTCAAAGCGCAGGAGCTTTTGGGACGAAAAGTCTGGGACCTTTTCCCCGACGGGATCCTCGGGACGCAGATGGCGCAGGGATTACGCACCCTGCAGGAAAATCCCCGGACCCGGCTGCGGGAAATCCAGCTGGAATCGTTCCGTGACATGGCGCTGGTGGTGCGCATGCAGCCTGTCGTTGGCGAGGAAGTTTTTGGTGGCATGATCGTCAGCGTCATCGAGGTCACGGCCATTGTCGATGCCCGGCGCAGGGCCGAGGCCGCCTCGCAGGCCAAGAGCATGTTTCTGGCCAACATGAGCCACGAAATCCGAACGCCCATGAACTCCATCCTCGGCCACGGCGAATTGCTGGCCCGGACCCCTCTTGATCCGGAACAGGGCGACTGCGTGAATGGGATCCGCGTCTGTGCGGAGAGCCTTCTGGTCATCATCAACGACATTCTTGATTTTTCCAAGATCGAGGCAGGCATGATGCGCATCGTGTCCGAGGATGTGGATCTGGAGGCCCTGCTTGCGCGGGTGCGGACCATGTTTTTCGAGCAGGCCCAGAAAAAGGGGCTTGATCTGCGTCTGACCACCTCCGGCCTGCCGGGCAGTGTGAGCACGGACGCCGGGAGGCTGACGCAGGTGCTGGTCAACCTGATCGGCAACGCCATCAAGTTCACGGAACACGGCTGTGTGGAGGTTGTGGTCAGCGGAAAGTCCGGAGACCGCGGAAAGGTCGCGCTGCATTTTTCCGTGCGCGATACGGGCATCGGCATTCCTGCAGACAGGCAACAGGGCATTTTCACCTCCTTCGAGCAGGCGGACGGCTCCCTGACCCGCGAGTACGGGGGCACCGGCCTTGGGCTGACCATCGCCAACAGCCTGGTGCGCCTGCTCGGCGGCAGCGGCATCTCCGTGCAGAGCCAGGCCGGGCAGGGCAGCACGTTCTCTTTCTCCCTGGTCATGAACATTCTGGCGCAGGCCCCGGCGCAACAGGTCGCGGCCAGCGAGAATGAGAGCCGGTCTTTTGACCGCGTCCGGGTTCTTGCGGTCGAGGACAACCCGTTCAATCGCAGCCTGCTGGTCAAGATGTTGCGCAGCCTGGACGTGAAGAACATTGTTCTTGCCGAGAACGGACAGGAGGCGGTTGACAAGCTGGCCGCGGGCCAGGTCTTCGACATCGTGCTCATGGACATCCAGATGCCGATCATGGACGGCCTGGAGGCCACCAGGCAAATCAGGGCCATGGGACTGAGCGTGCCAATCATCGCCCTGACCGCCCACGCCCTGGAGTCGGACCAGCGCAAGAGCCTGGAGGCGGGCATGAACGGGCATCTGGCCAAGCCTTACAGATTGCAGGATCTGGTCGAGACCCTGGGGAGATGGTGCTCTTGAATTTTTTGTTGACGCTCCACGTGTTTCGTTTTATTTGCATCCTCCCTCTCGACAGCTGTCCTGCTCCGGACGGCTCTATAGCGTTATGAAAGTCTTGACGGGGCGTCTCGGAAGAGGTAGCCACGTCGTTCAATATTTTGGAGGTCGCAAGATGTTTGCAATCGTGGAAACGGGCGGAAAGCAGTTTCGTGTGGAAGAAGGCCGCAGTCTGAAGGTAGCCAAGCTTGACGTGCAGGCCGGTTCGGAGCTTACTCTGGACAAGATCCTGCTGGTTGGCACCGGCGCCGATGTCAAGATCGGTCAGCCCTTCGTCGACGGCGCAGCCGTGCAGTGCGAAGTGGTTGAGCATGGTCGTGACAAGAAGATCATCATTTTCAAAAAGAAACGCCGCAAGGATTATCGTAAAAAACAGGGACACCGTCAGGATTTTACGACCCTGAAAGTGAAATCCATTCAGGCCTAGTGTCGGGAGGAAATAATGGCTCATAAAAAAGCAGGTGGTAGTTCACGCAACGGACGCGACAGTGCCGGTCAGCGACTTGGCGTGAAAAAGTTCGGTGGCCAGACGGTTTTGGCGGGCAACATCCTTGTGCGTCAGCATGGCACCAAGGTTCATCCCGGCGTTAACGTTGGCGTTGGCAAGGATTTCACTCTTTTCGCACTGATCGACGGAGTCGTGAAGTTTGAAAAGTATACCCGCAAGAACAAAGTCAAGACCAGGGTCAATATCGTACCTGCTGTCTAGGCTTTGTCCCGCACAAGCCTTTTTCAAGCCGCTTCAAGAGAGTGCTCTTGGGCGGCTTTTTTTGCTGTCCGGCGGCCATGCGTTCCGGGCTTGGAGAGAACATGAGATTTGTAGATGAGGCCAAGATCATCATCCGTTCCGGAAGCGGTGGTCAGGGCAGTGTTTCGTTCCGCCGGGAAAAATACGTGCCCAGGGGTGGTCCCGACGGAGGGGACGGGGGCAAGGGCGGCGACGTTATCATGCGAGCCAACAACAACCTGTTGACCCTTTACGATTATCGTCACGCTTCCTTTCAGGAAGCCGAGAGCGGGCGACCCGGTGGCGGACGGCTGTGCTACGGCCGCGCCGGCGAAGACAAGATCGT
>JAWLHW010000191.1:2762-4458 GCA_041690155.1 Desulfomicrobium sp. | reverse complement strand
CATTGCCACACTTGAAGAGGCCTTCTCGCGATTGGCGGCAAACCCGACGATCTGCGCGGATCTGGATGAGATATTGGCCTGGTCGCAGGAAGCCAGCCACGCAGCAGGCCAGAAAATGCAGCTTCCCTATGCCTGCCCGCTGGAACTGCATGCCTTTTACGGTATCAAGGAGATCCAGGCGGCCCTCGGCAAAGCGGATCTGGAATCAGCCGGTAAGGTCGGTGTAGGTGTGCTGCATTTCGCCGAAATCAAAACCTACGCGCTGCTTGTGACCTTCCAAAAAACCGAAAAAGAGTTTTCGCCAAGCACCATGTACGCAGACTATCCGATCAGTCGCGAACTGCTGCATTGGGAGTCCCAGGCCAACACCGCCCAGCATCACGCTGACGGCCAGAACCTGATCCATCACAAGGCCCGAGGGTACACCGTCCTTGTCTTTGCCCGCGGACAGAAGAAAAAGAACGGCGCCACGGCCCCTTTCACATGTCTGGGGCCGGTACAGCTGATCAAATTCGAAAGTGAACGACCGATTAAAATGACGTGGAGTCTGCATTATCCGATGCCTGTCGAGATGTTTGAAGATAACAGAAAGGGCGGTTGATAATGGGGACTGGGGGGAGACATAATGGGCTGCGGGACACAGCATTCTTCCCTGACTGAGCTATCTTCACTTTAGCGGACACACCAACTGCCCCTGCGTATAGAACTTCTTCGCCAACCTCGTCGCCGGTAAGCCTCCCCATCATTGCGGCACGTGGAACCACGACACCCCATCCATGGGCGGACTCGTCACCATTGGGCATCTGGACGGCCGGAGCCGTCACTCCAGGATGGAAGAAGGACGAAACGGGTTACTCAGGCAGTTCGTCAAAGGAGGGGAGCATTTCCAGCCCCTTGTCCCAATTGGCTTTACGCGAAACGAAGATATGGGCCGTGGGCGGAATTGGGGCATCGCAGTCGAGACTGCCCGCTGGGAGCACCAGCAGTTTGCCGTCCATTTGGATGTTCGGCAAGGCAGAGCCGCATTCGGCACAAAAACTCTTTATGTGACCTGTATTGTTGAAGTTAAAGATCTTCACCAAGTTCTCGCCCGATAGCCAGCGTAGATTCGCCGTGGACGAAAACAGGTTGGCCGCATGGGCTGACCCGGTATCCTTGCGGCACCGTTCGCAATGGCACAAATAGAAACTTTCAAATTCGCCTTCGACCTCGAAGGCGACCTTGCCGCACAGACACGATCCCACATAATTCACGCTTACACCTCCACGTATCGCTTTGTTCTTTGGGCTATGACGATACAACTCCGTTCGCCCGCATTCAATCCTGAAAAACATGACACCCAAACACGTCTGGCGCCAACATGGAAAAAACCTGAACCGTGGGTAAACCCTCAAAAATTGAGTGATCCGAAGATTCCCGGCAGGTCATAGGCGTATTTTACCCTTATGAGGTGCACAGAGGACTTTCCCCTCCGCCAAGTGCGGTCTTCAGGCTTCTTGTAATCCACCAGGAGGGCGTCGATCAGGTCGACTGGAAATGGCTTGCGTGCGGTCATGTCGTCACCTTGTGGGGTCGATTATCGACAACTGACCGTTTAAACAAAATATTTTACAACCCCGCGCTTGAGACCAATATTATCCGCTGGCATTCTGCCCCGGACTTGCTTACGAACCGAAATACAATACGTAACCACTCG
>JAWLHW010000191.1:0-2662 GCA_041690155.1 Desulfomicrobium sp. | reverse complement strand
AACAAAATATTTTACAACCCCGCGCTTGAGACCAATATTATCCGCTGGCATTCTGCCCCGGACTTGCTTACGAACCGAAATACAATACGTAACCACTCGAAAGACCGCCATCGCGAGTTCGGACGCGCCCCGATCTCAACACGGCCAGGACGAATCACTATGCCAACTTGCTGAATAATCGCAGGACCCAACGGGGCAGGCAAAACAACCTTCGCCCTTGGTTGCCGAAAGAGTTGCTCACGACGGTCACAACATCCCGGTAAAAGACATCGAAAGGCGTTTCCCACGAAGCCTGTCGAATCTTTTTCAATATTTCAGCTCGATTGTGGACCACTGCCTTTGCTTCATGAACGACAGAGGTACTCCCCTGCCCGTTTTCGAGCAGCACAATGAACGCAGGATCATTCACCACCAGGACTTGTATATTTTGATGCTCAAGGAAGCTGGACTATCATGAAAATAACTCAGGAAGCCCCCTCCAAAGAAAGCATAATCGTGCTGGAATCACTGCGAAAGGCTGTTGAGCAGGCGTTGGACAGGAAAAAACGCCTCGGACAGTATGCGGTCGTCTGGCAGGATGGACAACCAACCATCATCGGCGGCGACAAGCCGGAAACCACCAGACAGCAGGAGTGATCTTGCCCTGAATCCCTGTCGGCGCGAGGTCCAGACATTGAGAAGGCTCGCCAGTACTGCATCGAAGGTTTCGGCAAAACCTGCAAGGAATCCCCGGGCATCGCATCTGGACTGCACAAACGCCTTCGCAGCCTGGCGGTCTCGTCCGATATGCCGGAACTGGCCGCGGCCTATCTGGCCGACACCTTCTTCAAACAGCCGAATATTGCCGGATTCAAGGACAAACGCGAGGCCACCGAAAAACTCGAATGCTGGGAGGCTGTGCGGGCATGTCTCCTCAATCATCTGCAGACGGGAAAAAGGCCCGACACTTCCGCCATGGACACCGCTGACGCCTGGCCTCTGCCCCGACCGGAGGTCAGCTGGCCTCTCTGCGGAACCGAACATTGGCGCACGCAGTTTCCCCTGTTCTCCCTGCTCATCGACATCGCCATCTTGGAAAACCGCCTCGATGACGCCGTCCGCCTGAACGCCGAGCGGCCACGAAATCGCTACTCCTCAAGAATTGAGTGGTCCGAAGTTTTCCGGCAGGTCATAGGCGTATTTTACCCTTATGAGGTGCACAGAGGACTTTCCCCTCCGCCAAGTGCGGTCTTCAGCAGGATTAAGCAAGAAAACCCTTTTGCAGCGCCATGCTGGATTCGTGTCCCGAAGCCAAGAGTACCAGGAGTTTGATTCGCGCTTTCAAACTTGTGTAGTCATGCCCGAGGATCACTCCCCTCGACTGCAGGTCTCTGACACCTCCGGCAAAATCGTACACTGGATAGACACGTCCCTGGCCGCAGTTGGTTGTAATGACTATGTGCACACCCTTGTCAACCGCTCGCTGCACCGCATTCATACAACCAGGCGTGACATGTCCACGCCCCAGGCCCTCAAGAACAATGCCCGACACACCCGAATCCGCGTAAAAGTCGATGATCTTCCCGTCGCATCCCAAATACACCTTGATGATATCAACCCTCCCCAAAGCTCCTGTCAGTTCGTAACACACGCGGATGAAGGGGCGGCAATCGCCGGAACAGATGAGCACAACTCACCTATCGAATAAATCCGTATGCCGTCCGGTCCTTTCAAACCGGACCACGTTTCCGTTGATTTTGTAGAGCAGCAACCAATCCGGCTCGATATGGGCATCTCGAAAACCGCGCCAATCACCCTTCAGGGGATGGTCCGCGTAGCCTTCGGGCAGTTCCTCCCCTGCGATGAGCAAACCCAGCAGGGTCTTGAGCTTGCCCATGTCTTTGCCGCGCCGTTGAACCTGCTTCACATCACGTTTGAACTGGCCAGAATATTCAGTCTCTCGCATGCTCAAATTCCAAGCTGTTGAAACAGGTCATCGGCGTCCTTGGCGCGGTGAACATCCTCTCCGCGTTCACTCTTGGCTAGCGTCTCCGCCGTAAGGGCGTTAGGCACGCGCATATCGAACGGCAGAGCCTTTTCCTTGGCAATCTTCGTCAACGCGATCCGCACAACGTCGGATACCGTCAGCCCCATACCCGCCAAAACCTCGGCGGCCTCGTTTTTAATCGCCTCATCCACCCTCGCTCGAACAAACGCTGTTGCAGCCATAATAACCTCTCTTTTGTAGCTCAGTTAAGCCACAGCTGCGTGCGTGTCAATGAACAGGCCCTTCGCCCCAATATTTTTCGATGCGTTCCAAAATGACCACTGCGACAGAAGCAACCATGAGGAGTCAGCGCCAAAAATAAAAAAAGCTCGGATAATCTTGTTGCTTAACAGGATCAAATCAATGAGTCTCTGCATACCCCAAAACGAGCGGAGTTGGTGCACCCTCATACTACAGGGCCAACGGCGGTGCGGGGAAAGAAAAAGGGCTTACGAGTCATTTACTCATAAGCCCATGATTTCTTAATGGTGCGCAATGCAAGAATCGAACTTGCGGCCTTTAGCTCCGGAGGCTAACGCTCTATCCAACTGAGCTAATTGCGCACGGGGAAAGACTGTCTATGCAGACGTCACGCGCTTGTCAAGCATTCGTGTCTGGGATAGCCGGGTGGGCCAA
>JAWLHW010000190.1:0-4515 GCA_041690155.1 Desulfomicrobium sp. | reverse complement strand
CCCCGGTACTGCATCCCCAAGGCGTAGCCCCAGGCCAGAAAGACAAAAACCCCTACAAAGACCGGCACTCGTGGCAGGTGCGGCGCGAAGGCCAGAGCCAGAGCCAGCAGGGTCACGCTGAAGCGGCGCTTGTCGTGGATCATGCAGCCTCCGGCAAAAGGGCCAGTGCTTCCAGACAGCGATGCGCCTGACCCGCGCCGCTGCCCGGCTTGATCATGAGAGCCGGCAGGCGCAGGCCGTAACACAGCCCCTCGCGCTCCGCCTCCCGCACCAGCCCGGCCAGCAGGCTGATACGCTCTTCGTAGCCGGAGGCACGGACCTCATCCCAGTCAAAAACAAGAGTTCGGGCCACGCCGGACCGGAATTCCTTGGAAAAAAGGCCCGCGCCCCTGGCCGAGGCTTTCCAGGAAACCCGGGAAAGGCCGTCTTCCGGCCGATAAGGGCGCACGCCGCCAAACTCTCCGGACTGGCTGACGACCCCAAGCGCACCTTCGTCGCCATCTCCCTGCAGATGATGCCGGTCCATGCTGTCGACAGTCAGAGGCTTGGGATAGACCAGCCCGGTCAAAGGCAGCACAAGAGGAGACCAGGCTCGAAAAAGCCCCAGCGGATAGCGGGTGCTGATCACAACCTGTCCCAAAGGCAGCAGGCCGCGCCTTGACGTCGCCACGTTCAGATCCATCTCCCGGCCGGCTCCGGCATAAAGAGAAAGTTCGTCCTCGGCAGTGCCGATGCGCACATTCAGTCGCCTGCGCTCCCGGCCCCCGGCCCGTAAAAAAAGCTGTAGCCTCGCGTCATCTCCGCAATAGGCCGGAAATAATCGACCAGCCTCGACCTCGAGCCCGGCCAGATTTGCATAGGCGTGAATGGCGGAGAGAATGGAGATGCTGCCCAGCAGAAAGGTCAGCAGAAATGCGAGATTGTTGGTGTAATTGATGGCCGCGACCAGCATGGCCAGGAGAAAAAAGGCAAAGACCGTCCCGGCCCTGGTGGGCAGGATGTAAATCCGTCGCCGGTTCAGGCGCAGGGGCAGATCCGCGCGTTGCCGCGCCAGGATCAGATTACGGATGAACCGTGGCAAAACCATGTTATCCTCCCCGCGCAGGCTCAGGGGATGGGCACCGCAGCCACAATCGCGGCCAGGTCGACGCCCGCCCCGTCGGCCGAACGCAACCTGTGACCGGCGAGGCTCGGAAAGACGGCCTGCACGTCCTCGGGCAGCACAAAGTCCCGGCCATCGAGGAAGGCCCAGGCGCGGGAGGCACGAACCAGGGCCTGCCCGGCGCGGGGAGAGAGGCCATTGACAAACCGCCCGCCGGTTCTGGTCCAGTCCAGGAGATCGCGCACGTAGCGCAGCAGCGGCTTGCTGGTGCGGACGTGATCGACGCGCTCCTGCAAATCCAGAACCTCCTCGGCATTGCTGACCGGCTCGGGCAGAACCGGCCGCCCCGAAGTCTGGCTGCGGCCCAGAAGTTCCAGTTCGGAATCAAGATCCGGATAGCCCAGACTGATGCGAAACAGGAAACGGTCCAGTTGCGACTCCGGCAAGGGATAGGTACCGGCCTGATCCAGGGCGTTCTGGGTGGCCAGAACAAAAAAGGGCCGGGGCAGCAGGCGCGTGCTGTTGTCCAGACTGACCTGCTGCTCCTCCATGACCTCAAGCAGGGCGCTCTGGGTGCGCGGTGTGCCCCGGTTGATCTCGTCAGCCAGAAGCACGTTGGTGAAGACCGGCCCGGGATGGAAGACAAAGGTGGACTCGGCCGCGTCAAAGACCGAGACCCCCAGCACGTCCGCTGGCAAAAGGTCGTTGGTGAACTGCACCCGCTTGAACTCAAGGCCCAGCACCGTGGCCAGGGCCTTGGCCAGGGTCGTCTTGCCGATGCCGGGAATGTCCTCGATCAGGAGATGCCCGCGTGCCAGAAGACAGGCCAGGGAAAGGCGCAGCTGCATGTCCTTGCCCAGAACCACGCCGCCGAGCAGATCCAAAGCCTGCCGCAAGGTGCCTACCATCTATTCTCCCAGGAGCTGGCCCATGGAATAGAGCCGGCCGGGTTTCTGACTCGCAAGCCAGGTCGCCGCACGCAGAGCGCCGCGGGCGAAGTTTTCACGGGAATGGGCGCGATGCGTGACCTCGACGCGCTCGCCGGGGCCGAAGAAATAAACCGTATGATCGCCGACCACGTCGCCGCCGCGCAGGGCATGCACGCCCAGTTCTTTTTCCGGCCGCGCGCCGATTATGCCCTGGCGGCCGTAGTTGCCGACCTCGTCCATCTTCCAGCCGCGCGACTCGGCCAGCACCTGAGCCAGCTTGACCGCCGTGCCGCTGGGCGCGTCCTTTTTGTGGTGATGGTGGATCTCGGTGATCTCCATGTCGTAGGCCTCGCCCAGAATGCGTTCCAGCATGGGCAGGATGCGGACCAGGGCGTTGACGCCGATGGACATGTTGGGGGACCAGAAGACCGGAATCTTCGCTGCCAGAGTCTCAAGCTCGGCCAGCTGATCGGCGGACAGTCCGGTGGTGCCGATGACGATGGGATTGCCGGTCTCTGCGGCTTTGCGGGCGGAGCTCAGGCTCACTTCCGGGGCAGTAAAGTCAATGACCGTCGCGCCGGGACAGGATGGCAACAGCTCCTCAAGATTATGCGCCACGGGACATCCCAATGTTTCCAGCCCCTTGCTGTACTCGGCCCGTTCCACCACCCCGCTCAGGGAAAACTGGTCGGACTCCATGGCCAAATGGGTCAGGGTGGAACCCATCCGCCCCTTGGCTCCCATAATGATGACTGGAATGCTCATAATAGACTCCTCGTGTTGAATTATCCTGCTGCGCCGATAAGACGCAGATATTCTTCCTCCTGCAGGATGGCCGTCCCGAACTGCCGGGCCTTGGCGAGTTTGCTCGCTCCGACGTTGTCACCGCAGATCAGAAAATCGGTTTTGGAATTGACCGCGCTCTGCACCAATGCTCCCTGGGCGCGGGCCTCTTCCTGCATATCCTCGCGCGAGCCGCGCATCTTGCCGGTAAAAACCACATGCCTGCCCGCCAGGGGGCTGTCAGTGACCTTTTCGCGGGCCGCGCCGGTGGGCATGATCCGAAATCCCAGATCCAGCAGGTGGCGCAAGGTCGGAGCCACCCGTTGCAGGCCCTTGGCGATGGAACTGGCGGTAATGGCGCCAAAACCATGAACGGCCTCGATCTGCTCCCGGCTGACGTCCAGCAGATCCTGAAGGCGAAATTTTTCCAGCAGCTTTCGGCTGTCGCCCTTGCCCAGATCCTCAATGCCAAGAGCGGCCAGAAAACGCCAGTCCTCGACCTCGCGGGTACGGCTGAGATACACGGCCTCGGCCAGATTGGCGGATTGCACCGGGCCGAAACCCATGGCCCGAAACTCTTCTTCACCCAGCTCGTAAACCTTTTCAAGGCTGTCATAACCCGAACGGACAAGTTTTTCCACGGTTTTGCGGCCGAACCAATCGGCGTTGCCGAGGATCTTGAACCAGTGCTCGATGGTCTGCACGACCTGATCGGGACACCGCTCGTTGCGGCACAGCAGAAAATCGTTCTCGCGCTGAAGGATCGTGCCGCAGGACGGGCAGATCGAGGGCAACGCGGTCGGGGCCGGAACCAGCACGGCTTCGACCTTGGGGATGACCTCGCCGCTGCGGATGATCTCGATTTCCGCGCCCGGGCCCAGACCCTTTTTTTCAAAAAGTCCGGCGTTGTGAGCCGTGACCCGGCGAATGGTAGCCCCGGAGACGTTCACGGGTTCGACCATGAGCACGGGAGTGACCTTGCCCGTGCGACCGACCTGCCAGACCACCCCGTTCACCACGGTCAGGGCCGTCGCGCCCTTGCGCTTGACCGCGATCTGCCAGCGGTAGTGATGGCTGGTGGCGCCCATGGTGCGACGCACGTCCTCGTCCACCACCTCCACCACCATGCCGTCCAGAGGATAGTCCACTTTGGCTGAAAGTTCCTCTGTCAGGGTGTCCATGCGCAGAAGCAGCTCCGCCCCGCTCCCTTCCCAGCTTGGCAGTTCGGCGTACGGCACAAAATGCACGGCCTCGTCGTCCAGGGCCTTCCTGGCCAATTCGTTGACCGTGTCCGAAGACACGATGCCGACCACCAGATTGCGCGGATGCTCGAAGGCGTCGGCCAGGTGCTCCTGAAAATAGCTCTGCTGGATGACCATCTCGCCCACGCCCCTGCCCCGCCCGCCAAGCGGAATCATGCCCTTGGCAAAGGCCGAGCTGACCTCGTAGCCGCTTTCGCCGTTGCCGCGCGTGACAAAATAGGTTCCGTCATCACGGCCCGCCAGTCCGTCGAGCTTGGGTGTGACCCGGTAACGCACCTCGCTGACCCCGATCTCCCCGGCCTCCTTCTCCACGCGGGCCACAAAGCGTTCCAGCTCCTCGGGGGTGTAGGCCTTGTCGGTGGAGAGCATGGGCACGGGGTGGCGGATTTCGCGCTTGCCGGAAAAGGTCTCGGGCTCGACCCGGTGCAGGAAGGCATGT
>JAWLHW010000189.1:0-4562 GCA_041690155.1 Desulfomicrobium sp. | reverse complement strand
GCCGGAGGTGCCATGCGGTTGGTCAGCAGCCAGAAGAAGACGTGCTTGTCGCCGATAAAGCGGAAGCGCGAAAAGGCATAGGCGGCGGGCAGCGCCGTGACCAGCGAGATGACCGTGTTGATGCTCACGTAGATCATGGTGTTGATATACCCTGAGTACCAGGACGGATCCGAAAAGATCTTGGCATAATTTTCCAGGGTCATGGAGCTCGGGAAGAGCTCAAACGAGCGCATGATATCCGCGTTGGTGCGCAGAGACATGTTCAGCATCCAATAGATGGGGAGCAGCAACAGGGCGAGGTAGAAAACCAGGATAAAGTGACGTTTTCTCATGACTTGTCCCCCGTGCCCACGGCCTGCAGAGCCTGATAGAAAAGCCAGCAGAAGAGCAGGACGATGAGGAAGTAGATGATGGAGAAGGCCGCGGCAGGCCCAAGATCCATGGCCGTGGAGAGCTTGACCAGATAGATGGACAGGAAGGTCGTGGCGTTGCCGGGTCCGCCGCCGGTCAATACGAAGGGCTCGGCGTAGATCAGAAAGCTGTCCATGAACCTGAGCAGCACCGCGATGGTCAGCACCCCGCGCATCTTCGGGAGCTGGATGAAGCGGAACACGGCCCAGCGGCTGGCCCCGTCGATCTTTGCGGCCTGATAGTAGGCGTCGGGGATGGAGCGCAGGCCCGCATAGGCCAGCAGGACCACCAGCGGTGTCCAGTGCCAGACTTCCATGAGCATGACCGTGATCCAGGCATGCAGGGGGTTGGCGGTGTGGTCAAAGCCCAGCCCCAGGCTGTTGATGGCCGCCCCGAAGAGGCCGATGTCGGGCCGGGTGAAGATGATCCAGATGGTCCCGATGACGTTCCAGGGGATGAGCAGTGGCAAGGCCAGGAGCACCAGGCAGGCCGAAGCGGTCCAACCCTTGTGGGGCATGGTCAGGGCGATGGCGATGCCGAGCGGAATCTCGATCAGGAGCACCAGGCCCGAAAAGATGAGCTGCTTCACGAGCGCGTCATGCAGGCGGGAATTGGTCAGCATCTCGCGAAACCATTCCGTGCCGACAAAAACGCTCTGCCCCGGCCCGAGGATGTCCTGGACCGAGTAGTTGACCACGGTCATAAGCGGGATGATGGCGCTAAAGGCCACGATGACAAAGACGGGCAGGATAAGAAACCAGGCCCTGTTGTTTTCCCATTTTTCCACGCCCACCTCCTACTTGACCAGATACTGGTCGCGAAAAAGCTTGGTCCGCTGCGGCGGAAAGACAACCCAGCAGCTGTCGGCCGGGATGGGCCGCCCTTCGGGCACTCTGATCTTGAGCTTGGATGAGCCCGACTCCACCGTCACGATGCGGCTGCTGCCTTCAAATTCGACAGAGACTATGCGTCCGGCCACGGCCCCGTCACGGGGCGCGTCCGAGAGTTCAAGGTACAGCGGGCGGATGCCGATCTGAAATTCGCCCTGCCCCGCCCTCGCGGCCACGTCCGGATCAAGGGGGATGCTGCCGCAATCGAGCACGGCTTGGTTCCCGTCCACCTTGCAGGGCAGAAGATTCATGCCCGGACTGCCGATGAAATAGCCGACAAAGGTATGCGCCGGATTTTCGAAGAGTTCGTCCGGGGAGCCTATCTGCAGCAGCGCCCCGTCGTACATGATGACGATATTGTCGGCGAAGGTCATGGCCTCGGTCTGATCATGGGTCACGTAGATGAGCGTCAGGCCGAACTGCTGATGGATTTCCTTTAATTTGCGGCGCAGCTGCCATTTGAGGTGCGGGTCGATGACGGTCAGGGGTTCGTCAAAAAGAATGGCGGCCACGTCCTTGCGCACCAGCCCCCGGCCGAGTGAAATCTTTTGCTTGGCGTCGGCGGCCAGGCCGCTGGCGCGTTTGTTCAGGTAGGGGGTCAGGTCCAGGATCTCCGCGATCTCGTGTACCCGCGAGCGCACCTCGCCCTCCTCCACCTTGCGGTTGCGCAGCGGGAAGGCCAGATTGTCGAAAACCGTCATGGTGTCGTAGAGCACCGGAAACTGAAACACCTGCGCGATGTTGCGTTTTTCCGGCGGCAATTT
This sequence comes from Desulfomicrobium sp., assembly GCA_041690155.1. GTDB lineage: Bacteria > Desulfobacterota > Desulfovibrionia > Desulfovibrionales > Desulfomicrobiaceae > Desulfomicrobium. The sequence continues at coordinate 2,497 of JAWLHW010000189.1, read as the reverse complement.
GGTTACGTCCTTGCCGTCGAAGAGCACCCGCCCCTGGCTTGGGGTCAAGAGGCCCGAGATGATGTTGAGCATGGTGGTCTTGCCGCACCCGCTGGATCCCAGAAGCGCGTAAGCGCCCCCGTCTTCCCAGACCGTCTGCACTTTCTTGATTGCGAAATCGTCATCGCTTACGGGTTTGGACCGATAGCTGTGGGCGATGTTCTCAAGTTCGATTTTGGCCATGAAAAAAATCCTTTATTGAGCGCTTTTGGCGCAAGTGGCGGGACATGCCGGTGCCTTGACCAGACGGTCGTCCTCTCCGAACACGTAGAAATCACAGGGACGGACAAAGACCGATATTTCCTGCCCGACCTTGTAAGTCCTCACTCCCTGTTCCTGCAGGACCAGCGACCTGTTGCGGTAATGGAAATGGACAAATGTTTCGGAGCCGTTGATTTCGGCCAGCTCGACAACGGTGCGTATCTCCATGTCTTCGCTGCTCTTGCGGGCCAGGTTGAAATGGTGCGAGCGGATGCCGAATTTGTAGACACCCGGAGTCAGGTCGCACAGGTGTCCGGTCAGGGGCAGATCTATGCCTATACGCAGATGCACCTTGGCTGAATCGACCTCGGCGGTGATGAAATTGATGGGCGGATCGCTGAAGACTTCGGCGACCTGCGTCGTGGCCGGATGATGGTACACGTCGGCCGTGGGTCCGGTCTGCAGCACCCTGCCCTCGTGCATGATGATGATGTTGCCGCCGAGCATGAGGGCCTCGGTGGGCTCGGTCGTGGTGTAGACCACGATGGACTCGCGCTGGCTGAAGATCTGCTGCAGTTCGTCGCGCAACTCTTCGCGCAGCTTGTAGTCGAGGTTGACCAGGGGTTCGTCCAGAAGCAGGAGCTGCGCCTCCTTGACCAGGGCCCGGGCAATGGCCGTGCGCTGCTGCTGTCCGCCGGAGAGTTCGGCCGGAAGACGGTCGAGCAACGGATCAAGATGCAGCATTTGGGCTGTTTCCATGACCCGCTTCTTTATCTCGGGCTTTGGCACCCCTGCTATGCGCAGGGGCGAGGCGATGTTTTCGAAAATTGTCTGGGATGGGTAGTTGATGAACTGCTGATAGACCATGGCGATGCTGCGACGGCGTACCGATACGCCGGTCACGTCCTTGCCATGGGCCACGACCCTGCCTTTTGAAGGACGATCGAGTCCGGCCATGATACGCAAAAGTGAAGTCTTGCCGGCCTGGGTGCGGCCCAGCAACACATACCTTTGGCCCGTTTCAAAATTGAGCGAAATGTCTTTGAGATGCATTTCGCCGTCCACAACTCTATCAATGGAATCAAGCTGAAGCCCCATGCGGCTCCTCCGTGGCAGGATATGAAGTCCGGCATCTGAATGAGGGCCGGAACGTGTTCAAAAGCCCATAGCAAACGAAATAATTTTTCTCAACTGAAAAAGAAAATTGGTCAGTTAACCTATTTTTTTCGCAAACACTCAAATTTCCGACTCTTCATTGACGTGCAGCTTCACGTTCCCGCGTTTCATCTGATCAAGAACGCTTGCCGGCGGCGTCTTGTCCGTGAACAGGGAGTCGATTTCCTCGATGTTGCCCAGACGCACCATGGCGTTGCGTCCGAACTTGGTATGGTCCGTGACCAGGAAGACCTGTCTGGAATTTTCCATGATGGCTCTGGCCGCGCGCACTTCACGGTAATCGAAGTCGAGCAGCGTGCCGTCCATGTCGATGCCGCTGATGCCGATGATCCCGAAGTCGACCTTGAACTGGCGGATGAAGTCGATGGCCGCCTCGCCGACGATGCCTCCGTCATGATGCCGGATCAGGCCGCCGGCCACGATGATTTCCACCTCGGGGTTTCCGGTCAGGATGGAGGCGACGTTGAGGCTGTTGGTGATGACCCGAAGGTTCTTGTGTCCGCCCAGGGCACGGGCCACCTCTTCGGTGGTTGTGCCGATGTTGATGAAGAGCGACGACTTGTTGGGGATGTTCCTGGCCACCATCTGCCCGATGACTCTTTTTTCTGACAGGCAGAGCACCTTGCGATCCAGGTAGTCGAGATTTTCCGTGCTCAGGCATGGCCCAGCCCCGCCGTGATAGCGTTGCACGAGCCCTTTGGCGTTCAGGCTGTTGATGTCCCGGCGCACGGACTGGGGGGTGATCCCGAAATGGTCGGCCAGGGACTGGATGGTGGCAAAGCCCGTCTCCCGAACCATGCGGATCATTTCGGCATGGCGTTGACGGACAGTGACATGCCGGGCTCCGGTGTCCTGTCCTTCATTTTTGTCAGGGCGGGCGTTGCGCATAAATTCTCCTTTCGTTTTCGAAAAAGAAACTACGAGAAGTGTCGTTTTAAGAAAAAAAATCTGGCAGAATGCACCGGGTCATGCTAAAAAATCTCCCCAGAAGGCGGCATGCTCCGCGAAAGCTGTTAACATGGCTTGTTTCTCATTGCCAGCATGATTTCACCAGCATCCGAATGCACGCCGAATGTGTGTG
>JAWLHW010000188.1:0-4595 GCA_041690155.1 Desulfomicrobium sp. | reverse complement strand
GGCAGGTCCACGTCTCTGCCCATCGGCATGTCCGATGCGCTGGGGATCGCCGACAAGGACGCGGCGGACAGACTGGCCATCAAATACGTGGTCTGATGAGGGAGAGATATGCAAAGCACCATTCATATTGACGGAAAGGAAAACGGCGTGCGCCTGGAGTCGCGCATCCTGGAAGAACGCATCCAGGACGCGGTCAAGGCCGGAGCCAGGGAGCTGACCATCGACGCCTGCGGCCAGCACGGTATCGGCGGGCGACTGTGGGTCTCCAAGGAGGAGTCCGTCAGCGTCAAGGTCATCGGCGCGTCCGGACAGCGCCTGGGCTCTCTGGGCTTCCCCGGCACGACCATCGAAGTTATGGGCCCCGGTTCCGACGACATCGGCTGGCTCAACGCCGGAGCGGAAATCATTGTCCACGGCAACGCGGGCAACGGCATCTGCAACGCCATGGCCCAGGGCAAGGTCTTCATCGCGGGCAATGTCGGTTCGCGCTGTATGACCATGACCAAGCAGAACCCGCGCTTTACGCCCCCGGAACTCTGGGTTCTGGGCGACACGGGCGACTATTTTGCCGAGTTCATGGCTGGCGGCACGACCGTGGTTTGCGGTGTGAACGCTCACGATCAGGCCAATGTCCTGGGCTACCGGCCCTGCGTGGGCATGGTCGGGGGGCGCATTTTTTACCGTGGCCAGGAGCAGGTAATCAGCGCGGCAGACGCCAAGCACATTCCCATCAGCGACGATGATTGGACCTGGCTTGCGGAAAACTTAAAGCAATACCTTCAGAAAATCGGCAAATCCGAACTTCTGGACATTCTGGCCACCCGCGACCAGTGGCATCTGGTCACGGCCAAGTCGCCCTACGAGAAGGTCACCAGGAAACGCAAGAGCATGTCCGACTTCCGTTCCCAGGTCTGGGACATGGAGCTTGGGCGTGGCGGTCTGGTCGGTGACCTGACCTCTATTGACCGTTCGCCTATCGGGCTGATCACCTCTGGCGAGTTACGCCGCTTCGTCCCGGTCTGGGAAAACTGCAAGTACATGCCGCCCTGCCAGGCCAGCTGCCCGTCGGGGATTCCCGTGCAGAAGCGCTGGCAGCTGGTGCGCGAAGGTCGTCTGGCCGAGGCCGTGGACCTGTCCCTTGAATATACGCCCTTCCCGGCCACGGTCTGCGGCTATCTCTGCCCTAATCTGTGCATGGATAGCTGCACCCGCGGTCTGAGCAGCCTCAAACCCGTGGACGCCAAGATGCTCGGCAAGGAAGGCATCAACGCCCATCCGCCCATGCTGCCCCTGTCCTCGGACAAGAAGGTCGCGGTCATCGGCGGCGGTCCGGCCGGCATCTCCGTGGCCTGGCAGCTGCGCCTCAAAGGCCACAAGGCCTCCGTGTTCGACATGGACGAGAAACTCGGCGGCAAGCTGCAGGCCTCCATCCCGGCCAACCGCATCCCGCCCGAAGTACTGGCGGCGGAACTGGACCGGGCCCGCGAGATCATCCCGCATGTACGGCTTGAAAAGAAGCTCAACCGCGACGACTTCGAAGCCATAAAAAACGACTACGACTTCATCGTCCTGGCCACCGGAGCCCAGCGCCCGCGCACCCTGCCCGTGCCCGGCAACGAACGCCTCATCACGGCCACGGACTTCCTCAAAGCCTGCAAGCACGGCGACGCGAAAGTCGGCGAGCGCGTGGTCATCATCGGCGCGGGCAATGTCGGCTGTGACGTGGCCACGGAAGCGTCCCGCCTGGGCGCGAAAAGCATGACGCTCATCGACGTGCAGAAGCCCATGAGCTTCGGCAAGGAGCGCGAGGAAGCCGAAAAGGCCGGAGCCCAGTTCCTGTGGCCCTGCTTCACCAAGGAGATCACCCCGGAAGGCGTGCTCCTGACCGACGGGCGGGTTGTCCCCGCCGACACGGTCATCATCTCCATCGGCGACACCCCGGATCTGGAAGCCTTCCCGGAGAACATCGCCCGTGAACGTGGCTTCATCACCGTCAACGACGTCAACCAGACCACGGACCCGCGCGTCTTCGCCATCGGCGATCTGGTCAAGCTGGGCCTCTTGACCCAGGCCATCGGCGACGGACGCCGCGCAGCCCAGGCCATCGACGAGATCATCAGCGGACGCCGTCCTCTCTCGGTCACGGCGGACATGCACGAGGAACTCAAGACACGGCTGGAATACATGGACCCGGGCAACCACATGTCCGAGACCATAGACTACTCACGCATGAACCTGGCCTACTTCGATCCGCGCCTGGGCGGTTTCGACAGCCTCGACCAGTGCGCCGAGGAGTGTTCGTCCTGCGGCGTGTGCCGCGACTGCGGCATCTGTGAGGCCATCTGCCCTCGCGGAGCCATCAGCCGCGAAACCTTGCCGGACAACGAATTCGCCATGGTCTGCGACAACGAGAAATGCATCGGCTGCGGCTTCTGCGCCGGAGCCTGCCCCTGCGGCATCTGGACGCTGATACCGAATACGCCGCTGGAATAGGCGGTTCCAGGAATTAGAGATAATAAGGGGGAAAGGCGACTTTCCCCTTTTTTCATGTGCGGGAAGGAACGAAGGGCAGATCCCTGGACGCTGTTCCAGCCAGGAATCTGCATGCATGGATGGCGCGGCTTGTGCCGCCTTCTCTTTGCTGGGACAGTCAGGACAGATACGTTTTTTCAGCGATTGTAATATGCATTGAGCACATATTCCTGCACCATCCTCTGGGTGTTAAAGAAGGAGCCGTTGATGGCGATGGAGTAGGCCATCATGTCCATGAAGCGGCCCCGATCCTTGTAGAAAAGAGGGACAACGGTATGCTCCAGCTTGTCGTAAAGAGACGGGACATCCTGCGAGTGGTCCCGTTTCTCTCCCTTTCCGTGAACCGGTTCCCCTATGGACCAGCCCGTCAACCCCTCAATGTGCCCCTCGATCCACCAGCCATCCAGCACGCTCAGGTTTGGGACACCGTTCAGGGATGCCTTCATTCCGCTGGTTCCTGAAGCCTCCATGGGCGGCTCGGGTGTGTTGAGCCAGATATCCACCCCGGCGGTCATGATCGCACCCAGCGTCATGTTGTAGTTCTCCAGATAGGCAACTTTTATGTCGTGCTTCAGCTCGTTTTTGGCCTGGAATATTCTTTTGATGAGTTCCTTGCCGTCATGGTCACGGGGATGGGCCTTGCCGCTATAGACGATCTGGATCTTTCCGACCTCATTGGAGATTCTCTTGAGCCTCTCCATGTCTCGGAACAGGAGGTCCGCCCGCTTGTACGTGGCCGCGCGTCGGGCAAAGCCGATGGTCAGTATGTTTTCATCCATGCCCACCCCGGTTTCGTCGTTGACAAGGCCCATAAGCTGCTTCTTGCACTGCATGTGGGCGTCCCACAGTTCATTCCTGGGAACGCTCAAGGCGTAGCGCAGGCTGAAATTGTCCTGCCTCCATGTGGGAAGCATACGGTCGAAAAGTTCTCGAAACGGCGCGGCGACCCAGGCGGCGGCATGGACCCCGTTGGTGATGGCGTCAATGGTATAGCCTGCGAACATGAGCCTGGATATCTCGCCATGTTTTCGGGCCACACCGTTGACATAACGACTGAGGTTGAGGCCCAGATAGGTCATGTTCAGGGTGGTCCCTTCATAGAGAATGCCTTCCAGGCCGAAGAAATCATCCCGCTCGCCGATGACCTTGCGGGCCAGCTCCAGCGAAAACTTGTCATGACCGGCCGGAACAGGGGTGTGGGTGGTAAAAACGCAATGGTCGCGGACCGTATCCAGGTCCTGCGCCATGACCGATGTCCTTCCGGCCTCTTTGGCCGCCTCGTCCAGCAGCTCCAGGGTCAAAAGGGCGGCATGACCTTCGTTGAGGTGGAATGTGCTGATTTCCTGATAACCCAGAGCCCGGAGCATCCTGACGCCTCCGATGCCCAGAATCACTTCCTGTGAAATCCGGTAATGTTCATCCCCGCCGTACAAAGAATGGGTCAGCCCCCTGTCCCAGTCCGAATTTTCGTCAAGGTCCGCATCCAGAAAATAGATGGGGACCACGTAGCCGCTCAAGCACTGGGCATCGTAGCGCCAGGCCCGAAGGTGCACGGTCCGCCCTTCCACGGAGACCTGGGCGCGAGCGGACTCCTCTTCCAGCAACTCATCAAAAGCCCAGGAGGTGGGTTCCTCCCGCTGCCACCCGTCGGCTTCCAGTCGCTGCCTGAAATAGCCCTTTCGATAGAGAAGCGTGACCGCAACCATCGGCACCTTGAGGTCCGCTGCCGAACGGATCGTGTCTCCGGCCAGTACCCCCAGGCCACCGCTATACGTACATATTTTTTCGTCAATGCCAATTTCCATGGAAAAATAAGCCACTGAGCGATCTTTGATGTCCTGATTCATGTCTTTCTCCTGATGCAGGCAAGATTTCGGGAGTTTCTCCAGGATTCCTGAGGACGAGTGCATACGCTCTTGATTTTGAGGGGTGATGCCTTCATGGCCGTCGCCCCGCGCTGCGCATGTGTTCTTCAAGAGCCTGAAACCATGCTTTCATATAACCTCTCGGCATCCTCCCGCCGACACAGCTCCGATCCCGGGGTCATGACGGCTGCCGAACCG
>JAWLHW010000187.1:0-4621 GCA_041690155.1 Desulfomicrobium sp. | reverse complement strand
GGCGTCGAAGTTCGGACCGCAAAAATCCCCCCAGTGCTCCTTGCTCAGCCGGCTCTGGATGATACCCCGGCCATCCTTGTCCCGAGCCCAGAAGTCCACGGGCAGATTTTCAAGCATGGAAGAAAGCATGGCTTCACGCTGGGCGAGCTGGGTTCGGGCCTCTTTTTCGGCGGTGATGTCAGTGTCGTTGCCGCGATAGCCCAGAAGATTCCCCGCAGCATCGAGCAAGGGAAAACCATTGGTGGAAAGCCAGATCTCGCGCCCGTCCCTGGTGCGGGCCCGATTTTCAAAATTTGTGAAATCCCCCTTTCGCCGGAAGACGTCAAAGGCCGAAGATTTGAAAGCCTCACGTCCTTCTTCCGGATGCAGGTCGAAGAAATGCATGCGCCCGACGAGTTCTTCGGGAGCATACCCCACTACGGAAGTCGACGCGCTTGCGACATACGTGAAGAGGCCGTCTGCATCCACTTCCCAGGTCACGGTGCGGCTGTGCTCGGCGAGTTGTTCGAACCTGTCCTCGCTCTCTTTCAAGGATTGTTTGTAATTGCGGAAATGGACGCGGCTTGCACCCAGACCGGCCAGGCCCAGCAGGCCGATGACCAGATGCGCGACGACGAGGTGCAGGCGTTGCTGATCGGCGAGGCCAACATAGGTTTGCAGCGGCACCGAGACGCTGATGCCGCCGATGACATCCCCTAGTGAGTAGCCTTGGACGGCATGGCATTTCAGGCAGGGAGGTTCGGCGAAAAGCGGGCGCATCAGCCTGAAATACGGTTGTGCGTCAATGGTTTGCCGGGTGGTCTCCTTGAGGCTCCCACCGGCGAACGCTTGCAGGGCCTTTGTTTCCCACTCGTCGGGCGCGTTCTCTGGGCGCATGGGTTTCAGGCTGGTGATGTGCCCGCGCAGACCATACCGCTCCTGTCCCAGCTCGTGCACCTGGCGCGTCATGTAGGCCGGATTGACCAGGGTCAGACTTCGCCCTTCCCTTGTCTTGATATCGCGGTCCGGGACGTGCGCAAGATAGGGGTTGGGCGGAGTCTGGTCCGTAGGCGGAACATAGACGCCTCCCTGCATGGCGGCCCACAACCGGTAAGTCAGGTCTTTCTGGAATGCGGCATTGGCCTCGGATTCTGCCAGTCCTGTCAGCGACTGTTCAAGATGCCGCCAGTTCCACCCAAGAGAAAAAGCCAGCAGCATGATCCAGAATATTGCCGCCAGAAGTGTCGATCTCAAACTTGTCATGCGCTACTCGAGCTTAAGTGTACCGGAAAGTGTGGGGATGCAATCGGATCTGCGTATGACAATGCCTAGTAGATGAGCCCAACTGTGTAAAGAAGACCCCACCATCGAGCTCTGACCTGCCGCAAGGCTTCGAATAATTGAAGAGTATGTGAACCTTGCCCTTCAATTTGCGGACTTCTCCTCTTCATCCCGCCCTTCATGGACAAAAAACTTCATCTATGGAAGATTAGGAGCCAGGTTTCCATGCAATCAGACGTGTGAGCAGCTTATGCAAAATCTAAAGAAAGACTTGAAGGAACGTGTTTACGAATGGGGCGCGGATTTGGTGGGTGTGGCGGATACGCAACGATTGGCAGGCATCGACACACGGCCGGGTGATCTGCTGGAAGGATGGCCGCGGGCGGTCTGCATTGCCGTACGGCTGGCTGACGGGATCGTGGATCAGGTGAGCCACGGTCCGACCCCCCTGTATTCCCAGCACTACAGCCGGGTGAACGCCGTGCTTGACAACATCGCAACGCGGCTGGCGGCCTGGCTGCAGTCCAGGAGCGCCAAGGCCCTGCCCCTCCCGGCGAGCCAGATCCTGTGCGAGAAGACCTTTTTCTCCTATCTCTCCCACAAGGCCGTGGCGCTCGCCGCCGGGCTTGGCTGGCAGGGCAAATCGCTGCTGCTGGTCACGCCGAAGCACGGGCCACGCGTACGGCTGGTGACGGTGCTCACGGACCTCGATATCGCCCCCGACAAACCCCTCAAAAATCGCTGCGGAAGCTGCACCGCCTGCGCCGAGGCCTGCCCGGCAGGGGCTATCCGGGGCGTGGGCACGGATTCGCATTTCGCCACGCGCCACGAGGCGATCGATCTGGACGCCTGCGTTGCCCAGTTGAAGCGCTTCTCAAAAGGGCAGCACCTCGCCCCCTACATATGCGGAGTCTGCGTGTCCGTCTGTCCCTGGGGAAAACGGAAAACGAAACGACAGCCAGTAGTGCAGCCTGCTTCATAGCCACGCCCCGGCACATCGCCAGAGTGCCGTGGCGCATCCTCGAATCCATGACGCCTTGATGACGTACCGCATGAAGTCAAATCCTCAGGACACTCCAGAATGATTCAGGGTTCTGCAACTGACGGGGGCGCGCTCTTTTGCAACTTGTGGTATTTTAACCCGGGGACTAGAGAGACTGCGCCTTTGCTGTTGCGGACCCGTGATAGGCATGAACTGCCACGAGGCTCTACCTCTGTTTGATTTCGAAAACGCAGTTCATGAAGGAGCTGAGCATGAATTTTTTTTCCAGACAAAAAAACGGCCACGATGACCCGGTCGTTGAAGGTCTCGTCAGACGCATCGCGGACGACAACGGCATCGACGTCCGGCATGACTCCCGCTGCGCTGACGATCTGAGCGATGCGGTCCGGGCTGCCTGCAGTCATGTCCGCGCCATGATCGACGAACTGGGCAAGCCTTATGTCCTGGATCGCAAAAGAGCCATGGGGAGCCCCCTGGGCCCGATCCTTTTTGACACCCGCAAGGATGCCCTGGACGCTTTGCGCAGTTCATCCAGGCTCAAGGCCGTCTTTTCGGACCCGGATGTGCGGGAATGCGACTTCCTCTTGACCATGCATCGCCACGAATATGTGGTCTTCGGAATCGAGATGGCCGGAGAAATGATTAGGCGCGACGTGATGCAGAACGCCGTCGAGTTCTCGGACCACAACTTTGCCGCCGCAGCCCCGTCACTGGGCGAACTGCGAGACATCCTGACCCGGAACGCGGTCCTCTTCCTGGCCGACCTGGCACCGGAGCGAAAACGACGGGACGAGGCGGTCCGCAAGGAACTTCACGAGTCCGAGGCCCTGCTCAGGGCGCAGCTGGAAACCCTGGATGCCGCCCTCAGACAGAGCCGGCCCTTTTCCACACCGACCTCGCTGCGGAACAAGATCGCGCAGGGCTCCAGAGAGATGGCCGAGCTCACGCACAGGCTCGAATCGCTCCCGCAGAATTTGGACCCCGGACAATGCCTCGCACAGATCCGCGCCATCTTGCTGGAACCCCAGGCTCATGTCCGGATTGAACGCGTCGAGATGCGGGTTGGGGATTTCGGGGTCAAGTCCGAGACGGGAACGTTCATCCGCTTCCATGAATGCGTCCTTGCAGACAAGGAGCGCCTCGCCGTCTTCCTGGCCTCCCTGGACCGTGACAACGCCACCTACATCTGGCCGGAACTGGCAGGCGTCGGTAAGGAGGACTGAGCCAGCCTGCGCACTGAACGTATCCAGCGGTCATGCGGAAAGGGATGAGGGAGCGGGCCCCCTCCCAGTCTCAAAGATTCAGCCGGATTCACGCAAGGGGCAATGCACAGGCCCCGAAATTCCCTCCTGCTCCTTCAGGCCGACAGGATCCGAAAGTCTGAGCTTGATGGCTTCCAGTTCGTCAAGATTCTCGAAAAACAGGTCCACGAGCCTGGGGTCGAACATTCCGCCCCGCTCTTCACGTATGAACCGGAGCACCTTTTCCCTGGGCCAGGCCGCCTTGTAGACCCGACCCAGCGACAACGCGTCATAGACGTCCGCCAGCGCGCAGATCCGCGCCAGCAGGTTGATTTCCTCCCCCTTCAGGCCGCAAGGATAGCCGGTCCCGTCCCAGCGTTCATGATGCTGCAGGGCGATGGCGCGGGCGCTGGACATGAGTTTCCTGTCGGAGGTGTGCAGGATGCGCTGCCCGATGACCGTGTGGTGCTTGATCTTCTCGTATTCCGCGGCGGAGAGCTTGCCGGGTTTGTTCAGGATCTCGTCGGGGATACCGATCTTGCCGATATCATGCATCGGGGCCGCAGCCTGCAGGAGCGCGATGTCTTCCGTGGACAGTCCGTATTTTTCTCCAAGCAGGGCCGAATAAGCGGCCACTCTGCGTACGTGGTTCGCAGTATCCTGGGAGCGCGTCTCGATGACATCTCCCAGGGTGGACAAGATTTCTGTCTGCGTCTCGATGATCTCCCGGTTCAAGTCCATTATTTCGGCATTGCCGAGGTTGATCTTGCGCTGCTTGAGCACGTTCTGAACCAGGAGTACAATGATCACCCCGAGAATGCCGATGACCACCAAGGCGCTCAAGATGGCGGAACGATGCGCCTCGAAATAGGACAGCGGAAGGTTCAGGATGACCGAATTTTCAGGCAGGTTGGACAGGGGAATGGCGAAGCGCTGCAGCGCCCTGTAATCGTAGGTGTGCCGGTTCACGCCCTGTAGCTCGCTGTACGTCGCTGGCGGATTCTTTCCGGCAAGACGATCCAGCAGGGTCTGCGCGGCCTTCTGCCCGTGCCCGAAGGCGCTGGTCACGCATCCGCCGACCACGCCCGAATCAAGCTGAAAATCCCAGGCCACGTAA
>JAWLHW010000186.1:0-4656 GCA_041690155.1 Desulfomicrobium sp. | reverse complement strand
ACGGCGGGTCTGGGCCTCGTTCATGTCGATGACCCCGGCGCGCATGTCCGCGTCAATGGACATCTGCTTGCCCGGCATGGCGTCCAGGGTGAAGCGGGCTCCGACCTCGGCCACGCGCTCGGCGCCCTTGGCAATGACCAGGAACTGCACGATGGTCAAAATGAGAAAGACCACGGCACCGACCACGAAATTGCCGCCCAGGGCGAACTCGCCGAAGGTGTAGATAATCTCGCCCGCGTCTGCCTGCAGGAGGATAAGGCGCGTGGTGGTGATGTTGAGTCCCACCCTGAACAGGGTGGTAAAGAGCAGCATGGTCGGAAAGACTGAAAAGTCCAGGGCCGTTCGCACGTACATCGACATCATGAGCATGATGAAGGACAGAGCCATGTTCATGCCGATGAACGTGTCCACCAGGGCCGTAGGCAGAGGCAGGATCATGAGGGCGATGACAATGACCAGCAGCAGCACGATGGACAGGTCGTTGTACTTGGTGACCATGCCCACGGCCGACCGGGCTATGGCGAATGCGTTCATGCTCTGCTCCCGCTTTTATCTGATCGGGCCGGCTTTGCCCCTCCTGCGGACTGGCCGCCGTCAAGGCGTCCGCCCAGTCCGATGAAGGCATCCACCGCCTGCCTGGCCTCCTCTCGCCGATCCTGCCGCCACAGGGCCCGGGCGCGCAGCAGGTGCAGGGCGGCTTCGCGGGAGGACAGGACACGGCCGTCCATGGCCTTGTGCAGGTTATCGAGGGCCGCCCCCGGGTCGTCGCGCTCCAGGTCCACCGCGGCCATGCTGGCGTGGGCCAGTCGGTCAAGGAAATCCAGGGCCGGCGCGCCGGAACTTCCGGCACGCTCCCCGGCCAGGGCAATGAGGGCGGCAAAAAGGCGGCCTGCCCGCTCCAGTTCGCCCATGCGCAAATACATGTACCCGAGGATAAGCAGGGTCTCGCGGTGCTGTCGTTCCAGGTTCACGCTAGCCTCCGATCATCAGACCGGTGTAGGCCTGCAAAAGGTCCCGGTTTTCCAGCAGCAGACGCAGGTCCGTATTTAAAAACTCCCGCACTTCAGGATGCTGGCTGTCATTCAGGGCCTCGAAGCTTTCGCGCAGGTTGGCGGCGAATACCTCGGGCCGCAGCAACTCGCCGTCGCCAACGTCAGGACACAGGGCCTGCTCCACGAGCTTGGCGGCGTTCTGGGGCGAATACAGTTCCTCAAGGCCAGCTTCGCGCAGCACGCTGGCAGCCAGCGGCCTGGCCTGGGGCAGTTGCCCGTCGGCGGCTAGACCCGGTTCCAGGATATCCTGAATGCCCAGGGATGGATCGAGCAGATTATTGATGGAAGAAACCATGAAAGCTCCGATTTGCAAATATCATTAACAGCCACAAAGACGATGGTTCTTCCCCGGTCGTCTTTACCTGCGCTCCATCACAAATTCCACGCAGCGGTGATCGCCGTTGGGTTCAATGATGTATTGCTGATGAAACCGCAACGGCAATCCAGGATCGGAATCGATATTGATCACGACGGTGGTATCCTCGCGCTGCGTGGCTGTCACCGAGAAATTGCCGTGCTCGCTGAACTCGATGCCTGGAAAAGTCGTGCTCAGCAACCGGGACATGACCAGCGCGGCCTGGCTGAAAGCCTGAAGCATCCGGGCCTTCTGGGCCGGCGATGCGCTCATGCTCTGGGCATGGTCCATTATTTTCCGGAATTGAGGATGACTAGGCACGTTTTCGGCGTCCGGGATGCCAAAGGGGGAGGTCTGGAGCACCCGCCCATCCGAGGACTCAAAGCGCATGACCGTGTTCCGACCGCGACGCCTGAAGTCCGTGGTCAGGCCATAGGCATTTTCCCGAGAGTAATCCCGCAGGCTGGACATGCCCAAATCCACGCTCACGTCATCCTGCGTCAGCCGCGCGCCCGGAAGCGTCAGTTCCATAAGCTTGGGATACGACAGGCCCTGGAAAAACGAGCTGAAAACCGTGATACCCCGCTGTCCCTCGTCCATATCCGGACAGGCGATCTGCAGGGCCTGGTCGTACGTCGAAACCACATGATCAAGCAAACGTCCTCCCAAAACGTTTTCCTCAAGGCTCTCCGGCACTGCCTGACCGGTCACGGCCTGCCAGATCTGGGACGCGGATAAAGGCTGCTCCCCATTGAACTCCTGGGCGGCGAGCAGGTTTCGGGCATTACCCTGCATCAACCCCGGAATCAGTGCACGCTGAGATTGTGGCACCGACGTTTCAAGCCGACCGGCGATGGAGTGCAGTACCTCCAGTTGAGCCGGGCCAAGAGGTGGGACGACCTGTCCGAGCTTGATGTCCAGGTCCGAAAATGCCGTTGAAGCATAGCTACTGATTCTCTCCATGAGCAAGCCAGGAATCTGGTGCCTTTCGGACACGTTCCGTGTGAAATGCACGGGGTCGCGTTCCACATTGATGCCAAGCCTGGCACCACTTTGCAGACGCAATTCCTCCATCATCCGGGTGGCGCTGAGCATGCGCGGCTGATTCTTAACGTCCATTTCGGCAACATGCATGAAGGCTCCGGACACCTGTTGCCCAAGCTCCCCGCTGAGACTGTCGAACATGTTGCGCAATTCGGCCGGGTCTTGTCCGGAAAAAGCAATGGCCATCGTCAGCACGCCAACCAGAGCGGCTTCCTGGTTGGCCACGGGATGATCCTTCATCTCGCGGAACAACGGTTCAAGTTCCCTGGTCATGTACAGCACAGCGTCCGCAATGTTGGCGACCGTGTTCTGGTCCCGGCACATGTACCCAATGCTCGAAGCGTTACCCCGAGCCATATCGGCCAGCCGCGTAATCATACTTATGTCTCGCAGTCCCGTTGATATGGCCATGTCCTTCATGACGCCCTTCTGCTCTGGCGTGAAGGCACCGGGAATCTGGACTTTGCGCTGCGGTTCGGGCAGATCTTCTATGGCGCCGAGGGTCGTTTTCAATTCCTGTTCCCGGACAAAAGCCCAGACCGGATCGGACAATTCATCCAGAGACAGCTCACGCTGGAAGGTCTTGTTCAGAAGATTGTTTGCCCGTTGATTGAAGTCCGCGCCAGGCACGTCCATGTCGTCCAGGGCGTCCTTGGGGACGAGAGCCAGCATCGCGCGCAAATGCGTCTCCAGGGTGAGGTATGACCCCATCGCGGCTTTCTGCATATCGCTGGCCCGGCCTCCCAATTTCCCGTCGTCGCAGGCCATGCTGACCGTGGCCAACTCCGAAGCAAGCGGACCGAATTTGTCGACAGTGTTTTGCAGCAGTTCCTTGTATTCCCCCCCTTCCACGCCGCGCTGGGCCAGCAGCAGCTGGATGGCGCCTCTCTGAACATCTATAAAATCGTCGGTCCCGAAATCACCGCTCACGCCATGGGTGCACGACTGGACCACATGACTGTGCCGTTCCACCCGCTGCAAAAAGTCCGGCGGCATGTCTCCTCCCAGAAGAGGATCAAGCAGGGCCCCCTCTTCCAGCAGGACATTGATGAATCTTGGCAGGGTCTCGGGTGACAAGGCCTTGGGTTTGAGTTCCACCGAAGGGTTGGCGGCGATGGCAACAAAATCCCTGACCGCAGGCAATTTTTTGTCCATGAATGCCCGCAGCGCCTCTTCCAGTGCGGTTTTGGCCTGGTCTTCGGAAGGCATGGCCGGCGGGGGGACCAGAAGGTCCAGGGCTTTGCGCGCCTCGGACTGCACGTCCGGATGATGCGCCAGAGGAGATCCAAGATTGGTCGGCAAACCCTGCTCGGTCAAAAGTTTCTCGCAAACCGACGCCCCAAGGGTGTTGAGCTGAAAGGAACGCACGGCCTCGTTCTGTCCGGCAGGGGTACGTACCTGCTGGTGTTCCATGTTCACGGCGACATAAAAGGTTCCCAGTTCTTCCCGGCTTATGGCCTGGCTATCCACGGCCTGAAGCATGGTCTGCAACCGCTGCGGCATGTCCTCACGGCCCTTGAATTCCTCTAGAAGCCCCTTGGCATCCCGCAGCTCCTGCAACACATCGAGGGCCTTGGATAGAGTGCCTTCAAGCACGCCCATGACATCCGTGAAACGCAAGGCCCGCGCGTCCAGGTCCGGGCCTTCGAAGGCGCGGTTCATCCCCTTGGATACAAGTCCCGCCCCGCTTAAAATCGCGGTCACCGGCACCGAAACATCGCCCATGCCCCTGTCCCGGCAGAGCTTGGCCACATGCTGATCCACCACTTCGGCCTGGAGAAAGTCCCGTAGCAGTTCACCGGGCAGGGCTTCTCCAGTGAGAGCCTGGCCGCCCAGGGCATGTGTCATGCAAAACTGGCCAAAAGAAGTCCCGAATCCATCGGGAATCACGCCTTCTTTGGCCAACTGCTGGCCGAAAGCGATGGCCTGGCCCAAATCGCGGGACAATTGGCGGTCCACCTGCTCTTTGACCATGGCGATGTGGCGGGTGCGCAGGGGTTTGCCTTCCTGACGGTTGGCACCGAGCACTTCCTTGGCAATGTCGACATACTTACTGTAAACCGGGTCGCGGCGAATGGTATCGAGAAAGGCCTTGGCCGTCTTATCGTTCTCCCTGGCCCTGGCGTGCCCCTGGAAAATGGAAAAAGCCGACGTCTTGGCCAGTTTTTCGTCCTGGCGCACATAAACTTTCTGATCCTGTGTTGC
>JAWLHW010000185.1:0-4706 GCA_041690155.1 Desulfomicrobium sp. | reverse complement strand
TCCAGCGCAGGCTCCGTGGCGGGATCTTCCTGTGCAGGGGCCTGCGCCGTTGATTTTGCCTCAGATTCTTGCGGTGCGGCGTCGGGTTCGGGCACGGGCTTGTCCGTCGGTTCCAGCAGAACGGTTTCTGGGACCTCTGCAAGCAGGTCTTCGGTCAGGTCCAAGATATTGGAGTTTTTATCGTCGGTATCCATGCCTGGAATTTCCAGTTCAAGATCGATTGAATCGGATGGATAGAAAGCCTCGTCGCCCTGCTTTCGTGGTTCCGGCATGTCTCCGTCAAGAATGATGTCGAGGGCGGTGTCTTCCTTGTCGTCTTCGCCGATGCCCAGGGAATCGAAGAGGTCGTCCAGGTCGGAGATATCCATGCCCGGATCGGCTGTCTGCGGTTTGGCAGGGGCGGCGGAAGGCTGCGGCTTCGGTGCGGCGGACACCGGTTCCTCGAAGAGGATGTCCAGATCGATTTCGTCACCGGCTTCCCGGGCGGCGGGCTTGGACGGGGGATCGGCGTCACGGAGCAGGTCGTCAAGCTCCTGATCCAGGCTTTTGGCGTCAACAGCCTTGTCCATGGCGAAATCTTCGAACTTTTTATCCAAAGGGATTCCTTCTTCCACGATCTCCGTCAGTTCAATGATATCGTCCGTCGGGTTGGTGCTTGTGGTCATGGCGTGATCCTTTCTTGGCGTTGAAGACATCTGCTTTTCTTATCAAGAACCCTCCGCAAGGGCAATGCACGGGGCGGGTTATCTGATTTCCGGTCGAAAAAAAAGCCCCTGCCACAGGGTTTGTGGCAGGGGCAACCAAAGGCCGGCCTTTGCTTGTGCTTATGTGCGGTCTCTAGCGTGAACGCTAGTTGGTGTGACACTTGCCACAGGCGGTGGGGCCAGTGGGCTTCTTGTCTTTTTTCAGAGCTCTGTGACAATCGATGCACTGGCTGTGGTATGCGTTTTCCACCAGCTTGATGTCCTTGGCGTTTTCCTTGCTGCGGAACTCCAGAGAGTCATGGCAGCCGGACGTTGTGCACTTCTTTACGACGCCGCCATCGGCTTCCAGGGTGTGGTGGCACTGGGCGCATTCAATCGTTGCATGTTTGGAATGGGGGAAGGGCACTGTTTTCTGCAGAGTCCCGGGCTTATCGCCCTTGTCTTTGACTTTCATGCCCTCAGGGGCGCTGATGACGTAGTCATCTCCGGGAGCGTCGGCAGCGCTGACACTCATAACGGCGCCCATGCACAGGAACGCTGCGCAGATCAGGCTGATCAACAATTTCTTTTTCATCCTCTTTCTACCTCCAGAAAGAAAAGTTACAAAAAGCACAAGCAGGGACGTATATATCGACGGACTTGGTCTTCAGTCAAGGACGCCCGAAAAAGGGGGTTTAAATTTTTTTAGAAACTGACCTTTCGGGCTGCCTCCAGGGTGCGTTCATAATCCTGCTCCGAGTGTGCGAACGATGTGAAGGCGCACTCGAATCCTGACGGTGCAAGATAAATGCCCTGTGCCCGCATCTGCTGGTAAAAAGACACGAAAGCCTTGCTGTCGGCCGTCTGCGCCGAGGTAAAGTCGACGACGGGTGTCTTGGTGAAGAAGAGTGTGAAAATGGAAGCGATGTGGTTGCGCGTCACGGGCACGCCCTTGCCGTGCAAAATCTTCTCAAGTTCACGGGAGAACGCATCGGTGCGTGCGGCGAGGGCGGAGTAATCCTGCTTGGCCAGCGCCTTCAGGGTCGCAAGGCCCGCGGCCATGGCCAGCGGATTTCCCGAGAGCGTGCCGGCCTGGTAGACGTTGCCGCTGGGCGCGATGTGGCTCATGATTTCACGCTTGCCGCCGTAGGCGCCGACAGGCAGGCCGCCGCCGATGATCTTGCCAAGGCACGTCAGGTCAGGGTCGATGCCGAAGGCCGCCTGAGCCCCGCCGAAGCTGACCCGAAAACCGGTGATGACTTCATCGAAAATGAGCAATGCCCCGTACTTGCGGGTCAGTTCGCGCAGCCCTTCCAGGAATCCGGGCTTCGGCAGGACCAGTCCCATGTTGCCGGCTACCGGCTCGACGATGACGGCCGCGATGTCGTCTCCCTGCTGTTCGAACAGCGCCCGCACGGCATCCAGATCGTTGTAATGGGCCAACAGCGTATGCTTGACCACGTCGGCGGGCACGCCGGGAGTGCCGGGGATGGACTGGGTGGCCACGCCCGAACCGGCGCTGGCCAGAAATGCGTCGGCGTGGCCATGATAGCCGCCGTGAAATTTTATCACACCATTCTTGCCGGTGTAGCCCCTGGCAAGGCGCAGGGCGCTCATGGTCGCCTCGGTGCCGGAGCTGACCATGCGCACCATGTCGATGCCAGGCACCGCGTCCACCACGGCCTGGGCCAGTTCGACCTCAAGCCTGCAGGGCGCGCCGAAACTTGTGCCCTTGGTCGCCGTCTCGGCGATGGCCGCCGCCACCTCGGGGTGGTTGTGGCCGAGCAGCATGGGGCCCCAGGACATGACGTAGTCGATGAATTCGACCCCGTCCTCGGTGGTGAGCTTGCTGCCACTCGCGGAGGCGACGAAGAGCGGGTCGCAGTGCACGCTCTTGCAGGCCCGCACGGGGCTGTTGACGCCGCCCGGGATGAGGGTTCCTGCCTTCTGGAAAAGTTCCTGTGAAATGGTCATGTCATCCCTCCGTGAATGCGCTAAAAATATTCCATGGATGTCTTTTTCAGCTCTTTTATGCTGAAAAGCATTTCATACTGGGTAACCCCTGTCTGCTCCATGAGCGCCTGCACGACCTGCATGCAGTCCTCGCGGCTTTTGCCGTGGATCATGGTGTACATGTCGTAGGGCCAGTCCATGCAGTTCGGACGCAGGTAGCAGTGCGAAATTTCGGGGCGCGTGGCCATGATGCGTCCGACCTCGTCGGGGTCGAACCCTTCCTCGATGTACCAGGCCACCATGGCGTTGAAGCCGTAGCCGGCCTGCTGATGGCGCAGCGTTGCACCGAAGCGGCGGATCTGGCCGCCTTTTTTGAGTTTTTTGAGCAGCGCGAGGACTTCCTCTTCCGTGCTGCCGGTCTGACGGGCAATGTCCGCATAGGGCGTGGCGCTGTCGGGCAGGGTGTCCTGGACGATGCGCAGTATGTCGTGTTCGCTCTGGGTAAAATCCACTTTTTCTCCTCGGGGAGCCCGAAACTCCGGGTTTGTTTCGCGTCGGTCCTTACCTGTTTCGTCATATGCTGGCAATAGCGCCCTTTACAGAACGCGGAGCATCTTCGATAGTGGGCGGGCTTGCCCGAAGATCCGAAATGGAGGTTTTTTCGTGAAGATTTCAATACTTGGAGCCGGGAGCTGGGGTACGGCCCTGGCCAACGTGCTGGCCTGCAAGGGCGAGGAGGCCTGGCTGTGGGCCCGGCGTGCAGAGATTGCCGCAGACGTGAACGAGCGCTCCGCCAACAGTCGCTATCTGCCGGATCTGCCCCTGAGTCAGGATTTGCGGGCGGATACGGATCTGGCGCGGGTGCTGGACGGAGCATCCTGCATCGTGCTCGCCGTGCCATGCCAGAATCTGGCTCTTTTTCTGCGTGAACATCGCGATCTTTTTCCGGCGCGCACCGGGATCGTCTGCGCGAGCAAAGGCGTGGAGCTGGGTACGTTTCGCACCATGGGGCAGGTGGTCAGCGACGAACTGGCTGGTCTCAAGCCTCGTTACGCCGTGCTCTCGGGGCCTTCCTTTGCCTCGGAGGTGGTGGCGAACATGCCTACGGCCGTGGCCCTGGGCTGCGCCGATCCTGCACTGGCGGATCTCGTGCAGGGGCTTTTTTCCACGGAGAGTTTTCGGGTTTACGTCAACAGCGACGTCGTTGGCGTGGAGCTGGGCGGGGCGGTCAAGAACATCATGGCCATAGCCTCGGGCATCTCCGACGGCCTGGGGTTTGGCGAGAACGCCCGTGCGGCGCTGATCACCCGCGGCCTGTCCGAGATGTCGCGCCTGGGTGCGGCCATGGGCGCCCGTCCGGCCACGTTCATGGGGCTGTCCGGCATGGGCGACCTGGTCCTGACCTGCACCGGGGATTTGAGCCGCAACCGGCGGGTGGGTCTGGCCATCGGGCGGGGGCAAACCCTGGAGCAAGTCCTGGCGGGGATGCACAATGTGGCCGAAGGCGTGAAGACGACCCAGGCCGTGCACGCGCTGGGCATCAGGCAGGGCATCGACTTGCCCATCACCGGGCAGGTTCACGCCGTCCTGTTCGAGAACAGGAATCCCGCCGAGGCCGTACTTGAACTCATGACCCGGCCCCTGCGCGAGGAATGAGTCAGCTTGTGATCCTGACCCAGACCGTGCGCGTTCTGGGTCCGTCGAATTCCCCCAGGAAGATGCGCTGCCACGTGCCGAGCATGAGCCGCCCCTCGTGCACGATGACCTGCACGGAAGACCCGAAGAGAGTCGCCTTGATGTGCGCGTCCGAATTGCCCTCGGCGTGGCGAAAACCGGCATGTTGCGGGATCATGCCGCGCAGGTGGGCCAGAATGTCTCGGCAGACGTCGGGGTCGGCCCCCTCGTTTATGGTCAGCCCCGTGGTCGTGTGCGGCGTGTAGACCGTCATGATTCCCGAAGCCGTATCCCGGCTTCTCAAAAGCTCTTCCAGGCGAGCGGTGATGTCGATCATGGCCTCTCGGGCACCGGTTTTGATCTCGATGGAGTGCATGGCTAGCCTCGATATTCAAG
>JAWLHW010000184.1:0-4734 GCA_041690155.1 Desulfomicrobium sp. | reverse complement strand
TGCATGCGTTCATGCTCCCAGAAATGATGCAGGGGATCGAATATGTAGGTGAAGCGCTCAAACAGAAAATCCATGAAGCAGGCTCCGAATTTCTATAAATATCTAGATGTTATGGAAACAACTTCGCCGAGGTAGGATTTTCGAACTTCGTCGCTGACCGCTCCCAGACTACCAAAAAAGGCATGGTGGAGGACTTCCATTCCGCAAAGCTCGAAAATGCCTGTGTTCGTGGTCAGGGACATGGCTTCGTGCATGCCCTGGGACGTGTAGAAGGGGCTGGGCAAACCGGTCGTGTTGAAAATGAGAATTTTTTTGCCGCCCAAAAGTCCTTTTGCGCTGTCCCCATGCAGGGAGTAGGCAAAATCCTGGCAGAAGACCCGATCAACGTAACCCTTGAGCATGGCAGGCATTCCCGCCCACCAAACCGGATAGACAAAGGTCAGCATGTCGGCCCAAGTGATGAATTCCTGCTCCTGTCTGACGTCCTGCGGAACTTTTTGCGCAAGGCCGTCCATGTCCATTTTGCATAGTACCGGATTGAAGGCGATCCCGTACAAATCCCGGCAGCATGTGTCGTGCCCCAGTGCCTCGGAAACAGCCTGCACCGAATCGGCGATGGCGCGGTTGAAGCTTGTGGCGCTGGGGTGGCAGAAAATGACGAGGTGGTTCATGGCATCCCCTTATCGGTGCGTACGTTGCGTGAAATTGGTCCGAACGGCCTCCCCGGGGTTTCTGGAAAAGAACTCGGGATTATGGTGCACCATACGACAAGGGTGAAAATCATGAAAGCGATATTTGTCCAGCAAGGAGTCATCACGCAAAAAATCATTGCAGATCAGGGGTGTCGCAAAATGTCCAGAATCTGATCGGCATTTGGGATGCGTCTGGTTTGCTGTTTGGAATATATCAGCATGCCATCGAGCAGAATTTCGAAGTCGCCTCTGCTCCCTCGCGAAAGAAAGACCGTGGCTCCTGCATCGACGCGCAGTCTGTCCGCAAGACTTGCGGCACGTTTTTCATAGCCCATTCACAGGTCGCAGTAGACGATTTGTATCTGCATTGTATTTCCCCGGGTGCCGTCGCGCTTACTTCTGAAAGAATTCCGTTTGCTTGAGTTCCCCGCCTTCAAAGGTCAGGACATAATAGCCTCCGCCTGCCTCATAGGTCAGCTGCGTGATGTAGAGCAGGCGTTCGCCGTCGCGGTTTGTCCTCGTGACCTCACCGATGCGGTCTTCCCACCGGGGATCGCCGCATTTTTGGCGCACCTTGGTGATGATGGTCCCGGGTGTCATGAGGTCGCCCTGGCAACGCATGTCTGCGGCCTGGGCCGGGTTCGCAACAAATAAAAACAGGGCAAGAAAAAAAAAGTGCTTTCTCATTGAGTTGTCTCCGATTAATTGAGTATGAAGGAGTTCTAGACCTCAACAGAATCACGAGTAAAGAGGATATTATGAACTATCGAGTCGAGAAAGACTCTCTTGGAGAACGCAAAGTTCCGGAAGGCGCCTACTACGGGGTGCAGACAGTGCGGGCCATGGAGAATTTTCAGGTTACGGGGATTCCCATCTCCCATTATCCGCTGCACATCGAGGCCCTGGCGTGCATCAAGCAGGCCGCGGCCCTGGCCAACCTGGAGCTCGGCCTGCTCGACGCGGACATTGCCGATGCCATCCTGGGGGCCTGCCGGGAAGTGCGCGAAGGGAAGCTCAGCGACCATTTCGTGGTTGACGTCATCCAGGGCGGGGCCGGGACTTCGGTCAACATGAACATGAACGAGGTTGTAGCCAACCGGGCGCTGGAGCTCATGGGCCACGCCAAGGGCGAGTACGGGTTCTGTCATCCCAACAATCACGTCAACCTGTCCCAGTCCACCAACGACGTATACCCCACGTCACTTCGGATCACGGCCATCTGGAAGATCCGGGAGCTGGTGAGCGCCATGCAGGATCTGGTCGACGCCCTGGCCTGCAAGGGTGAGGAGTTCGCCGACGTGCTCAAAATGGGCCGAACCCAGCTGCAGGATGCCGTGCCCATGACTCTTGGTCAGGAATTTACGGCCTGGGCGGTGACCGTGGGCGAGGACATCGATCGCGTGCAGGAATGCCGCAAGCTTCTCATGGAGATCAACATGGGGGCGACGGCCATAGGCACGGGCATCAACACCGTTCCGGCCTACGCGGCCTTCGTGTGCGAAAAGCTGGCACACATTACGGGTCTGCCCCTGACAAAGTCGCCCAATCTGGTGGAGGCTACATCGGACACGGGGGCCTTTGTGCAGCTGTCGGGCGTCTTCAAACGGGTGGCGGTGAAGCTTTCAAAGATATGCAACGACCTGCGCCTGCTTTCTTCCGGGCCCTACGCAGGGCTCGGCGAGATCAACCTGCCGCCGAGACAGCCCGGTTCGTCCATCATGCCCGGCAAGGTCAATCCGGTCATTCCGGAGATGGTCAACCAGGTCTGCTTCCAGGCCATCGGCAACGACCTGACCGTGACCATTGCCGCGGAGCACGGACAGCTCGAACTCAATGTCTTTGAGCCCATCATCGCCTTCAACCTGTTTCAGACCATGGACATGCTTTTGCGGGCCATGCGGATCCTGAAGGACCGCTGCATTGTCGGCATCACCGCCAATCGCGAGCGCTGCGCTCAGCTGGTGCGAACGTCTGCCGGGATCGTGACCGTGCTTGTGCCTTATCTGGGGTACGACGAGGCTGCGGCCATAGCCAAGGAATCGGTGGCGACCGGACGGACGGTCTATGATCTGGTGCTGGAAAAGAAGCTTATGACCATGGAAGAACTCGAAGACGCTCTTGACCCCATGAAGATGACGCATCCACGCATGGTGCAGCGGGACGCGCGGCCGCGCCCGAAGCGGTAGTTACGGAAGCGCGCAAGATCGAGTGGGGGCCTGGCTGCCGGGATAAGCTTGACGAAAGGGTCGGGAGCGGCCAAAGCGAACTTATGTGGCGCTCAACATTATGTGAACTTCTCCACTACCTGCAGGTAGCCCCTTTCCCGCATCTGACAACGGTCAAGGTTTCGGCCCTGGCGGCATTGTCTGCCTGTGAGGCGTGGATTTTTCTAGAGCAGCCGGAGTTTTCCTGGGTGGCCTGGGTCTGGATTGTGCTGACCGGACTTTTTGTCTGGGGTGTGATCCTGTGCCAGGCTGACGCTTTTTCGCGCTACCGGGAGTTCAAGAGGCTGTGCCGGCTGCTGCGTCGCTACGGCTTCAGGCCTGGGATTTTCCGGCTGGTGGCCGCGTCGCGCTGTCAACGAGACGCCGCTCTGCTGGCTGCCCGCGAGACTGGCTGCTGTGCTCAGGCCCGGCATGTTTTCCGGGAACTCGGGTATCGCTGGTACCATATTTTGCCCGACGCCATCGTGGCCAATCCCCTCATTTTTTTTCATCCCAGGTTTCTGCGTTCCACCTTTGTGCCGGGGAAGCGGTCCAAAAACCAGACTTGCTGATACTGCCGCAAGGGGGCTGGCGAGCGGAATTGATGAGCGCAAAAAAAGGGAGCCGTGAGGGGCTCCCTTTAGTTTTTAGTAGGTACGCGGCTTACCAGTTCTCGGCCAGTTCTTCGAAATGAGCCTGGGGATGTGCACAGGCCGGGCAGAGCTCGGCGGCCTTTTCACCGGCATGCACGTACCCGCAATTGCGGCAGCGCCAGGTGATCTTCTTTTCCCGCTTGAAGACGCGGCCTTCCTCGATGTTTCTGGCCAGGGCCAAGTAACGTCGCTCGTGCTCCTTTTCGGCTACGGCGATGGACGTCATGATGGCGGCGATTTCCGGGAATCCCTCTTCCTTGGCGACCTTGGCGAATTCGGGGTACATGTGCTCCCATTCGTGATTTTCACCACCGGCGGCTTCGCGCAGGTTTTCCAGGGTGGTGCCGATGCGTCCGGCCGGGAAGGAAGCCGTAATCTCAACTTCGCCCCCTTCCAGCAGATTGAACAATCTCTTGGCGTGGGCCATTTCCTGGTCTGCCGTTTCGGCAAAAATATCGGAAATCTGGACAAAGCCTTCCTTGCGGGCCTGCTTTGCAAAGTAGTTATAGCGATTGCGGGCCTGGGATTCGCCAGCAAATGCGGTCAGAATATTTTTTTCAGTCTGCGTTCCTTTCAGAGATTTCGACATAAATCCTCCATGTTTGAAATAATATCCTCTTTTATCAGCGAGATGTCTATTTGTCAATTTATTAAGAATCATTCTTGATAGCGACTAGGTGCCTGATTTTTCATGACTTTGAAAATCTTTATCCTCCGGGACGCCGGTCTTGACGCTCGTGCAATCATGTTTATTTAGTTGCCATCGTAACGATTGGAGGTATGCCGTATGGTTATCGATTTTAGTACATACTATGATTTACCGCGCAACATGGATAGTTTTTTCGAAGAGTTATGGCGACCAAGTACGTTGAGCCAGCGACGCATTTCCTACCCCCCTGTCAATATCAGCGAGGGAGAGGAAGAAATAGTCGTGACGTCGGAAATTCCTGGAATGGATACAGAAGACATCGAGCTGACCTTGAATGAGAAGAGTCTGATCATCCGGGGTACAAAAAAGAACGAAGTCGGAAATTACTACAGACAAGAGCGTCCCACCGGGAGCTTTCAGAGGATTATAAATCTGAATGTTCCCGTGCGTGCGGAGGCGATCAAGGCTTCCATGAAAGACGGGGTGCTGCGAGTGGTTCTGCCCAAGTCCAAGGAAAGCCATCCGCTGACCATCGC
>JAWLHW010000183.1:1675-4736 GCA_041690155.1 Desulfomicrobium sp. | reverse complement strand
CTAGGCGTCGACGCCGGGTTGATCTTTGGCGACAAGCTGGAGAGCGGCAACCTTATGATCGCCGTTTACGACAAGACCACCGGAGCATTGGCGCAGTTCCAGGCCCTTGATTTCGATTCCGCAACGGCCGGAGTCCAGAACTTCGACCCGGCCGCACACAGCCTGCAGGACGTTGTCGACGCGATCAACAATACTTTTGGCGGTGCGCTCACAGCTTCCGCGCCGGACAACCACCTGCAGATCGCCGCCGACGCCGATCATGATTTCGCCTTTGGCTCCGACACAACGGGGCTGCTGGCCGCACTCGGCATCAATACGTTTTTCGAGGGCTCAGACGCCAGGACTCTTTCGCTCAACAACAGCGTGCGCAGCAATACCTCCCGCATCAACACCGGGCACGTCAACGGAGCCGGGGAGATGAACGAGGGTGACAACACCACGTCTGCCGCCATAGCGGCGTTGCAGGCCAAAGCCGTGGCCACGCGTACCGTAAGCGAGGGTACGACGCGCCAGACTCTGGGGGAATATTATTCCACCCTGGTCGCCAAGGCGGGGTCGGACACGCAGTCCGCCAAGTTCAATGCCGAATACCAGGAAGCTCTGGCCAACGATTTGAGGTCGCGGCAGGAATCCGTCTCGGGCGTGAACCTGGATGAGGAAATGACCAACCTGATCAAGTTTCAGCACGCCTACACGGCCGCTGCCAAGCTGATCACAACGGCCGAGTCCATGCTGGAAGTGCTTTTGGGGCTCAAGAACTAATGGAGGCGGGTCATGCGCGTATCCCTTCGTAACCAGTACAGCAATTTTCTGTACAATCTGCAGGACACCCAATCCAAGCTCATGGATCTGAACATGCAGGCTTCCAGTCAGAAGCGCATCAACAGACCCTCTGATGATCCGGTCGGAACTGCCCGCGTGCTCAATTACCGCACTTCCCTGGCTTCCATCGACCAGTACCGCACCAATATCGACACGGCCAAGGGCTGGCTCGGCCTGGCGGATGAATCCATGATCCAGGTCAGCACCCTTTTGACCAAGCTCAAGGGCCTGGCCGAGCAGGGTGCTTCCGGGACAATGACCGCCTCCGACCGTGAGGCGACCTCCTACGAGGTCCGCCAGATTTTCAGCCAGCTGGTCAATCTGGCCAACTCGCGTTTCGAGGGGAACTCGATTTTCGGCGGCCAGAAATTTGACGAGAGCGCCTTCGAGGAGGCGCTCATGGTTTACGATCAGGACGGCAAGAGTCTTGGCTTGGCCACGGGCCAGGGGAGTCGCAGTTTTGTGGTCCAGTTTGTGGGTGCAGAAGGGGCCCCTGTAAATGCCGTCAATCAGACGTGCCGCTACAGCAAGGACGGCGGCGCCACGTGGACGACGACAACCGTGGGTGCGGATGGCCGTTTGGACTTGGGCGGGATCAGTCTCAATCTGGGGACGGACTACATGGTCAGCCTTACGCCGGAGACGAACGTGTCGACTGCAAAGGGCTCCTGGCTGACCGTCGCGCCCACGGCGGTGTACAAGGGCGACCACGAATCTCAGTCCGCAGTGCTTTATTCCGATGGCGACGCCTCCATCACGGCCTTGCCTCTGGGCGGTTTCGAGAAGGACGTGGATGTGGAGGTGTTGGGTACGGTCGGAGCCCCCGGCAGCGGCGGCACGTTTCAGGCCCGGTACTCAGTTGACGGGACCACCTGGACGACGGTCACGGTTCAAAACTCCGGTGCAACGCCCGTGATCCAGACGCCGTTTGGCGGGGTGCAGCTCACCGGCTCCGGCGATCTCACGGATTTGAAATTCACGGTCAAGTCGGGATCCACCGGGGTCATTCAGATGGGCGCGGCGGTCAACGCCGAAGGACGCGGCCTTTTTTCAAGCGACGTCATGGCTCGCATTGATAACGATTCTCCTGTTGATATCGGTTCAGGGGTACCCGTCAAATATTCCTACAGCACCGACGGCGGTGTGAACTGGTCCACCGGGCATACGGCTGCCAACACCGGCACTGCGGCGGAACTGCTGGTACCCGGGGGCAAGCTGGTGCTCACGGAACGGGATGGCGAGGTTGAACTCGTCAAGAACGCCCAGTTCGTCATCCATCCCCAGACGGCGGCGCACAATGTGGAGATTTCAGCAGGTCAGTATCTGCAGCTCAACAACGTCGGTGCGGAAATTTTTGGCGGCTACTATGAAAACGGCACGCAGCCGGTGTTTTCTGATTCCGATGCGGGCAAGAACATCATGGTCACCGTGGGCAAACTGGTGGCTGCCCTTGAAAACAACAACCAGCAAGGCTGTGGCGAAGCCCTGGACGGGCTGAAAACGGGGCATCAGTATTTCACAACCCAGCTGGCCTCCGTGGGGGCTCGGGAAAACCGGCTCGATGTGGCCGACACCGTTCTCTCCGGCCTCAAACTTAACGAAACCGAGCGCATGAGCAATGTGGAGGACGCGGATCTGGCCACGCTTCTGACGGAGCTGGCCAACCAGCAGCTGTCTTATGAGGCGGTCCTGAAATCCTCGTCCATGATCATGAAGATGAGCCTGGTCAATTATCTGTAGGAAGGGGTTATGCTCATACTCTCTCGTCGCCCCGGAGAAAGCGTGCATGTGGGCGATGATATAAAAATCACGATTTTGAGCATCAAGGGACAGCAGATCAAGCTGGGCCTTGAAGTGCCGGAACATATGCCGGTCTACCGGGAAGAAATCTACCTCAAGGTGCAAACCCAGAACGCCTCGGCCCTGGAACTCGATAACAACGATCTGATGATGGCGGCAGCATTATGGACAAGCAAAGACAAACAATAAATTCACGCATCGGCCAGTTGGTCATTTCCGCGGACAAGACCATCCGTTTTCCCCGCGGCATCATCGGCTTCGAACCCCTGCGGGAGTTCGCCCTGGTGGAGTTCAAACCCGGAACCCCCTTTCATTTCCTGCAGAGTTTGGAGATGCCGAGCATGGGCATGATGCTGGCCGATCCCTTCTCCTTTTTGCCGAACTACGAGATTCGGCTGGCTGCGGCCGAAGAGAGGATTCTCAAGGTGCGCAGCATCCG
>JAWLHW010000183.1:0-1575 GCA_041690155.1 Desulfomicrobium sp. | reverse complement strand
TCCTGGCGCTGCTGCTCCAGCTGGTCCAGCCGTTGCGACTCATAGCCGCTGAAAGGTTTGATGGTGTTGATCGTCATTTTTCGCTCCTGCCGGTTGTTCCGGCCGCACTGGCTTGTTCCGTCATTCTGGAGGCATGAGCCCCCACGGAAAAGCCTAGAGCATTGTTTCATTGACCCGGGTCAGGGCAACTTCCCACAAGCGGCGCATGAAAGCATCCTTTTCGCCGTTGGTCAATTCCGCGACACCCTGGTCTGTTTTTTTCAGTATTTGAAGGCCGCTTCCGTCGGATGGATACCTGAAAAGCAATTCCTGTCCGAATTCCCTGGCCATCTGCGTCTTGATTTCACGGACGACCGGGTTTGCCGTGTCCGAGCCGATGAGGTTGTCCACTATCTCGCCTGCGACCTTTTCGACCAGCTGTCGTCTCTTGGCTTCTTTGGAAATGGAAACGGAATCACCCTGCCCGGCATGGTCCATGTATTTTTTGAACCTGGCGATACGCCGACCGGCTTCTTGGTGCTGATCGTACGTGCGCACCACGTTTTTGACGAGAAAGGGATTCACTGTCACAGGGCATACCTCTTATTTCACCCTATCGGCCAGTTATACTCGAACTTTAGTTTTATTTAAAAAAAAATTGCTCGCGCCCCATGGTCCGTCCCCGGCGAACATTACACCTCTGCTTGAATACGTGACACCTTTTGCTTACACTCCCGCAAATGGGAAAAATCATCAGCAACATAGTCATTGTCCATAACGTCGAAAACGAACTGGCGGCCAACATGGCCCGGCAAATCCGGCGCTGGCTCGTGGGTGAAGGGCGTTCGGCACGGATTGTCGTGTCCTCCAAGGAGGAGGTGCACTGCGTTTCGACGTGGGGGGATGCGGACATGATCCTGACGCTGGGAGGGGATGGGACCCTGCTTGCCGTGGCCAGGGCCGTGCAGGACATGGGCATTCCCATTCTGGGCCTGAATCTGGGCAAGGTCGGGTTTTTGACGGAACTTTCGCCCACGGACTGGCGCGAATCCTTGACCCTCATCCTGCGCGGCGAATACGAGATGTCCCGGAGGCTCGTCATCAGCTTTCATGTGCTTCGGCGCGGGCAGGAATATTACCGGGGCTACGCCATCAACGATCTGGTCATCAGCTGCGGGAGCCTGGCGCGCATGATCCGGCTCGACATGTGGTACGGCACCGACCACCTCGGCACTGTGCGGGCCGACGGCATGATCGTGGCCACGCCCACCGGTTCCTCGGGCTATTCAATCTCGGCTGGCGGACCGCTCATCTATCCGGAGCTCAACGTCTTCGCCCTGACTCCAATCTGCCCGTTCCTGCACGCCTTCAGGCCCATGGTCCTGCCGTTCGAGAACGACCTGCGCATCCTGGTCCTCGATGCCGCCCCGGATGTCTATCTGACCCAGGACGGCCAGACCGGCGTGGTCCTGGCCGCCGGGGACAACATCTTCGCCTCCAGGGCCGAGAACAGGCTCAACCTGATCCGCCCCCTGCATTCCCAATACGCAGACAAGCTAAAATCCAAGGGATTTGTGCGCGAGAGTTGAGGAACGA
>JAWLHW010000182.1:0-4751 GCA_041690155.1 Desulfomicrobium sp. | reverse complement strand
TTTTCACGGGCGGGACATTTTCGCGCCCATCGCCGCCAGACTGGCCCTGGGTGCGACGCCGCAAGCCATGGGTTCGCGCGTTGCGCCGGATACGATCATACGCCGAGACCTCGTCTGGGCCAGGACCGGGGACCTTGCCGTTGACTGTATGGTCCTGCATGTGGACCGCTTCGGCAACTGCCTTTTGAACCTGCGCGCCGAATATTATGACGAATCGCCAGGGGCATGGTTCCTCGATGATGGCAGGACCATCGTCAAGGCCGCCACCTACGCAGACCTCGCGCCCGGACAGATCGGAATCCTGGCGGGCAGTCAGGGCGTGCTGGAACTGGCGGTGAACCAGGGCGACTGCGCCCGAACCCTTGGCCTTTACCCCGGCCGGAACATCCGCCTGACCCAAAAGGACACCCCGCAACCGTGAATCTACTGAAAGACTTTCTCGTGGCCCTGACTTTTCTGACCCGTCTGGGCCGCGCCCATATCACCACCAGCGAGGCCATCAGCCGGTCCATGCCCATGTATCCGATGGTGGGCCTGCTCATCGGCCTGGTCCTGGCTCTTTGCACCTGGCTCCCGCTCTCGTCATGGGTCCTGGCCTGGCTGTTGACCGGACTCAACATCTACCTGACCCGGGGCCTGCACTGGGACGGCTGGGCCGACCTGTGGGACGGCTGGGGCAGCGGCGCGACAGGGGATCGTTTCTGGGCCATCGTCAAAGACAGCCACATCGGGGCCTTCGGGACCATGGGCCTGATCCTGGGACTTGGCCTGCAGACCGCGCTCTTCGAGTCGGCCGTTTCCCGAAATGCGTGGACGGCGCTCATCTTCGCCCCGGTTTTCGGCCGCTTCTGCTGCCTTGTGCTGGCCCGCATGGGCCAAAACCTGTCCCGCCCCGGACTGGGTCAAAACGCCGTGCAGGGCGCAACACGCTCCGCACTGGTCCTGGGCGGATGCACCACCCTGCTCCCGGCCCTGGCCCTGCCCGCGAGCCATCTGGCCGCCACCCTCGCGCTGTCCATTGCCGCCCTGGCCGCGCTGCTGGCCCTGGGACGCAAACAGGGCGGAGTGAACGGCGATTTTCTGGGCACCGCAATCATTGCCGGGGAGGTATGCGTCCTTCTTCCCCTTGCCCTACCGATCTGATAGGTATTGGCATGTATCCCGTAACCCTGAATACCTGTTCAATACCTAATCAGTTATGCGGCAACCATATATACAAATCGGCACACCAACAGTCCGAAGGGCCTTCATTGACCCCCCTTTTTTTTTGAGTTAGCAGCGCCACAAACGCCCTTATTAAGTGGTCACTCAAGCTCTCACTTCTCATCGACCACATGGCGCAATCCATACAGGAGAACACAATGGACTTCCCACAACTCAAGATCGGTGATCTTGTTGCAAAAATCCCCATCATCCAGGGCGGCATGGGTGTTGGCATTTCCCTTTCCGGGCTGGCTTCGGCCGTGGCCAAGGAAGGCGGCATCGGTGTCATCGCCGCAGCCATGATCGGCATGGGCGAGCCCGATATCGGAAGCAATTACCGCGAAGCGAACACGCGCGCCCTGGCCCGCGAGCTGCGCAAGGCCCGCGAAGCAACCGACGGCATCCTGGGCGTGAACATCATGGTCGCCCTGACCAACTTCAGCGACC
The DNA here is from genome assembly GCA_041690155.1 of Desulfomicrobium sp. GTDB lineage: Bacteria > Desulfobacterota > Desulfovibrionia > Desulfovibrionales > Desulfomicrobiaceae > Desulfomicrobium. Next base: position 3,101 of record JAWLHW010000182.1, on the reverse strand, counting down.
TGGTCAAAACATCCATCAAGGAAGGCGCGGACGTCATCTTTGCCGGTGCCGGCCTGCCTCTGGACCTGCCCTCCTACATCAAGGACGGAGCAAAGACCAAGCTCGTGCCCATCATCTCCTCGGCCCGGGCCGCCAGCATCATCTGCAAGAAATGGCTGTCCAAGTTCGATTATCTGCCCGACGCCTTCGTGGTCGAAGGCCCCAAGGCCGGCGGGCACCTCGGTTTCAAGCCCGAACAGCTCGACGACCCCGAGTTCTCTCTTGAAAAGACCGTGCCTGAAGTGATCGAAGCTGTACGGGAATTCGAGAAAAAAGCCGGTCGGCCTATCCCGGTCATTGCAGCCGGCGGTGTCTGGGACGGCGCGGACATCCACAAATACCTCAAGATGGGCGCAGCTGGCGTGCAGATGGGCACACGTTTCGTGGCCACTCACGAATGCGACGCCGACATCAAATTCAAGGAAAGCTACGTAAACGCCACGGAAGAAGACATCCAGATCATCAAGAGCCCCGTGGGCCTGCCCGGCCGGGCGGTCGATGGACCTTTCCTGCAGGACGTGAAGGCTGGCCTCAAGAAGCCCTTCAAATGCCCGTTCCACTGCATCAGCTCCTGCGACTACACCAAGAGCCCCTATTGCATCGCGCTCGCGCTGGTGAACGCCAAGAAGGGACTGCTCAAGCACGGTTTCGCCTTTGCGGGCGCCAACGCTTACAGGGTCAATGCCATCGTCTCCGTAAAGGAATTGATCGAATCTCTGCGACAGGGATATATCGAGGCCGCAAGCGCCGCCTAGCACAAGCGGCCACTGGTTTACCCAAAGCCCGGCCGAAATGGTCGGGCTTTTTTGTGCACGCTTTTTGCTAACATGTCGGCATGGAACGCCCCTTTTTGTTCAAACTTGAAAAAATCCTGAAATATCGCAGGCAACTCGAAGACCAGGCAAAACTGGCCTTGAGCCTGACCAGACAACAGGTTGCCGAACAAAACCTGCGTGTGGAGGCCTTGCACAAAGACCTGGAGGCCTGCATTCTTGAATTGAGCCGCATCAAACAAATGACCCAACCGGAGCTGTGGCTCTGGTCGGGGTGGCGAAAGCGTCTGGAACTTGACAAAAAGCAAGCAGAGACAAAACTTGTCGAACTGCAGCAGCTGGCCGAAACCCGCCGGCTCGAACTGGTAATAAAAGCCAAAGATCGCAAACTCCTGGAGAAACTCCGGGCCAAACAGGCAGAAAAACATGGTCAGGAAGAACAGCGAAAAGAGCAAAAGGAATTCGACGAGACAGGCACCCTCCGGTACGGGCGCACGCCTTACTAAACTGGTCCAGGCCTTCATCGCCCTTGCAACCGTCAAGCTGGTGGCCATCTGCCTGCTCTGGATTCCGCCCACCGTCCCGGACAACCCCTTGTTGCAACCCGTGATCATCCGCCCGGCCATTGCCGCAAGCCTGGCACAGGCCGCCGAGGAGCCAGCGCCGTCCACCGCAGAAACCCAGGACAGCGCCCCCGATTCCGATACGCAGGCAAGCCAGCTCCAGGACCTCAATGCGCGGGAGCAGGCCCTGGCCAAAAAGGAAGCGGAACTGCAGGCGCTTGAGGCGCAAGTCGATGAAAAGCTCACAACATTGCGGGAGCTTGAGATCAGAATGCAAAACCTGATCGATTCCGCCGACAGCATCCAGGACGAAAAAATGGTGCACCTGATCGACGTCTATTCGAACATGAAGCCCAAGCAGGCCGCGCTGGTTCTGCAGACCCTGGAAGAGCCCATTGCCGTCAGAATCCTGGCGGGGATGAGTGGCCGCAAGGCCGGCGAGATCCTGTCCTCGGTGCGGGCCGACCGCGCGGCCGCGCTCTCCGCGGCCCTGACCCGGCTGCAGACCGGCGAAAACGGGAACTGATACATGCCTCGCATCAGGCTGACCGTGGCCTACGTAGGCACCCGCTACCAGGGCTGGCAGATCCAGGGTCAGGGCGACACCATCCAGGGCGCCATCGAGGACAAGCTGGCCCGCATCTGCGGCGAACTGGTGCGGGTTCACGGCTCCGGGCGCACGGATTCGGGCGTGCATGCCCTGGCGCAGGTGGCCCATTTCGACGTCCCCGGGTCCAAGGCGCACATCCCCTGGCAACAGGCCCTGAACGCCATGCTGCCGGATGACATCGCCATCCTTGGCGCATCAGAAGTGCAGGAGGATTTTCATGCGCGCTTTTCGGTCCGTTCCAAGCGTTACGCCTACACCCTCTGGACCGAGCCGCACTTCACCCTGCCGCAACGGGCACCCTTTGTCTGGGCCGTGCGCGGGCTTGATTTCACGGCCATGGACCAGGCCGCGCAAGAGCTTGCCGGAACCCACGATTTCGCAGCCTTCCAGAACGCCGGCACGGAAATCAAAGGCACCGTGCGCACCCTCGAACCCATTCTCCGCGCCCAGGGCCAGCACCCGGCAGAATGGGTCTTTCGCTTTCAGGCCGACGGCTTTTTGAAACAGATGGTCCGCAACCTCATGGGGCTGCTGGTCGAAGCGGGACGAGGCGGACTGGCCCCCGGTGACGTCCGCGCCATCCTCAAAGGATGTGATCGCCGCAAGGCCCCGGCCACGGCCCCGGCACGGGGACTCACGCTAGAGGAAGTCATCTATTAATGACTTTTGAAAACCATCCGATTGGTTAGAAGTGTTTATCGGACTTTGCCCGCTTCCATAACAAACACCTGTAAAGAGGTTTTCATGGCCTTAAGCGATCTGCAAAAACTTTTCGTGGTCTCTACCGCCACCCAGATGTGGCAGCAGGACCTGCTCATGAACACCTATTTTCAGGGTTCCGCCGTAGGTGCGAACCTGCGCGAGATGATTCTCGGGCAGCAGCCGGTCAAACCCCTGACCAACCCCTTCGACGAGGCCATCACAGGCAGGCTGCGCTCGGACAGCTCGGCCATCCGCCAGGCCGGACGCAATGTGCAGGAGGCTGGCTCCATGGTCGGCATCGCAGCCAGCGCGGTAGGCACGATCAAAAGCACCCTTGAGGAAATGCAAAGCCTCGCCCAACAGGTGAAAGACGGGGAACTGGCTTACTCCGCAGATGTCGCCACGCAGTACAAC
>JAWLHW010000181.1:0-4767 GCA_041690155.1 Desulfomicrobium sp. | reverse complement strand
ATCCGGGCTTGTCTGCACCGGACTTTGCGAGCTGCCTGCATCAGGCCGGAATTCAAACGATTCTGAGCACCCGTAAGCATCTTGAAAAATTGCGCGGCCAGAAATGCGCCGGGCTGCATGACGATCTGCATTTTCTGTTCGTGGAAGATTGCCGGACATCCCTGCGCGGAACAGCCCTGACTCGCGTCCTGATCCGCCTTCTGCCGGTGGCTCTGCTGCGTTTTGTCCTGCCGCTTCGCATCAAGGCCCAAAGCACTGCCGCCATCGTCTTCGTGCCCAGAGACGAGCCCTTGCCCCTTGGCGTGTGCCTTGGACATTCCAGCATCATCACCAACGCCCGGCAGATCGCGTCCCTCTTTCCACCTCGGGGCGACGACGTGCTTCTTACCGCCCTACCCCTGCATGACGCCTTGGGGCTGACCACGACCATGTTTTTGCCATTGCTTGAATCCGTGCCCATGGCCTGTGCCCATGACCCCTTCGAGGTTCGCAAGATGGGGCGCATGTGCGTCGATTTCGAGGCGACCATGCTCTGCGCCGACCCCGCGATGCTGGAAGCATACGTGGTCAGTCCCGCCCTGCATCCGCTCATGTTTGCGTCGCTGCGCTCCGTTCTGTCGGGCGGGCTGGCCCTGTCAGACCGCTGCGTGCAGGCCTTCCGCCACAAGTTCGGACTGATTGTCCATGATGGCTACGGCACCACCGAGACAACCCCCGTAGCGACTGTCAATGCTCCCGACGTGCTCAATCCCCTGGACCTGAACGTGCAGCAGGGCCGCAAACCCGGCACCGTCGGGCTGCCGCTGCCCGGCTCCGCCTTGCGCATCGTGCACCCGCAGACCCTGACGGACCTGTCCCATGGCGAGAGCGGCCGCATCCTCATCGGCGGAACCCAGGTCATGCAGGGCTATCTGGGTCGTGATGATTTGACCGAAAAAGCCATCATCGAGGCCGACGGCATCCGCTGGTTCGTGACTCAGGACACGGGCCGACTCGACGAGGACGGTTTTCTCGTGCTGAAAACCGCTGGAGCGGACAAATCCCGACAGGACAAGTCCGAAAAGCCTTGATCTCCATTCCTCGTCGACTTAGGAGCAAACTCCCGAACACGCCCGTAAATAAAACCTAAAACCTAAAACTTGAAACCTTATGATAACTATCCGCCTTGAACCCGAAAACCGGGAACTGACCCTCGACCGCGCCGCCACGGTCACGCAACTCCTGCACAAACTCGGGCGTAAGCCCGGCCGTGCCCTTGTCATCCGCGACGGAGGACTGCTCACTCCTGATCTGAACCTCAAATACGGCGACCATATCATCGTGCGTGACGTCGGATCGAAGGGGTAGCCACATGAAATGCAAACGCTGCCAGATCCCCGCCGTTGTCGCCCTGCCCAGCCACCACACCGCGTTCTGCAAGGACTGCTTCCTCGTTTTCGCCCGCAGGCTGGTGGAACGGGCCATCAAGGAACACAGCATGTTCACCTTCGATGACCGCATCCTCATCGCCATCTCCGGCGGCAAGGATTCCCTGGCCCTGGCCTGGCAACTGAAGGATCTCGGCTACAACATCGAAGGCCTGCACATCGACCTTGGCATACCCGAATCATCGCCCATCGCGCGGGGCTACGCCGAACGTTTCTGCGCGGTAAACGAAATCCCCCTGCACGTCATCGAGACGGCCAAACTGGGACTGGCCATGTGCGACGTCAAACGCCGGGTCAAGCGCCCCATCTGTTCCGTCTGCGGACAGACCAAGCGCTACCTTTTCAATAAGTTCGCCCAGGAGAACGGTTTCACGGTGCTGGCCACGGGACACAATCTCGATGATGAAACTTCCCGGCTTTTCGCCAATGTCATGCGCTGGGATGTGGAATTTCTGAGCGATCAGGGACCGGTCATGCCTGCCGAGAGAGGGTTCGCCAAAAAGGTCAAGCCGCTTTTCCGCCTGACCGAGTTCGAGACCGCGAACCTGTGCTTTCTGGCCGATATCGACTACGGCTACGCACCATGCCCCTACAGCTCCAAGGCCAGCTTCCCCATCTACAAGAACCTGCTCGCCGATCTGGAAGACATCCAACCCGGTCGCAAGATCCGCTTTTATGACGGATTCTTGAAAGATGGCCGCCAGGGCTTTGCCCCGCGAGGCGAGACCAGCGTTGACATCCAGCCCTGCACGACCTGCGGCTATCCGACCTCTGCCGGGGAATGCGGCTTTTGTCGTCTGACGGCGACGATGAATGATGGGAAATGAGGGATGAATTCCAAGCGATAAATGCGGAGTGAAGGTCTACGAATATAGAGGACGGATCTAACGCCGCACTGACAGACGCTCATGAACGCACAGAGCCGTCTGGTGACGCTTAATCCGTCCCATCATTTGCAAACAGTGGTGTTACGACCGAATTTCTTGGCCGCGTACATGTTCTGATCGGCCCGGTCCACGAGGTCCGAAACGGATTCTCCGGGGTTGTAGCTGGTTACCCCAATGCTCAGCGAGACATGGACGCCCTGCGTGTTCTTCGGATAAAAGGCGTGTTCGAAAAAAGTGACCCGGATACGTTCGGCCACTCTGGCGGCTTCCTCGCGAGGCGCTTCCGGCAGCACTATAATGAACTCCTCCCCTCCGTAACGGTAGGCAGAGTCTGCGTCGCGGATCAGTTTCTGAATGAGGCGACCCAATTCCGAAAGTACGGCGTCGCCGCATAAATGCCCATAATTGTCGTTATATTTCTTGAAATTGTCGATATCTATGACGCACAGGGATAATGGGCTGTTGTAGCGCGTTGCACGCTCCACCTCTGCCTGCACCTGCCGGAAAAAATGACGTGCGTTGTAGAGCCCTGTCAGTTCGTCGGTTAGACTCAGCTCCTTGTAACGCAACTCACTGCGTCGCAGATCGTCTTCGATACGCTTGCGAGCAATTATTTCCTGTCGCAATTCGGAAGTTCTACGTTGCACTTCTTCTTCCAAATGTTCCCGGTAAAGCCTGTTTTCCCTTTTCAGGTGCACCTTTTCAATGCTTTTGTTCACGGAGTGCAGCACGAATTCCAGATTGAGAAAGGGCTTGACCAGAAAATCCCACGCGCCCCGACGCAAGCTCTCGATGGCGTCGTCCGTGGACCCGACCCCGGAAATGACAATAAGGCCTGTTTCGTCGTCGCGGGATGAGATGTGTTTGAGCACGTCCAGTCCGGACAGGTCCGGCAACTTGAGATCAAGCAGCACCAGATCCGGAAGCTCGGAGTTGTAAAGGTCGAGCCCCTTGGTGCCGGTATCAGCCAGAATGACCTCGTGACCCTGTTCGCGCAGAAAATCGCCGAGCAACTCAAGTAGCGTCGGTTCGTCATCGACAAGCAGGATGCGGGCGTTGTATGGGCTCATACTCTGATCGGGGTTGCAGATTTATAAAAACGTCTTATTGATAAACCGTATTGGATGTAAGACACAAGCATCTTTTTTCCGGGTGACGATGTTCCCGGCTGACGGCGTTTCTAGAGATTTCATAACCAGTCATCACCAAAAACCCGCCTCCCCGGTCATTGACATCGATAAAATCAATAACTACTCCCTTTCCCACATCAAAGGAGGATTCCATGTTCGAACTTACGAAGGCTGCCAAAGAGCAGCTCGATATGCACTTCGCTGGCAAAGAAGTGTCCCCGATCCGGGTCTACATGGCGGCCGGCTGAGGCGGGCCTCGCCTGGCGCTTGCTCTGGATGAGCAAAAAGACAACGACGTAGTACACGAAATTGACGGATACAAATTCCTGGTTGAAACCGCTCTGATGGACGAATCGAAACCCATTTCGGTGGAATTCCACCCGCACATGGGCTTCAACATCAAGTCAGGGCTCAAGGCATCTGCTTCTGGCTGCTCTTCCTGCACTTCCTGCGGTTAAGGCTCAGCTTTTCGAAGATCAAAAGGGCTGTCCGTCAAGGGCAGCCCTTTTGTTTTGCCATGTCATCCCGGCCTCCCGCCCCGCTGCGCGGACTGGCCGCAAAATAATTTCGCTTTTTTTCATTTTATTTGAAAAAAGTCTTTGACAGCTGGCAGGTGGCTCTATAAACACTGTTTCTCGTTGGACGGGACGGGGCGGTTAGCTCAGCTGGGAGAGCGTCGGCCTTACAAGCCGAGGGTCATAGGTTCGATCCCTGTACCGCCCACCACGAAGACAAAATGCGGGGTCGTAGTTAAGTCGGTTATAACGCCGGCCTGTCACGCCGGAGGCCGTGGGTTCGAGTCCCATCGGCCCCGCCATTAGAAGATAAGGGATTTCAGTATAAACGCTGAAATCCCTTTTTTCTGGCCTGATGGACTAATTACTCTTGACCTCGATCCTTTTGATGGCTCTTTTTTTTATGTGTTCTAATGTGTGTAAACAAAAGGACTACTACAGAAGGAGGCCCTCACACAATCATAATATTCAATTATTCTAGATAGATTAGAATTTCGTCGACTTTACCAACAACGCCGGAAGTCGAGTGAAATTTTCTGAATGTTGATTATACATTTGATTCATTAAAAACCGAGAGCAACTGTTTGTTCATCCCCGTTTCGCCAACAGAAATGACGTACCCTCCTTCGACCATTATCCCGACATGTCTTCCGGTTGATACGACCGTCCCGGGACCTGTCGCCTCGGGAGAAACTCCCGTCCAATTTCCCAAGTCCCACGTTTCATCCGCCAAATCTCTGCTGTAGGCATATGATACTATATCCTAATTCCCCCAATAATCGTTCATTTCTGGGTAGTCATCCATATA
>JAWLHW010000180.1:0-4783 GCA_041690155.1 Desulfomicrobium sp. | reverse complement strand
CGCAGCTACCCTTAGTCGATGATGACCCCTGCGTAGCCCACCACTCTCGACATGTCTCCGTTCACATCCCCGGAAGTGGCGTAAGCCACAAGTTCCGCCTTTTTAGCGCCCTGGATGTTGGCCAGGTGCATGCCAAGCGTCATGGGCAGCACGCCGCACATGGAGATGTTTTCTTCCCGCACCTTGCCGTAAAAGCCCATGGGATCCAGAGCCAGGATGCGGTCCAGCGCGTGCTGATCGATGACGCGGGTTTTTTCGTCGGGCGCGAAATGGTTCATGTCCGAGCTGACCACCACGGACACTTCCCGGCCGAGTTTGCTGAGCACTTCGGCGATCTTGGCCGCCGCGCCCCCGAGCTTGTGCGGCCGGGGGTCGCCCACGGCGATGGGGATGATGCGCATTTGAGGGTTCTTGGCCCACAGAAAAGGCAGAACCACTTCCAGGGAATGCTCCTGCAGGTGGGCGACGCGGTCCGCAGTCAAGGACGGTTCGGCCTCCAGGAGTGCGGCGGCAAGCTCGGCGTCGACGTCCATGGCTGCGCCGGGTAGCAGCCACTTGCCGTCCGGCCATACGGCCAGGGGCGCGCCCATGCCGGTATGATTGGGGCCAAGCAAGAGCACCGTGTCCGTCAGCCTGGCCCGGGCCAGGGTCTGGCCGGCAACGCCGCCTGAAAAGACGTGGCCGGCATGGGGGACCATGGCCAGCTTTGTGGTTTTTTCATTCTCCTTTTCTCCGCGCATGCACGCCTGCACGGTTGCCAGCCACTGATCCTGTCGTCCGGCATAAAACTGGCCCGCGACAACGGGCTCGCGATCAAAACTCATGTCTGCCTCCTAGCGAAATTTTTCCACTTCCCTTTCGATTCGTGTCCCTTCGAGTTCAGCGGCAGCCATACGACCATGCAGGGAGTTTGGGAAGAGTTCTTTGAGACGGTTCAGGTTTTCCCGCCATTTGTCATTTTCCGAGTTCTTTTTGAAAAGCATGGCCTTGCGATAGGTGTGCGCGGGCCAGCCCGCGTCATTTTCGTCAACATAGCCGTCGTATTCCAGTGTCCAGGCCAGAGCATCCTGGGCGCGACCGCCTTTGTCGGCGGCCTGGATAAGGAGCTCCAGTGTTTCTTTGAGCTTGGGAATGTCGTTCTTTTCTTTTTGCAGCAGCGAGAGGGCTTCCTGCCCCAGAATGGTGGCCTGCTCCAGATTTCCTTCGCCCAGCGCTTCCCGGCCCAGGAAATAGTGAGCGTAGCCCCGCTGCGTATCGGTCAGGCCCATGTCCGTGACCAGCTTGGCCCACAGCGGCCTTGCCCTCATGGGCTGATCCAGTTTTTCATGAGCCAGGGCCGTGGCGTAGTCGACCTGACGCTGTCGTTCCTGCGTCAGATCCCAGGAGGCAACCTGCCTGGACAGGTCCAGAATGTCCTGCCACAGCTGAAGCTCCACCTGCATGGCCAGGGTCAATTCCAGGCCCGGTTCGGAAAATTCTCCCCGGGGAACAGGGCCGAACACAAAAGGTTTGGCCATATCCAGGGCTTCCTGCGGGCGGCCCGTCTGCATGTAGGCCGTCGCCACGATCAGCCTGATTTTCGGGTCTACGTCCCGGTCCCGGTACAGGTCTTCATGTGCGTTCCAGTGCAGTACCGCCCCTGTGAAGTCTTCAAGCTCCAGATCGTTTGTGAGCCAGTCCCGCAGGGCCGTGTCCGCCACTTCCCGGGCCTTGGGCAGCAGATCGTGTTTCGGATAATCGTTCTGGAAGCGTCGTATTTCCTCCAGGCTTGCGTCGTATTTCTTGTTCCAGAGATGCCACATGGCCAGCTTCAGCCGCGCCACGGGGGCCAGAGAGCTGTCCTCGTGTTCCAGGATGCTGTTGTAAATCTGCTCGGGGTTGGACTCGGGACGGCTGAATACGGGGTTCATGTCCGCGATGGTCGGCTGATCGAGGACGCCTTCCTCGGCCAGGCGCATCTTGGCGATGAGGCCGCCTTCTTTGTCCGGATAGGCCTCGGAAGTGCGGTGATAGATCTCGCGGGCGGCGTCGGGATTGTTCTCTTTCAAGAGGATGTCGCCGATACGGGCCATGGCCACGTCCACGTCCTGGGCGTCCGGGACTATGTTGGCATAGGCCCAGAAATAATCCTTGGCCCGGGTCAGGTTGTCACTGAGCATGGCTGCATATCCGGCGGACATCAGGAAGGACGGATCGCTCAGGTAATAGCTGGGCCATCGTTTTTCGATGCTGCTGACCACTTCCAGGGCCTTGTCGAAAAAGCCCAGCCCGGTGAACGCCCTGAGCAGGCCAACAGTGCTCGGCTGCACGGCCAGGCTCATGGGGAAGTTCTGGATCGCGTATTGGAAGTGCTCGGCGGCCCGGGCAAATTCTTTTTGCCGCAGGTAGTGTTCACCCCAATAGTAGTCGATCATGGCCACCCGGCGGTCGTCCGGGTATTTCCTGCGCAAGAGGTCGAAGTAGCCCTTGGCCTCGGGCACGTTGCCCACGAAGAGATGCAGGTATCCTATGCGGGACAGTGCTTCGGGCACATTGCGTGAGTCCAGGTTCGAGTTTTTGGCGGCTTCGTAGGCTTCCAGGATCGACGCGAAATTGCCCTCAAGGTCGTCAAGACCTTCTTTCATGGTGATGTCGGCCAGGGTGTAGAGCAATTCGTCATGCAGCGAATCGGAAAGCTTGGGGTGCTCGATCATCTGCGTCACGGCCGCGCGGGCGGTCTTCAGATCTCCGACAATCAAGGCGGTTTGGGCGGTATTGTACAGCTCTTCCAGTTCGGCAGTGCTGTTGTCTTGAGCGCCCTCCTGGGATGCGGTCTGGTTTGCCGGGGCATCCTCTGGCGGCTGCGGGTCGGACAGCGTTATTTCAGAAGGGGAGGCCCCAGGCGGCGTCAAAGATTGCGCGCTGCTGACGGTCTGGTTGTCGGTCGTCTCTGTGGCCGTGATGACGACCGGAGCCGACAGCCCGATTCCGGACTGGTTCGTGCCGGTGAGTTCGCCAGTCTGATTGGCTGAAGGCGTAAGGGGCTCGATGATTTCTTCTTGGGCCGAGAGCGGGGCCTCATGCTGTTCTGCTTTTGTGGCCGCCGGGGGCTCGGTTGCGGGAGGGATTTGATCAGGGGCGCTGGCGTCTGTTGTTGCCTCGCTCCGGGTGGGCGTTTCCCGGGTTTGTTCGGGAGGTGTTGCGTCGCGGTCGATGGGCAGGCGCAGCACGGATTGCGTGGAGTCCTCATCCTGATTGGGACGTATTATCTTGCTGCGCACGGCGGAAAGACCCGAAAGTGGCGAGTCTTGGGCCAGAAGGTCGGGCTGATCGCTCTCGACGGCATTGCCTGGTGTCAGTGCAGCAGACGAATTCGGTGCGGCAGGCAACGTCCCGTTCTGAGCGGGGTCGCTCTGGGCAGCCTGCTCGATGGGGGGCGAAGCTGCGGGCGCGGCGTTGGCATCGGAGGTGGTTTCATTGCCGTTCGGCGCAGGGGTGAGCGGGTCTGCGGGCTCATACGGCGCAGGCGGATACAGCTCGAGAGTCAGTTCTTTGGTCTTTGGATCGGAGGAAGAGGACAGAATAAAGTCGCCGGTGCGCGTATGAATGAAAATGCCGTCCGGAGTGATCAGAATCTCTTTGAAAAGCTCGGATGAAAAGAGGTCCGGCACGAGTGGTTTGCGTTCATTTTGCCAGAAGCTCCAGGGGATGGGAATCTGGATCTGCGTCAGGCCGCGCTGTCTGGGTTCTGCTACGGGCAGGGCTGAGTCGAATTTGAAGACAAGCTCCTCGCCCTGGGGCAGCTTGTTCCACGTCAGAATCGCGCCATGGGCGGCGTGCAGTGGTATCAGGCCAAAAATGGCCGAAACAAGAAGCCAGATCAGGCTGGCAAGGGGGCGTGTGCGCACGGGCTGCTGTAAGCAAGAATTGGGCACATTATTACAACATATTCTTTTTTTTCAGTTTTTCTATAAGGGTGGTCCGCTTGATACCCAGAACTTCGGCGGCCTTGTTCTTGACTCCGTCCACTTCCCCCAAGGCTTCGCTTAAAAGGCGCTCTTCGACCTGATCCAGAAATTCTTTCAGGCCAAGCTGCTGATCCCGCAAGTCCTGGAGCTCCGGCCAGCGAAAGCCTGCATCCACTGCTGGCATGGGCCGTTTGGGCACCTCGACTCCGGTTTCGCGCAGGATTTTATCGGGCAGGTCGAAGACGCCGATGTGATCGGCGTCGCAAAGGATGGACATGCGTTCCATGAAGTTTTCCAGCTCGCGCACGTTGCCTGGCCAGGAATAGCGGGCCAGGATATCTTTTGCCTCTTCAGCCATGTCGAGAACGCATTGGCGCCGATTTACGCAGAAATGCTTCAGGAAATGGTGCGCCAGTACCAGCACATCCCCGCCGCGATCGCGCAGAGGAGGCAGGGTGATGGGAATGACATTCAGGCGGTAGAAGAGGTCTTCGCGGAAGGTGCCTTTGCGGACTTCCTCTTCCAGATCGCGGTTGGTCGCCGCGACCACGCGTACGTCGGTCTTGATGGTCTTCCCGCCTCCGACCCGCTCGAACTCCCGTTCCTGGAGCACGCGCAGGATTTTGACCTGCAGGGACAGGTCCATCTCCCCGATTTCATCCAGGAACACCGTGCCGCCATGGGCCATCTCGAAGCGTCCTATCTTGGTCCGGATGGCATGTGTGAAAGCGCCCTTTTCATGCCCGAAGAGCTCGGATTCCAGCAGTTCGCGAGGGATGGCCCCGCAATTGATGGGCACGAAGGGCTTGTCCGTCCGCGTGCTGTTGCGATGCAGG
>JAWLHW010000179.1:0-4798 GCA_041690155.1 Desulfomicrobium sp. | reverse complement strand
AACGGCCCCACAGCCGTGGTCAAGTCCCTGTCCAAAATGGATCAGATCAAGTCCGGCGGCACCCTCCTCAACCAGCGCTTCCTGCCGGACGTCCTCAAAACCGACAAGGATCTGGACAAGCTCGCCCAACTGGTGCGCACCTATTTTCGCCTCGGCGGACATCACATCCAATTCAACGTGGTCGACACCGAAACCCTGCGCCAGGCCCAGACCAACCCCGACGAACACCGCAACCTGCTGGTCCGCGTAGCCGGATACAGCGACTACTTCGTAGATTTGGACCTGGACCACCAGGAAGAAATCATCCGACGCACAGAGCAGGAAACGGCCTAAGAAAGGATTCATCCGGTTTAAGCGTCCATCGCCTTATTAGTCGCAACAAATCCACTCCGGGCGGGACGTCGTGATCTACGAAAATTCTTTCGAGGTCGTCATTGCGAGGAGTCTTCGACGAAGCAATCCATCTTGAACGGGTGAAGGCAAGCAAAGCATGGATCGCCACGGCGAAGACGCCTCGCGATGACGATGATGAGGCACGTTTGGCAGTGTTCTTGACCCAAAGTTCAGGGGTGCACAGTGAACTTTCAACGCGCACGTACGCTTTAACCGGTTGAGCCTAAAAAAATGCCTCCGGCGAACAGGGGGACGCATCCCCTGCACCCCATTCATACTATTCTTCAAATTCTTCCTGCCCCCCCCGCATCACCTCAAGCGTGTCGGCGTGGTCCGGGCGGGGGCTGTCGGCTGTCTGACTGAGCCAGGCATCGTTTGCTTCCCGGCCGTTCGCCGTACGAAGCGCTAAAGAATGTCCAAACCCCAAGGCCGGGAAGCATTACGAGGCCCGCGAAGGAGTTCCGGCAGACCCCGCCCGGACCACGACGACACGCGCACCCACACCTCACCTCGTTCCTCCCACCGTACCTACCGTTCCGATTCCGACACCCTTCTTGCATTTTCCGGATTTTTGGCCCATGCCAAGGACGATTTTCCGCCATAGTGGCCAAACCCGATTTTTCTCATCCTATATCAAGGAGGCCCCATGAAACGCATCCTGCTTTTCGCCGTTTTAGCCCTGGCTCTGTGCGCGACCGCCGCTTCAGCCAAAAAGCTGGTCGTGGCCACGGACACCAATTTTCCGCCGTTTGAATTCAAGGACCCCGAAACCGGAAAGCACACCGGCTTCGACGTGGAACTGTGGGACGCCATCGCCAAGGAAATCGGCGCCGAGTACGACCTGCAGCCCATGGACTTCAACGGCATCATCCCCGGTCTGCAGTCCGGCCAGGTTGACGTCGGCATCGCCGGCATCACCATCAAGCCCGAACGCGCCGAAGTGGTCGATTTCTCCGACCCCTACTACAACGCGGGCCTTCTGATCCTGGTCAAGGCCGACAACACCGAAGTCACAGACGTCAAAAGTCTGGCCGGCAAGATCGTAGCCACCAAGCTCGGCACCACCAGCGAAGACTTCGCCAAGAAGGAAGCCGGAGCCAAGGAAGTGAAGCTTTTTCCCAACAATGACGCCATGTTCATGGAACTCCTGGCCGGCGGCGCCGATGCGGTCATCTTCGATTCCCCGGTAATCTCCGAATTCGTGCGCACCGTGGGCAAGGACCAGACCAAGATCGTCGGTCCCCTGTACATGGGCCAGTCCTACGGCATCGGCTTCCCCAAGGGCAGCGACCTGGTCGCCAAGACCAACGAAGCCCTCAAGAAGCTCAAGGACAGTGGCGCCTACCGCGAGCTGTACATCAAGTGGTTCGGCACCGAGCCCAAGTAATTCCGCTTAAACCATCCACGGAGGCGGGGAGATCTCTTCCTGCCTCCATTTCGAGACACACATGGCCTTTCAATTCGAACCTAGCGTCGTCATCGACACCCTGCCCATGCTCATGCGCGGAGTCTGGTATACGATCTACCTGACCGTCGGCGGCCTGTTTTTCGGCTTTATTCTCGGTGTGGCCACGGGGCTCATGAAGCTTGCCCGCCCCTTTCTCGTGCGCAAACTGGCTGACCTCTACGTAGAGCTTATTCGCGGCACGCCCATGCTGGTGCAGGCCATGTTCCTCTACTACGGCGTGCCCATGGCCATGGGCCTGCGCATTCCGCCCCTCATCGCCGGGGTCATCGTCATCGCCATCAACTCCGGAGCCTACATTGCCGAGATCGTGCGCGGGGCCATCCAATCCATCAACGTCGGCCAGACCGAGGCCGGCCGCTCCATCGGCCTGACCCGGGCCCAGACCATGCGCTACATCGTCTGGCCGCAGGCCTTCAAACGCATGATCCCGCCGCTGGGCAACCAGTTCATCATCAGCCTCAAAGACACATCGCTGCTGATGGTCATCGGCGTGGGAGAACTGCTGCGCACCGGCCAGGAGATCGTGGCCGTCAATTTTCGGGCTTTCGAGGTCTACATGGCCGTAGCCATGGTCTACCTGGTCATGACCATGAGCATCGCCAAGGCACTTAAAATTCTTGAAAACAGACTGATCAACAAGACCAGCGGAAAGCGCGCATGATTGAAATTAAGAATCTGCACAAGAAGTTCGGCGATCTGGAAGTATTGAAGGGAGTCAACCTGACCGTGGCCTCGGGCGAGGTGGTCTGCATCATCGGACCGTCAGGCTCGGGCAAGTCCACGGTGCTGCGCTGCATCAACCGGCTGGAAACGCCGACCTCGGGCACCGTGATTGTCGACGGACACGACATCATGAACCCGCGCACAGACATCAATTACGTACGCACCGAAGCGGGCATGGTCTTTCAGCAGTTCAATCTTTTCCCGCACATGAGCGTGCTCGACAACGTGATCCTTGGACCGGTCAAGGTCCGCAAGATGCGCCGCGCCGAAGCCGAACACCTGGGCTACGACCTGCTGGCCAAAGTCGGCCTCGGTTCCAAGGCCCAGGCCTACCCGGAGCAGCTCTCTGGCGGACAGAAGCAGCGCGTGGCCATTGCCCGCGCCCTGGCCCTGCAGCCCAAGGTGATCCTGTTTGACGAACCGACCTCGGCCCTGGATCCGGAACTTGTAGGAGAAGTGCTTGAAGTCATGAAGAAGCTGGCGGCCGAGGGCATGACCATGATCGTGGTCACGCACGAGATGGGCTTTGCCCGCGAGGTGGCGGACCGGGTCATCTTTATCGACGAAGGGGTGATTCAGGAAATGAACAGCCCGCAGGAATTTTTCAACAATCCCAAAAATCCCCGCTTACGGGACTTCCTGGGCAAAATCGTAGGCACCTGCCAATAAATGCGGGGTCAGGGTAGATTAACCTGACCCACCAATTGCGCGAATATGCTTGGTACTGGCGACTCAAGGGTCATGCGCTGACCTGAAAACGGATGCGTGAAGGAGATCGAGGCGGCATGCAGCGCCAGGCGGGAAAAATTGTCCCCCTTGCCCCCGTATTTCCTGTCCCCGGCCACCGGATGCCCAAGGTCCGCCATCTGCACCCGGATCTGATGCTTGCGTCCCGTCAGCAGTTCGATCCTCAGAAGCGAATACGCCCCCTTCTCCCTGACCACGGTCCAGGCGGTCTGCGCCAGCTTGCCGAGTTTCGCGTCGCGAGTGGAATAGACCTTGTGCACACCGCTCTCCACCAGATGGGAGATGACCGTGCCCGACTCCTTGCCCATCTGCCCATGCACCACCGCGGCATAGATCTTGGTGGTCTCTTCCCACTGATCCTGCAAGGCGCGCTTGGCCGCCTCGGTCTTGGCGAAGAGTAAAATCCCGGAAGTCTCCCGGTCCAGGCGATGGACAATGAAAATCCTGTAGCGGGACTTGGCGTTGCCCTTGCGCACGTAGTCGGTCAGGGCGTAATAGGCGGTACGGGTCTTCTCGGTCTCCGTGGCCATGGTCAGCATCCCGGCAGGTTTATCCACGACGATGATGTCTCGGTCCTCGTGAATAATGTGAAGGCCCGGAGGCAGATGCCTGGCGCCGGGGCGGGCTTGTTGGTTCATAACTTCCTGTGGCGGGTGAACGGTGAAAGATTCAGACAGAACAGTCTCGACTCCCTACGTTCGCATGCGACAGGGGTAAAGCAAAATCGCCACGCGGCTGCAAGTGAGCCCCGAACCCATCCTCGCGGGCCAGTATAATCTGGATATTACGGTTGACCTGCAAAGAGATCGGACTGAGAATATTCGGTATCCAAAAAAGTTGACACAATCCACCAGCCGAAGCTTAACACACATGGCGTGACAAAGTTCAAATGCGTTTTCAGGGCCTGATTCATTAAAAACAACACAAATGTTCGAATTTTATTACTATTTAAGAATTTGTTGACTTGAAAAACGCACACAAATCGATCGACACACTCCTTACGGATGTACTGCAAAAGCCGTCATACCCTTGAAAAAGGGGGCCTATGCCCTTATAACTATTCGAAAAGAATGGACTTCGCGCCATGGCCCGACATGGCCCGCCTTCGCAGGAATGACATCCAGGCTCTTCGCTAATTTTTGCAGTATTCTCCTTACGTACAGATGGATAATCAGGGGATTTTATGATGAAAAGCACCTGCAATGATCACAATATGCTTACCAGAAAAGACAACCTGGAAGGCATCATTGATGAAAAAAATAGAATAATTGATGAATTAGAAAAAAAATTAGAAAAATATGAAGCTATATTTCAAGGATTATCCGATGGAATACTACTTATTGATGACAAATTAACTGATTGTAACAAAGAAGCATGCCAAATATGGAAATGCGAAAAAGAAGATATCATTGGTTTTTTTCCAAGTGACTTTGCTCCATTACTGCAACCTGATGGAAGAAAATCACT
>JAWLHW010000178.1:0-4811 GCA_041690155.1 Desulfomicrobium sp. | reverse complement strand
CGCCGAGGCCTTGTGGGCATGCTCGGTCACGGTGCGGTAGGTGACCTTGGAGATGAAGGCCAGCGTTCCTTCGGACCCGACCAGCAGGTGCTTGAGGATATCGAAAGGGTCTTCGAAATCGACCAGGGCGTTCAGGCTGTAGCCGGTGGTGTTCTTGATCTTGAACTTGTGGCGGATGCGCGCTTCAAGCTCCGGGGCGCTTATGACCTGACGGCGCAAATCCTCCAGCCCTTCTATGATTTCCGGATGCTTTTCCCGGAATCTGCGTTTGGATTCGTCGTCGCCGGTGTCGAGGATCGTGCCGTCGACAAGGATGAGCCGCAGCTCTTCAAGGGTCTGATAGCTGTTCTCCGCCACGCCGCAGCACATGCCGCTGGCGTTGTTGGCCAGGATGCCGCCGATCTTGCAGCTGTCGATGGAAGCCGGGTCCGGGCCGATCTTCTTGCCGAAGGGGGCCAGGGTGCGGTTGGCGTGGGCACCGATGATGCCCGGTTCAAGGTCGATGCGGCGGGCCTGGTCGTAGACGCGGCAACCAAGCCACCCCTCGCCGAGGCGGATCAGCACAGAGTCCGTCACGGCCTGGCCGGAAAGGCTGGTACCGGCGGCGCGGAAGGTCACGGGGATGCGGCTCTTGTGGGCCAGGCGCAGGATGCGGGCCACTTCGGCCTCTGATTCCACATTGATGACGATTTTCGGCACAAGGCGGTAAAAACTGGCGTCGGTGCCGTAGGCCAGCAGGCGCAAAGGATCGGTGATGATGCGCGCGATGGGGACAAAGGCGGCCACCGCGTTGTGGAAGGCACGATATTTCGGATCAAGCATGAGCATCTCCCTGTTTTTGAGAAAAGATACTGTTAAGGTATTTGAAAACAGGTATTCTGACAAGATTAATCTGCTTTTTGGGCGGCAGCATGGCGATGGCATTCAACAATTTGTTTTGATTCGATTTGTCCTGATATTGGAGGTGTTTTGTGTAGCAGGGGCGCACACCTGCATGCTCCGGGGCGCACGTGCATGTCGACATGCCTGCCCGGAGGGCATAACAGCAACAGGTGTTCGGCGTGGCGGCGCAATCCGTCTTTTTGCTTGCATCAGGCGGTCCGGCCTTGGTAGCCGTCTGTCCGGTCCTTTTGCCCGTGATAGTTCAATGCATGTCATTATCTCAGGAGTTTTACGCATGAATCTTTCCTGTTTCAAAGCCTACGATATTCGCGGACGCGTTCCGGACGAACTGGATGAGACCCTGGCGTATCGCATCGGTCGGGCCTATTCCGCGTTTTTGAATCCCGACCGGGTGGTGGTCGGGCATGACATCCGCCTTTCAAGTCCTGCCATGGCGGATGCCGTGATCCGCGGCCTGCGCGATTCGGGCGTGGATGTGTGCACTCTGGGCGAGTGCGGCACCGAAGAGGTTTATTTCGCCGTCTCTGATCAGGGGCTTGATGGCGGCATCATGATTACCGCTAGTCACAACCCCAAAGATTACAACGGGATGAAGTTCGTGCGTGAAGAGTCGCGGCCCATCAGCGGCGATACGGGCCTTTTCGCCATCCGCGACCTGGCTGCGGCCGGGGAATTCAAGGTCGCCCAGCGGGCCGGTCAACTGCACGAGCTGAAAATGCGCACGCGCTATATCAACCATCTTTTGTCCTATGTGGATCGCGATGTGCTGCGGCCTCTGTCCATCGTGGTCAATTCCGGAAACGGCGGAGCCGGAGTCATTATTGACCTGCTCCAACAGAAACTGCCTTTCAAATTCCACAAGCTGCTGCACAAGCCCGATGGCAATTTTCCGGCTGGCGTGCCCAACCCGTTGCTGCCGGAAAACAGGGAGATGACCTCCCGGGCGGTGCTCGAGCACAAGGCGGACCTTGGGCTGGCCTGGGACGGGGATTTCGACCGCTGCTTTTTCTTCGACGGCAGCGGGCGCTTCATCGAAGGCTATTATCTGGTCGGGTTGCTGGGCGAGGCCTTCGCCCGCAAGGTTCCGGGCGCAGGCATCATCCACGATCCGCGTCTGACCTGGAACACCATCGCCGCCGTCAAGGCGGTCGGGGGCAGGCCCATCATGTCCAAGACCGGACACGCCTTCATTAAAGAGCGCATGCGCCTGGAAGACGCGGTCTACGGCGGCGAGATGAGCGCGCACCATTATTTCCGCGATTTCGCCTACTGCGATTCGGGCATGATCCCCTGGCTCCTGGTGGCGGAGCAGATCTCGCGCACTGGCAAGTCTCTGGCCGAACTGGTGGACCAGGCCATGGCCGCGTATCCGGCCAGCGGCGAGATCAATCGCCGGGTAAAGGATGCGGGCGTTGCCATCGCGGCCGTGGAGGAACGGTTTGCAGGGCAGGGGGGGCGTCGTGACGATACCGACGGGCTGAGCCTTGAGTTCGAGCAGTGGCGCTTCAACCTGCGCTCTTCCAACACCGAGCCGGTGCTGCGCCTCAATGTCGAGTCGCGCGGGGACAGGGCGCTCATGGAAGAGAAGACAGGGGAGATTCTGGGGATTTTGGACGCTATGGACTGAACGGAGCGGATGGATCGTATGTACCGTATGGGCGGGATGGACCCGGGGTGACCCGGGCGGAAGAGGGCGAGGCCGTGGGGCTTCGCCCTTTTTGCTGGCGCTACTGTGCGAAGACTTTCTTGAGCAGGTCCGTGGTTCTGGCGGCCGGGTTGGTGCGGATGGCGGCTTCCTCTTTAGCCACGTAGTGGAAGATGCCGTCCATGCCCTTGTCCACGACATACTGGGTCAGGTTGGCCTTGGCGTCGGGCATGAAGGGCAGGGTGTTGTACTGCCCCATCATGTTGTCGTAGGCCTGCACCGCTCCGGCCTCGGCCAGGGTGGAGTCGACCACGGGCTGCATCTCCTTGGCCAGCCCCGGTCCCATGGATTTGCGGAAGTACTGGGTGGCCGCGTCATCCGGTCCGCTCAGGATTTTCTGGGCATCCTCTATGGTCATGGCCGAGATGGCGTCCACAAAAAGAGCCTTGGCCTTGGGCGTGGCCTGTTCGGCGGCCCGGTTCAGCTTCAGTTCCAGGTCATCGACCAGGCCCGAATATCCTGCGGCTTTAAGTGCCTTCTGCACCGTGGCGAGCTGCCCCGGCAAGGGGATGTGGATGGCCTTGTCCGTATAAAATCCGCCCGTCTGGCCCAGCTGGGCCACCACGTTCTCGGTGCCCACGCGCAGGGCCTCCTTGAGGCCAGCCCCCATTTCACCCTGAGACAGGGAGCTGGTTTTGGAACTGCTTGAAGACAGCAGCCCAAGCCCCTGTTGCAGCAGGCTGTCTTGGGCCCATCCCGGGGAGCAGATGAGGAGCAGCGCTGCGGCAAGGGCGCAGATGGTTTTCAGATTAGAAGATTGGGTACGTATAGGCATGGGCTTCTCCTGTGTTGATGAGTGGATGAAGTATCCCAGGCTTGATCCGGGGGCGCAAGCAAGGGGAAATGGAATTGGCGCGAATCAGAATGCGTAGCGCAAGCCCATGGTCAGGATATTGCTCCCGCCTTTGTCGGCGAACATGCCGTAACCGGATGAGCGGTGATGCAGGCGCAGAAGGGTGGACCATCTGGATTCCGGCAAGGCAAAGGTGGCCTCGAGGTGCCAGAAAAGCAGCAACTGTTCGCTGTCGCCGCTTTTTCGTCTTTCGTAGTCGGGCAGCTTCGTGGCGTAGGAAGGGCCGAGTCCGTAGGCCAGGCTTGTTTCCAGAATTTTGTTCCACGGGAAATATTCCCAGCGGGCGGTCAGGATGGGGGCATTGAATTCAAAATGATCCTGGAGGCCGAAATGCCGGGCCACGTTGGCTTCGAGTTCCAGGGACCAGAGATTGTTGGACGGGCGGTAGACTGTCCAGCCCAGGGCCCCCACCAGGATGTGCGAATCGACCAGCTCGGCTTGACCGGAAATGGACTGGCGCCAGTTGTCGTCGGTCATGACGCCGCCGTAAAGGCTGGCTGCGAATTTTCTTTCTGATACCGCTGACGCGTTGCCAGTGGATATGAACAGGATTGCAGCGATCAGAAAACAAAGGATCTGTATGGAGCGGATGCGATTCATGACTTTCTGCCTCGGGACTCACCCTTGCTGGCCTGTCAAGCGAGCAGGTCTGTTTATGCGTAGCTGGTTTGGCCTTAAAAAAGTGTATTATGCGCGGATGGTAATCGTGAAAACGGCTTTGGGCAAGTATTGCAAAGAAGAACAGGCAAGGGAAAATGGATTGTGCGCGATGAAGCGGGGGGATCAGCTCGTTTCGTCGAGCAGGGTTCCGGTGTCGCGCATGAGGAGCCGGATCAGGATTTCTTCCAGGGACAGGGTCGGCGTCTGCCGCCGCGCCGCCACTGCCTGGTCCAGCAGGTCTGCCTGGGAGTCCAGGGCCGTGGCCTGGTAGGTCAGCCCGTCTTCGCGCTGGGAATAGATGTCCTCAAGGGTGGTCATGTCGCCAAGATGGGTGGAGAGGGCGTCAAGTTCGGATTGCAGGCTGCCGGCCGGGTTGTCTTCCAGGGCTGCACCGCTGAGGGCGGCAAGGCCGGTGCTGTTCAGCTTCTGGAAGGTCACGTCAAAGCCGCCGTTCGCGCCCTGCGCAAATGACTGGATGAAGACATTGCCGTCCGAGTCGATCTGGTCGGTGCCCCATCGCGAATCGTCGAGCAGGGGGATGCCGTTGTACTGGGTCGATTCGATGATGCCCGTGATCTTGTCGCGCAGGGCGTTGTACTGCGTGGCGACATCTGCGGAGTAAGCCAGTTCCCCGTCTTTCACCTGTTGGGCGAGGCTTTGCATTTCCTCAAGGGTGCTTTTGATCGTGCC
>JAWLHW010000177.1:0-4812 GCA_041690155.1 Desulfomicrobium sp. | reverse complement strand
GGACAATCAACTTTCCCCGCGATGTTCGAACCGCAATGACAGACATACACCCCTATCCTTCTGGCCATGTCATCCCCCTTGTCCCACGATCAGCGAAGACTTCCGCCCTTGTTCAATTCCAGGGTCAACTCGCCCACCAGACGCTTGAGCTTCTCATTCTCGGCAGCCAGATCCGACTGACTCGGGGCTCTGGGCTGCTCCTCGAAAATAAGGTGACAGTGTTCCAGGAAATGACCCCGCCATTTATAGTACAGGCCCGGGCGCAGCTCATGGTTTCGACATATTTCGTTCACACACCCGCCCATGAGCCCTTCGAGCACGATACGCGCCTTGGTTCTTGCGTCCCATTTGCGTTTCATCCTCCACTCCTCCTCGCAGGGGGCACCCTGTCATCACGTCGTCAATGATCTTTTGCCGGGAATGGCGAAAACGTATTTTCCGCTCCATGCGCCAGCACAAATCCGAATTCAGCCTATATTGCGATGTAAAAGAACTCCGCAACAGAGCGCCCTCGCTCTCTCATGTTGTCCGTAAGAACACATTGCGTGCCGAATCCCGTATTTCTAACTAATCCAAACAAATGAATAAAAAACACTGGGTATTTACGAAAGGAGAGAAGGTGAGAGACAAATGAACTTTGTCTTGGGACAAGAGAAGTGTCTCGCTTGACGAGACAGCAAAACAGTGTAGGAGAGAGTCATGTTCTCGTACGGGTCGGTACAGGCCCTTTCGAACTGGACCGCACTCACCTTTGCGGAGCTTCGAAAAGCCAGATCACCGTCTTGTCAGGCAAGACAGCGCCAAGGGAGTTTTCATGAGCGACATCCTGATCATTGATGGCGATGCGGCATTTTGCCAGTCGCTGATGGCGGAACTGGCCAGACACAGCCTGCACGCGGCCCACAGCACAACCCTGTCCAAGGGCCTGGCCATGCTGCATGTGGGCGAGTTTTCCCTGGTCCTGCTCGGCGACGAGGCCAGCAACAAGAACAGTCTGGAATTTTTGTCCACCCTGCGCGAGGTGCCGTCGCGGCCGGAAATCATTGTCATGTCCAAAAGCCGCGACCCTGACGCGGCAGAGGCCGCCATCCGTGGCGGGGCCTGGAATTTCATGCCCAAGCCCGTGAACATGCAGCGGCTGATGGTCCTGGCGGAGCGGGCCCTGGAGTATCACCGCGAGCGTCCCGCCAAATGCGCACCGGTCTCCCTGCGGCGCGAAGGGATCGTCGGCAACAGCAGGCTGCTCAACTCCTGCCTCGACATCGTGGCCCAGGCCGCATCCACGGATGTGAACGTGCTCATCACCGGCGAGACAGGCACGGGCAAGGAGCTCTTTGCCCGGTCCATACACGCCAACAGCTCGCGCGCGGGCAAGCCTTTCGTGGTCGTGGATTGCGCGGCCCTGCCCGAAACTCTGGTCGAGAGCATGCTCTTCGGCCACGAACGCGGCGCGTTCACCAGCGCGGAAAACCGCTCCATCGGCCTCGTCAAGCAGGCCGACGGCGGGACCCTGTTCCTGGACGAGGTGGGCGAGCTGCCCCTGTCCACCCAGAAGGTTTTCCTGCGCGTGCTTGAGGGGCGCAGCTTCCGCCCGGTGGGCGGAGCAAAGGAGATCACCAGCAATTTCAGGCTGGTGGCGGCGACAAACCGGGACCTTGAGGCCATGGTCCGCACCGACACCTTCCGCCGTGACCTGTTCTATCGCCTGCGCGGGATACGTCTTGAGCTGTCCCCCTTGCGCGAACTGCTCGACGACCTGAACGACCTCATCTGTCATTTCGTGCGCCGCGCCTGCACGCGGCTGAACATAGACAACAAGGGCTTTTCCCCGGACTTTCTCGACACCCTCCTGCAGTACGAATGGCCGGGCAACATCCGCGAACTGGTCAATGCCCTCGATCAGGCCGTGGTCAGGGCCGGAATCGAGCCCATCCTCTACCCCCAGCACCTGTCCAGGAACATTCGCGCCAACGTTGCACGATTGCAGGTCGCCGAACTTCCTTTGCCCGAGGAAAGAACATCTCCCATCACAGACAAAGACGCGTTTCCCACCCTCCGGGAATACCGCGAGAAACACATGGCCGAACTGGAGACGTGGTATCTGAAAAACCTGATGCTGATCAGCAAGGGTGACATTCCCACGGCCTGCCGACTCTCCGGACTGTCCCGACCGCGAATCTATGCTCTGCTCAAGGAAAGGGACGTGGAGCGGAGCACATGACCTCGCATCGGCACAATAAATCCAGCACGATACACAGCATCCAGCCACCGCCGCGCAGCTCCACTTTCCGCTTGCAATGCCGCGCAAAAGGAGTAGTTCCACCGCCTATTGATCAACCAAACAACACTCTGGAGGTTCCTCATGGAACTCCTGCACAATCCCATGTTTCTGCTGCTTGCCGTCATCCTGTCCGGGCACCTGCTCGGCAAGGTCAAGATCTTCTCCTTTTCCCTGGGCTCCTCGGGCATCGTCTTTACCGGACTTCTGGCCGGATTCGCGGGCTTCAGCCTGCCCGGAGTGATCCAGAGCCTGGGGCTTGTCCTGTTCATCTATTCCGTAGGGCAACAGGCCGGACCGGGCTTTCTGCACTCCATGAAGCGCGGTGGCCTGTCCCTTAGCCTCGGGGCCCTGGCCATGATCGCGGCGGGCCTGCTCACGGCTCTTGGCTGCAAGGCCTGGTTCGGTTTTTCCAAGGAGATCACCGCCGGACTTTTCGCCGGTGCGCTGACCTCCACGCCGGGCCTGGCCGTGGCAGTGGAACTGGCTCATGACAGCGCGGCCCCGGCGGCATACGGCGTGGCCTACACGTTCGGCGTGGTCGGCGTGGTGCTGGTGATCAAGCTCCTGCCGCGTTTTATGCGCGCAAACATCGCGCAGGAAGAGGAAAAGCTGGAACAGGAGATGAGCAGCCTGCATCCGCAAATCGAATTCACGCATCTTGAAGTCACCAACCCCAATCTGTGCACCGGGCCGCTGTCCCAGGTTCTTCCCGCGGGCATGGCCGAGGTGACCATCACGCGCGTCCTGCGGGCAGGAAGTGAAAGCCCGGAACTGGCCGTGGCGGAAACGGTGCTGAACATGCACGACACGGTACGGGTGGTGGGGACTTCCGATGCCCTTCATCAGGCCGAAATCGTCATCGGACCCGTGGTCGAAGCGGATCTGGCGTTCAATTCCGTGCTCATCAAGAAGGAAATCCTGCTCTCCCGTCCCGACGTGGCTGGCAAGACCCTGCGCGCCCTCAACCTGAGCCATGTCTTCGGGGTGCAGGTCTCGCGCATCACCCGCAACGGGTTCGACTGCCCGGCCGGCGCCAATGTGCGCCTGCGCCAGGGTGACGTGCTACACGTGGTCGGCCACCCCGAGACTCTGGAAAACGTCAAGAAAATGCTGGGTGACGACGTACGCGCGCTCTTCGCCACCAGCGTGATGGTACTCTTGACCGGACTGTTCTGCGGATTGGCTTTCGGGGCGGTGCCCCTCTATCTGCCGGGACTTGGGATCTTCACCCTCGGCGCCACCGGCGGGGTGCTGCTGGCGGGACTCGTCTTTGGCGCGGTGCGCCAGGTCGGCCCGGTCATCACCGAACTTCCCAGCACGGCCAACGCCCTGATCCGCGACCTTGGCCTGGGACTCTTTCTGGCCGTGGTCGGAACCGCGGCCGGAGGCACCCTCGTGCCGACCCTGCGCGAGTACGGCCTGCCGCTCTTCCTGGGCGGGGCCATCATGACCCTTGCGCCCATGCTCATCGGCGTACCCATCTGTTCCAAGGTGCTGCGCATTCCGTTCTTGCGCATGCTCGGCGTCATCACCGGCGGCATGACCTCCACCCCGGGCCTGGCCGCCGCCGCGTCCCTGAGCGACACGCCCTATGCGGCCACGGCCTATGCATCGGTCTACCCCATCGCCCTGGTGGGCATGATCATGGCTTCAAAGATCATCATGCTGCTGGGCTGAGCCCCGCTCCACGGGCCGGAATCATTCCCGGCCCATGGAGGCGGGCATGGGCGCGGCCACGACCTGCCCCCGCACACGCACCTCTTCAAGGGCAGATATCTCCACCTCGACCACGATCTTCCGGCCCCGCTTCTCAATGACCCGGGCCACAAGCACAAGCTCCGGCCCGAGCGGCGTGGGCCTCAGAAAATCCACATGCAGCGAGGCCGTCACATAGCGCTGGGGATGCCCGTCATCCACGGCCGCGGCGGCTGCGGCCGTGGCCACTCCATGGCAGTCCACGAGCGAAGCGAGCATTCCGCCATAAACGAACCCGGGCAGCGCAATATGCTCAGGCCGGGGCGTGAAGCGCCCCACGCCCCGCTCTCCGTCCCAGTGGGTCTGGATATGCAGGCCCTGGGCGTTGTTTTTTCCGCAGCCATAGCAATGGCTCAAATCTTCGGCGTAGAGGTGCTGAACAGGGATGTTGGTCATTGAATTCTCCTTAAGAAAAAAGAATAGGTCCTATAGGTCTCATGGGACCTATAGGACCTATTCTTCATGTACTGCAAGTGCGTGTGGTCAGGCACCCGGCAGTGCCAAAGACTGGATTCCCCAGGCGTGAAAAATCGCGCCGGAATTATTTTTTCTGCGCCGAAAGCCAATCGACGATGAGCCCATGCTCCTCGTGGGAAACTGCCGGAGCGTTGCTCTTGGCCAGCATCCTGGCCACCGTGGCGGACCAGGCCGCCTGATCCTTGACCCCGAACCCTGCACGGACCCGGCCCAGATCGTGGCACTTGGTGCAGGTCTTCTCCACCAGCGCCTGACCGTCACCTGCAAAGGCAAATACAGAACCAAGGCACAGAATCAGC
>JAWLHW010000176.1:0-4884 GCA_041690155.1 Desulfomicrobium sp. | reverse complement strand
GCTCAGGGTGGCATGCCCGCCCTGGGCGGGCCGCCTGTCAACCGGCCTATCGTAACGCATGTTGAAACCAAAGCCTCCTAGAGGAATTGCGGCTGAGTGCAGTTACAAGCCTCGTCCTTCAGGGCGAGGTCGTTGACTCCTTTGAACTTCTGCTCCTGGACTGGAGCATGCCGTGCATGACGGGCCTTGAACTGCTGCAGCTTATCCGCGCTTCGGAAAGGGAATTCGCAGACGTTCCCGTCCTGGCCATCACCGCCGAAGCCGAGGAACGGAGCATTGTCGAGGCTGTCAGGCACGGCGTGACCGACTACATCGTCAAGCCCTTCACGCCCGCCACCCTCGAGCGCAAGCTCAAGTCTGTCCTCTCCCGCCGCGCAAAATAATTCAGCCAGGCAGCCAGACGCTGACCCGCACCCAGCCGTTACCGCTTTGCATGGAAATGTCCCCGCCGTGGGCCCGTGCTATGAGCCTGGCCGAATAGGTCCCAAGGCCAATGCCGTGCGTCTTGCCGGCGGTGGCGTACTTCTCGAAGAATCTGTCCCCCAGTTCCGGCGGTACCTGGCCCTTGTTCAGGATATCGATGCGCACGGCGCCCCCGGCCTGCGGGGTCAGGGAGACGTGGACCATTTCCCCGTGGGGGGAGGCGTCCAGGGCGTTGCTCGCGAGGTTGCAGAGCATGGAGTGGCAGAGCAGTTCCTCGCCCCGGCAGGGGATGTTCACCGGACCTTCGGGGGAGCATCTGCAGTTCGATGCGACGCATGGCGGCCGTCTCCGCGAAACCGGCCAGGACTTTGCGTGTCACGGCGACCAGGTCCATTTCCTCGGGTTTTAGTTCGTAGCTGTCCCGCTCCATGCGAAAGAGCGTGGTGGAGAGATTGATCATGGCCATGATGGTGTATCCGGCGTCCTCGATGCGCCGGAGCATGCCCCGCTGTGGCGCGTCCAGATTTTCGTCCATGAGCAGCAGTTGCGGCAGGGTGATCACCGTGGTCAGAGGGGACTTGAGGTCGTGGCGCATGATCCGCTCCACGTCCTCCTTGAGACGGATTGCCTCGCGCAGGGCGAGGTGGTTAGCGACCCGCGCCCTGACCACCCCGGGGTTGAAAGGCTTGGTGATGAAGTCGATGGCGCCCAACGCAAGGCCCCTGGTTTCGGCGGCGACTTCTTCAAGGGCGGTGATGAAGATGATCGGGATGTCGGCGGTTTTCTCATCGGATTTCAGTCTGCGGCAGACCTCGAACCCGTCCATGCCGGGCATCACGACGTCGAGCAGGATGATGTCCGGCGGTGCGGTAGCTGTGATATCAAGGGCCTGCGGGCCGTCAGTGGCAGTGACAACGTCGTATTCTCCGCCAAGAAATTCGATCAGGATCTCGATATTCACTTCTGCGTCATCCACCACCAGGATATTTGAACGCTTTTGTTCTGCCATGGTTTTTCCTTGCGACCGAATCTGGTCGCGCTGAAGCAATCTGCTGGCGGTGATTTTTCTACTTTAAGCCCGTTTCCTGCGGTGCATACGTCCATCCATGGTTGTTGTGATAGATCATCAGCTTGGTCATGCCGCCGTCCACGGTGATATTTTGTCCGGTGATGAAGCTGCTTCCTGGGTCACACAGGAACATCACCGTCTTGACGATGTCAGCGGGAGTGCCGACGCGGCCTGCCGGGTGCTGGGTGGCATCGGGGCCGTCAAACTGGGTGCCGGTGGTGTCGATCCAGCCCGGGGAGATGCAGTTGACCCGGACCCTCCCGGCCAGCGTGGCGGCCATGGCGTGGGTCAGGGCCGTGATGCCGCCCTTGGCCGCCGTGTAGCTTTCCGTATCGGCCTGGCTCATCTGGTGGCGGGTTGAGGAAATGTTCACGATGCTGGCCTGAAGGCTGAAATGATCAAGAAACAACTGGGTCAACAGAAAGGGCGCTGTCACGCCGACGCGCAGCACGTAATTGAACTGGTCCCAGGCGCAGGTCCTGAGGCCACCCCGCGTCAGGCAGGCGTTGTTGATCAGATAGTCGACAGCGCCGTGATCCGCTATGACCTGGGCCGCAAAAGCACGCAGCACGCTTTCGTCGGCAATGTCCCCGACAAAATCGTTGTTCGGCTGCACGTCGATGGTGCGCACGCAAACCCCTTGTGCGGCAAAGGCGTCACAAATTGCCTTACCAATGCCCTGCACGCCACCAGTAACGACAGCAACCTTTGTTTTGTTCGACATCGATTCTCCCTGTATTGGAATGGAATAATCTGGTTGTCAGACCTTGAATTCCCCTCGCCTCCATCCTTTTTTCTGCGAAACGGAGTTTGTGATGCAAACGACGCTACAAAAATAATCGCAGGAACGGCAAGGGCTTCATCCATTATCCGCGCTGATTCTAAAACAAAATTGAAACCTTATAATTTTGCTTGCCGTCGAATATTTCCGAAAAATTCAAGATTCAAGATTTAAGATCAGATATGATCCTCGCCTTTGATCGCGCCATCCGCCAAGTATGTGCCCTTTATTTGATGCGTACGCATCAGCAGCACATTATCTCTCATTTCTCCCAATATATTCTTTTCCTCGCAGGGGATACGCAGGCCTTTGAGCATTTGTTGAAAGGCTCAGGCAGGACATGCGAAGCCCGCGTCCGCAAACAACCCTGAACACGAAGAGGAGTCATGCTAAGCAATACCCGCACCGCCTTCACTCTTGAATCCCTGTTCGGCGTAACGCGTGGGGCTGGGCCTGCATCGGATACTCCCGAAGGCCCGGACGCTCGCCAGCCTGTCCACCCCTGTCCGTTGTACATGTTCGGCAGCCGCCATGCTGAACTCTTCCGGAAAGGCCGCGCCAGGTGATGGCTCGCAATATCGTCTTCTCCCTGTGCGGACCGATACCGGATACGCCCCCGCCTTTGCCGCTTGGAATCGAACCCTTCCCGCCCTTAGGCCTTTCGCCGCCAGGAATGTCACGAAGACGCGGCCGTCGCCGCCATGCGCAATATCTGCACCCAAGGAGGTTACCGTGGCTGAACCCATTTGTCTGAAATGCCCGAAAGAGTACTGGATCGCCTTTGTGCTGGAATCACAGGGAGAGGAGGAGCTGACAGCCGATTCGGCGCAGACGTCCGCCCCTGCTGGCGGTTTGGAAGTGTTTACTTGTGTTCCGGTTTCCGGATCCGAGGAACACGCTTCCCCAATGTCTCTGATTCAAAATGTCGTCTGGCTCGATCCGCAGGGAATTGCGACCAATGATGTGCCCATCGACTACTTTCTCTGCCAGGACATCGAAGCCCACGTGAACCGTCACGAAGAGCCAGCCTACCAGAAGGTGTTGCCATGAAAAAAATGGTCAGGATCAAGCACGCCAAGGATGAGTACGTTGGCCCCAGAATTTATGACAAGACGCCGCAGGAAATGTTCAAGCCCCGCGTCGCCTCCAACTGCGAAGTGAACCGGACCCATGTTTTCCGGGTCAAAAGGCAGACCGTGGCCATCGTGGTGGTGCCGGGGGTCATGGCGTCGAGGTTGAGTAACTTGGACAATGAGCCCGTTTGGGATCCGGATGACTTGTATTTCATGACAAACACGTACTTTTGGTGCGACCCAGAGGATCGATACGACTTTCTCATCAAAAATGGACGCCAAGTCATAAACCGAGGTGATCAAAAAAAAATCAAAAAATACCCCAAGGCCGAAGAACGGGGCTGGGCCGGTCTGGTCTGGGACTATTTTGGAGGATTGCTCGGCGGCCTGCACGACTGGAAGACCCCCCTGAAAGTATTTCTGGATTTGCCGGTTTATGCCTTTGGCTTTGATTGGGTGGATTCATGCCGTAATTCTGGCAAGGCACTACAGGAATTCATCATGGGTATTAAAGCGGACAAGGTCATCATCATCTCCCACTCCATGGGTGGTCTGGTGACACGATATGCCCTGGCCGGAAAGGGCGGGGAAGTCTTGACCAAGAAAGTACTGGGGGTCGTGCATGGAGCCCAGCCCGTGCATGGCGCGCCGGACGCATATCATCGGACCATCGCAGGCACGGGAGCCGAAGACCTCCTTGGCCGGATTGTCAGTGAGGTCCTGGGCCCCAGTGGTCCGCACATGACCGCCATCATGCCCCACGCCCCTGGAGTCCTGCAGCTCCTGCCCAACCAGTTCTATCGCAACAACAAGGGGGATCATGCCTGGTTGCATATCCAGGATCTGGACGACCCGGAAAAGTTCACATCCTACCCGCAAAACGATCCGTATGAAGAGATTTACGCCAAAAGCCACCACAAGGACTACTGGGGCCTTATTCATGGCGAATGGTTTCAGCCGCATGCCGAAGACGGAGAGACAATTGAAAAGGCTTTGGGCCAAGATAATTCTGTTGGATGTCAGGCAGAGACGCCAGAAAGTATCGCCTGCAATTTAAAAAAACGTCTCATTCATGCGAAGGAAGTTCACGATCTCATCGGACCATACAGCCATCCGCGCACGATTCAGCTCTTCAGCAACGGCAAGCATACGACCATCACCGAAGTCTGCTGGCTCGCGAGGGATATCACACAGCATGTTCTGGACGCACAGGTGGAGAAGCATTCCCGCGAGGACAAACCGCTGCAGTACCTGAAAGAACTGAACTGCGTGCCTGATTTCAACCGCTTCGGACGATACGGGGAGGTGCGTTGGCGGAACGCTGACGGCGCTTTAAGCGATGTGGTGCCGGGTAACACGATGCTCATCAACCTGCAGAAACGCATCCGCGAACAGGGTCTGCGCCTCTATCTGTTGCGCATGACCGCAGCCGGAGAAGCGGTCCCCGGTCTGACGGACGAACCTCTCCGCCATCAGGGTGACGGAACAGTGCCGCTCAGTTCCGCAACGGCCATGGATCCGGAAATGGAGGATTGGGG
>JAWLHW010000175.1:0-4930 GCA_041690155.1 Desulfomicrobium sp. | reverse complement strand
CGCTTTTGCTCATCATCGGCACGTCCGTGCTGGCTCTGACCAACCTGTACCTTGATCGCAAGGAAGGGCTGAAGTGAGGACCGGCCCTGTCCGCCCCGCACAGTCGGGGCAGGCAGGGGCTCAGGCAGGATCCTGAACGGCGGCCTGTGACCTTTCGTTTGCCAGTTCGGCGCTGATCCAGCGCCGGACTTCCCGAAATACCTCGCGAGAATGGAGCATGGCGACATGGCTAACGGGCTGGGTCGTCACCTCCTGCCACCCAGGGGCCGTGCAGCGCAGGGCCGAGTTGGGCAGCACCATGTTGTCCGCCGGAGAATGCAGGGCCAGACGGCGCACGTGGGAGGGCAGGGGCAGCTGCGTGACCGTGCGCACGGTTTCGCCCTGGTAGTCAAGATATCTGCCCAGCGAGGTCAGCGCAAAGGGCGAGAGCTTGCTTCCGGCAAAGGGCGTGCCCATGGTCACCAAGCTTTTTATGCGGCTGGAATCCTGAAGCTGCGCCAGGGCCGACCACAGGAGCAGGCCGCCCATGCTGTGCCCGACCAGATGCACTTCCCGGTCCGGGTGCGCGGCCAGCAGGGTTTCGAGGTCCTCCCGCAGGGCATTTACGGTTTCGTCCCAATCGACACCCCAGCTCGCATAGGAGACACAGACCGCGGCGAAACCGTGGGCCTGCATCCAGCGGCGAAAGAGAACCCAGGCGCTCTGGTTGTGAAAAAGCCCATGCACGAGCACCACCAGATCGCGCCCGCCGGTCGGTTCCTTCCAGAGTCGCGGCCACAGGCCCACGGGGTGCAGCAGCAGGATCACGATTTCGCTCGCGATGCTGCGCAGGGCGGTTTTTCCGGCCAGGGCCAGAAATGGACCCAGCGGTTTGCCAGTCTGGTTGCACTCCTCGTAACAGTACAGCGTGTAGGTCAGGAGGGCGAGAAGGAGCGTCAGCGTGAGGAAGGCGGTCAGCAGAAACGTGATCATGGGTGTACCTTTGCCCGGAATTTTTGATCGTTGTCGAGGTGGCGGACGAGTTTGCGGTGACCGGCCGGAAAGGCCAGCTTCATGATTTCGGACCAGTTGGCCCAGCGATGCTCCTGGGCGGCCTGGAGGCTCAGTTCCTCGGGGCTCGAGAGCAGGGTCACGCTGAAGGCGTGCAGGGTCACGCGGAAGCGCGTGAAGGAATGCCTGAAGGACGCGATGAGTTCGGGATGGTTCACGACGAGGCCCGTCTCCTCCATGTATTCGCGGATCACGGCCTCCTGCGGCGTCTCCCCGTCCTCCACGACTCCGCCGGGGAATTCCCAGAGGTTGCCCCAGACGTCTTCGGCCAGGCGTTTTTGTGTCAGAATCCGGCCGTCATGGACCAGTATGCCCGTGGCCATGGTCAGATAGACAGGGGCGGGGGCTTTGAGCACGACAGGGCGCTTCTCCTGCACTCCGGCCTCCCTGGCCCGGCACCATTGTGCCAGGGGGCACTGCGGGCAGGACGGATTTCTGGGCGTGCAGACGAGGCTGCCGAATTCCATCAGCGCCTGGTTGAAGTCCCGCGCATGCCCCTTTGGCAGGAGACAATGTCCGTATTCGGCGATTTCCTTCTGGGCCTGACGGGATTTTACGGGTTGCTCGATGTCGTACAGACGGCTAACGACCCGTTCGACGTTGGCGTCGACGACGCAGACGTCCTGTCCGAAGGCGATGCTGGCGATGGCCCTGGCCGTGTAGGGGCCGATTCCGGGCAGGGCCAGCAGTCCTTCCGTGGTGGTCGGCAGGGTCCCGCCGTGATGCTCCATGACCATCCGCGCCGCCTTGTGCAGATTGCGGGCGCGCGAATAGTAGCCAAGGCCTTCCCAGAGTTTCAGGATTTCATCCTGCGGAGCCTCTGCCAGACTGCCCACATCCGGGAAGCGCTCGATCCAGCGCTTGAAATATTCCACGCCGCGCTCCATCTGGGTCTGCTGCAGCATGATCTCCGAGATCCAGACGTGATAGGGGCTGTAGGTTTCTCGCCAGGGCAGGTCGCGCTTGTGGCGGGAAAACCAGTCCAGCAGGGCTGCGGCGATTTGTTTCTCTGAAGCTGTGCCGCTTTGGGGCAGTGAAGGCATTGACGGGCTTCCGTGGTTCCGGGTTGGCAGGATAGATTTACCTTGTGCGGGAAATATGAAATCTGTGTTTTGCTTTGGTCAGCGCTTTGCTCGCTGTCAAGGCCGGTCCGTAATTACTGCTCCGGAGGTTTGATGTCTTTTGCCTGTGTCCGCCGTGCGGCCGTGAGTGCGGTCCGTGTTGATAACCATTGGTTTGGCAGGAATTGGGCATGATTTCAGTTGCGTTGCCGTGCTACAATTCCACGGACAGTCTTGAGCCCTGCCTGGACAGTCTTCTGGCCCAGACCTGGGAGGATTTCGAGGTCGTGGCCGTCAACGACGGTTCCCTTGACGACACCCTCGCCCTGCTTCGGCGATACGCTGCCCGGGATTCAAGGATTCGCGTTTTCGACCGCCCCCACGGTGGCGTGGTGCAGGCCATGAATTTTGCCGTGGAGCAGTGCCGGGGCGAGTATGTGGCCCGCATGGACAGCGACGATGTCTGTTTGCCGGAGCGCCTGGCCTTGCAAAAAGCCCACCTCGATCGTCACCCCCACCTGGGCCTGGTTGGCGGGCGGGTCCGCTTCGGCGGCGATCCCGAGACCGGCCGGGGCTACAAGGCCTATGTGGACTGGACCAATACCCTGGTCACGGAAGACGAGATTTCCCTGTCACGCTTTGTGGAGTCTCCTTATGCCAATCCAAGCATAATGTTCCGCAAAGAGCTTGTCAGCCGGTGCGGCCCGTTTTATGACGGCCCGTTTCCGGAAGATTACGAATTTCTGCTGCGTCTCATGGCCGCCGGTGTGCGCATGGACAAGGTTCCCCAGGAGGTGCTGATCTGGAACGATCCGCCTTCCCGGCTCACGCGCACGGACCCCCGTTACGATCCCGATGCATTCTACCGCACCAAGGCCGCATATCTGGCCCGGTGGCTTGATTGCAGAGGGATAGGGCGGGTGTCGATCATCGGCGGCGGGCGCATCACCCGGCGTCGGGCCCTGATGCTTGAGGAACACGGCATTGTCATTGACTGCTGGCTGGAGGTCGATCCGGACAAGATCGGCCAGCGGGCCAGCGGCCGTCCGGTCCGTTCGTGGCACAAATTGGGCGCTCCGCAGGGGGAATTTCTCCTGTCTTATGTGGGAAGCAGGGGAGCCGGGGCGCGCATCGCCTCGGAGCTTGAAGAGCGGGGCTGGATTGCCGGGATACATTTTCTGCTGGCTGCCTGAAGGGCCGGTATCACACTTTTACATTTTGAGGTGTTTATATGGACCTGATCAAATTTGCCAATGAAATGGAGACCGTGCTCAAAGCAGTCGCGACCGAGAGCGAACCGGTTTCTCCGGCTTCGGAAGACGGCGCCATCTGGGGTTTTGAACTTGGCGAGGACGCCAGCGGCTTTCTGTCCCTGGAATCCAACGAGGGCACCCTCGATGTGCCCACGGTGACCGTGTCCCTGTCCCTGGGCTCCATCGAGGAGATCAGCAAGGAAGACCTGATGGATCTTCTGATCATCAACGGCGACCTGCTCGGCGCTTCCCTGACCATCACTCCGCCGCTTGGCGAAGAGCAGGAGGAGTTCCTCATGCTGCAGACCAAGTTCGTGGCCACGGATTTCTCCGCTGACATGTTCAACAAGTCCGTCACATCGCTGATGACCCAGATGTCCATCTTCTTCGAAGCGGAATAATGTCCAAGATTACCGTTCAAGCTGTTTCCAAGGCATATTCCGGAGTGGATCTCTTCATGGGCCTGTCCATGGAGGTCCATTCCGGGACCCGTCTTGCCCTGGTTGGTCCCAACGGGTGCGGCAAGTCCACGCTGCTCATGATAATGGCCGGGGAGACCGCGCCCGACTCCGGCAAGGTCACCGTGCCCAAGGGTTCGCAGATCGGATTCGTGCGCCAGGAGCTGGGCGCGGACGATCTGGTCAAGCCCCTGCAGGATTTCGTGCTGGAGGTGCTGCCCTCGTGGGGAGAATTCTGGACGCAGTGGCGCGCAGCCCTGGATCAGGGCGACGAGGCCGCCCTGGTCCGGCTGCACGACCGGCAGGAGGAACTGGAGCATCAGTACGGGTACAATCCCGAGCACAGGGCCCACGCCATCCTTTCCGGCCTGGGCTTTGCGCCTGCGGTCTTTTCCCGGCCCGTGGGGGAACTGAGCGGCGGCTGGCGCGAAAGGGCCAAGCTGGCCCGGGTGCTGGTGGCCGGGGCGGACATCCTCTTTCTGGATGAGCCGACCAACCATCTCGATCTGGAGGCCGTGGAGTGGCTTGAGTCCTACGTGCTGAGTTTCGAGGGCGTGCTCGTCTTCGTGGCTCACGATCGCTATTTTTTGGACCGGGTCGCAAACAAGGTGCTGTTTCTCGGCGGAGAAAAGCCTGTTCTGCGCGACGGCAATTTTACCCAGTTTCTGGAATGGAACGCCGAACGCAACGACCAGGTCCGGCGGCAGGCCGAAAAACTGCGCACGGAGATCGGCAAGAAGCAGGCCTTCGTGGACCGCTTCCGGGCCAAGGCCACCAAGGCCAAGCAGGCCCAGAGCAGGCTCGGCCAGATCGGCAAGCTGCAAAGCGAGCTTCAGACCCTGACCCCCGAGACCCGCTCCCGCACCCTGTCTTTTAGCTGGCCCGAACCCGAGCGGGGCAACCAGACCGTGCTTTCCGCCGTGGACCTGTCTTTTTCCTTTCCGGATTCGGTCCTGTTTTCGGACCTGTCCTTCAATATCTATCGCGGCCAGAAAATCGGGCTGGTCGGTCCCAACGGCCAGGGCAAATCGACCCTGATCAAGCTCATCAACGGCCAATTGAAGCCCAGCCAGGGCCACATCAACATGGGTTCGAGCATCGTCACCGG
>JAWLHW010000174.1:0-4939 GCA_041690155.1 Desulfomicrobium sp. | reverse complement strand
CCCAGCCTGCTCTCCCGCACCATGTCCCGCAGGACGCTTTTTGAACGCAGCCTGCGGCCGCGGTGAAAGGTGTTCATGCCGTCCTCCTAGACCTTCTCGCCGCTGATTTCCTCGTCGGTCAGGTAGCAGGCCGGATCATGCGCCCAGAAGTCGTCGAAATAGGCTTCGGCCCGGGCCCTGAAGTTGCCGCCGCAGATGTTCAGGAAGCGGCAGGTGGCGCAGCGGCCCTTCACGTGCGGCCTCTTGTCCTTGAGCTTGTGCAGGAGCTCGATCTTCTCGTCGACCCAGATCTCGGAGAAGGGGCGTTCCAGCACGTTGCCGAAGGTGTGGTGGCGCATGAACTGATCCGCGTGCACGGAGCCGTCCCAGGAGATGCAGCCGATGCCGCGTCCCGTGGAATTGCCTTCGTTCATCTTTAAAAGTTCCATAACTTCAGCCGCGCGCTTGGGGTCTTCCTTGAGCATGCGGAAATAGACGTAGGGGCCGTCGGCGTGGTTGTCCACGGTCAGCACTTCCTTGGGCTTGCCCTTGTCGTGCAGGGCCCGGGTGCGGTCCATGATCAGGTCGACCACGGCGCGGGTCTCGGCGTGATCCAGGTCTTCCTTGATCAGCTCGGAGCCGCGGCCGGAATAGACCAGGTGGTAAAAACAGATGCGCGGCACTTCCAGGGATTCGACCAGATCAAAAAGGTGCGGAATTTCGGCCGCGTTGCGCTTGTTGATGGTGAACCTGAGCCCCACCTTGAGGCCTTCGGCCTGACAGTTTTCTACGCCTTTGAGCGCCTGCCTGTAGGCACCGGTCACACCGCGGAACTTGTCGTGCACAGCCTCGGCGCCATCCAGGGAGATGCCGACGTAGGACAGGCCAACTTCTTTAAGTTCCCGGGCCTTGGCCTTGGTGATCAGCGTCCCGTTGGTGGAGATGACCGCGCGCATGCCCGTGGAGGTGGCGTATTTGGCCAGGTCCACCAGGTCTTCGCGTACCAGGGGTTCGCCGCCGGAGAAGAGGATGACCGGCGCGCCGAACTGGGCCAGGTCGTCGATCATGGCCTTGGCCTGTTCCGTGGAGATGGGGTCCTTGTGATTGCTTGGCTCCACGGCGTGGGCGTAGCAATGCACGCATTTGAGATTGCAGCGCTGGGTCATGTTCCAGACCACAACGGGCTTTTTGTCCTTGGCGAACTGCAGCAGGTGAGAAGGAAGTTCGGCGGAATTGCGTCCGTAGCGCAGGGCGTCGGAAGGTTCCACCGTGCCGCAGTATAATTTTGAAATACCGATCATGGTTGCCTCATGTGAACACAGGGGTTCGTCGGGGTGATGCGATCCCGGCCGTACCGCATGGCGTGGCCGGGTCCGTAAAAACGAGAAAGCCGAAGGCTTGTCCTAATGGTTGCCATTGTCAAGTCAAGGGGTGAAAAATGCCTACTGCAGGGTGTGGGTGGGCGGTTCGGCGTTCAAAAGCGACGCCGTGTTGTCCTTGGAATCCTTGGCGTTGGGCTCGTGCCGTGTTGCCGGATTGTCCGCGTTGTTGCGGGGATTTAGGTGATTTTCGGGCTTTTTTACGGCCGTGCGCCACCAGGCTTTGAAGTTCCGCATCAGACTCCTCCTACCAACAGCGTCAGAACAATGGCGACGGTGATGGCCAGCAGCATGGGCAGGATCAGGACGGCCAGGATCTGCTTGGTCGTGGCGCCGTGCACATGGCGCAGTCCCAGGAATTTGTATATGGCCACCCCGATCATGGCCAAGGGCAGCCCGATATATGGGACGATCATGAGCAGCATGGGTGCCGAGCTGTAGGTCCCGGCCCGGAAAGTGCCTTCGAAGCCCTTGGTATCCGCCTTGAAGAGCCGCAGGAAGAAGTGGTTCATGGCGGTGTCGAGAAACAAGAAGATGCAGACTTCGAGTGGGTACAGAATAAGGGAAAGAGCCGCCTGCAACGTGTTGTCCAGATTCGCGGTCAATGCGCTCGGGGGAATGATGCCCAAAAGCTGCCATATGGCTTGGGACAGGGCCACTGTCTGGACGATGATCAGGAAAAAAAGCAGGGGTTTGATTATCCCGTACCCCACGGGCATGGCCGAGAAAAAAATCCTGGGGTTGGCGAGCACTTCCAGGAAGGTCTGGACGAAAGCGCGGGGATAGCCGGAGTCGACACGCTCCCACAGCGGCAGGGACGGCTCCGGTCGATGTTCGGCGTAGGAGCCGTCATCCTCGTCATCTTCTTTCAGCGCAGCCAGTTCGTTCCACAGGTCTTCGTCATGTGGTGGCGTGGGCGACGATTCGCCAGGCTGTGGCGGGGCGGTTTCCTGCTCGGCCTGAACGGGCCCGGATGGTTGCTCCGGCGTGTCCTTGATTTCAGGGTCTATCGCAGGGGCTGCGGGCGGTGAATCGGTTTTTGGTTCAATATGTTCGACCGGGGCTATTTCTCGGAACTTGAAGCGATGCCGGCATTTGGGACAGGTGGCCATGACCGCTTTGGGAGGCAGCTTCTCTTCGTTGACAGTGCGTCCGAATCCGCACTTGGGACAGGTGATATTCATGGTAAATGCGTTCTCCTCTTGCGAGAAGGCTGATACCTGCTCTTGTTCCGATTAGCAACCGCGCGGGGTTTTGGCGGACACGAAGAGATCGTCAAAGAGATGCACGAAGAGGGCGACAATGATCACGCCGCTGTAGTCCATGGGGCTGTCCGTATCGAACTCGCGCAGCATGTGGTCCGTGAATTCGGGTCTGAAATAGCCCTTGTCGCGGACGGTGGAGGCAGAGAGGATGTCCCCGATCATGCCTCTGAACATGCGCACGAACCACTTGCTCGGAGGGGCCAGAGGCTGCTTGCGGCGTTGGCTGATGGCCGGGGGCAGGAACGTGCGAAAACTCTTTTTGAGAAGGTACTTTTCGTTGAGACCGCGCATCTTGAGGTGACTGGGCAGGGAGAAGACGTATTCCACCAGCCGGTGGTCCATGAATGGCGAACGCAGTTCGACGGAGTTGGCCATGCTCATGGTGTCGGCCAGGGCCAGGGTCAGGTTCGGTAGGCGCATCTTGCTCTCCAGGTACAGGGCCTGGTCCATGAGAGATCGGGCTCCCGGAACAACAGGCAATTCCTCTTCCCGTTCGCCGATTATGGGCAAAAGACGGTTCACGAAGGATTCGCTCATGAGCTGGGCCTTGAACTGAAAGGCCTGGAATCTGTAGGGCAGGGCCGGGTGCGCGGAAGGATAACCTTTCAGGGCGACATACTGCATCCAGGCCTGCTGGGGCGTGGAGATGCCGGGAAAGACCCGGCGCAGCAGGTTCGCGCGGCCAACATTTTCGTTTCTGCCGATGAAGTCCATGAGCTTTAAGAGCTTGAAATAGTCGTATCCGCCCAGAATTTCGTCCGCGCCGTCTCCGGACAGGACCACTTTGAAGCCCATCTCCCTGATTTGCCTGGATAATAGATAGAGCGGCAGGTTCAGAAGGGTGACCAGGGGGCTCTCCAGGTGCCAGACCAGTTTCTCTATTTCATCCTCCGCGATGGAGCAGAGGAATTCGTGGTGGCTGGTCCCGAAAGAGCTTGAAACCATGCGTGCGAAATGGCGTTCGTCATAGCCCGCGTCTTCAAAGGCGATGGAGAGGGTGTGCACCGGGGCGTTCGAGAGGTGCGCGTACAGGCCGGTCACGCAACTGGAGTCGATGCCTCCGCTCAAATACGAGGCCACGGGCACGTCGGCTACGAGGCGGTCGCGTACGACTTCGACCATATGATGGCGCAGGCCCTCGGCGGCTTCGTCTTCGGAGATGTTCGCCACGGGGCGATCCATGGGGATGTCCCAGTAGGGGGCGGTCCGCT
This sequence comes from Desulfomicrobium sp., assembly GCA_041690155.1. GTDB lineage: Bacteria > Desulfobacterota > Desulfovibrionia > Desulfovibrionales > Desulfomicrobiaceae > Desulfomicrobium. Next base: position 1,105 of record JAWLHW010000174.1, on the reverse strand, counting down.
GCCCGTTGCCGTCTGCGAGCATGATATGGGCGGGCGGAAGCTGGCTGATTCCCTGTAAAAACGTATCCGGAGCCAGGTTGAAGCCGTAGTCCAGCAGCCGGTCCATGGCCAGGGGGTTCATGCTGCGCGGCACGCCCGGGAAGTGTAGGATGGACTTGATCTCCGAGGCGAAGATCAGCGTTCCATCGGGCCTGAGCGTGTAGAAGAGGGGCTTTTTGCCCATGCGGTCCCGGGCCAGGAAAAGGCTCTGCGACCGTGGGTTCCAGACCGCGAAGGCGAACATGCCGACCAGGCGGCGCAGGCAGCCGTCACCCCACTGCAGGTAGGCCGCAAGCAGAACCTCGGAGTCCGAGTGCGTGCGGAAAACATGGCCAAGGCTGGCAAGTTCGGCTCGAAGAGACTGGTAATTGTAGATTTCGCCGTTGAAGACCAGGACCGCGCCGGAAGGTTCGTGGATCACGGGCTGGTTGCCCCCTGCCAGATCTATGACGGAGAGCCGCCTGTAGGCCAGGGCGCAGCAGCCGTCCTGGAACAGGCCCTGGTGGTCCGGCCCGCGATGGGCCAGGGCCTGGGCCATGGACGCAAGGACTCCGCTTTGCAAAGAGATTCCGTTGGGATTGAAAAAACCGGCTATGCCGCACATGCGCGCTTTCCCTGTTGAGGTGTGATCTGGGAAAACTTCTGCAGAATGCGTGCCTTACATGGCGGACAAGACAACGCGGCAAGCCTATCTGGCGTATTGGACGGCAGCTTTGGGAGGAGCCTGGTGAGCCTGGTTCCGCGATATTTCCGAAAAGGCGGATCTGAAGGAAGACAGAATCCCGATCACCTCATCCACCATTACTGTATCCATCTTGAGGTTGGCTTGCAGCAGGCGGGTGTTGCAGTACATGTAGAGCTTGTGAAGGTTCCGGGCTATTTCTCCGCCCTTCTCCGTATTCAGTGAGCCGTCGAGTTCAGCAATGATATCGAGTGCCTGGGAGATGAGGATGCCCTTTTTGGCGAAGTTTTTTGCCTGGATTTCTTCCTTGGCCTGCTCCAGAAAGGTTATGGCTCCGTCGTAGAGCATGACCACAAGATGGCCGGGGGTTGTGGTGGTGACCTG
>JAWLHW010000173.1:0-4943 GCA_041690155.1 Desulfomicrobium sp. | reverse complement strand
TGGTGTCGAAGGGGGGACTCGAACCCCCACGGGAAATCCCACTACCCCCTCAAGATAGCGTGTCTACCAATTCCACCACTTCGACATCTAAGCATTCAAATTTGCGTACTAATCTCGCAAACCGGAGAAGCAGTCTTTAGCGATGCCCCACTGGTTTGTCCAGCATTTTTTTACTGATTTTATTCTTGGCCTGCAGATTCTTCGGCAGGGGCCGTGGGGACTCCGGTGGGGGCTGCGGGAGTCTGGGTCACGGGCATGTCGATCACGATGGATTCTTTGGGAGAAGTGTGCTTCTGCGTGCTCACATACGTGAAAATCATGGAGGTCAGAAAAAACACGGTCGCCGCTCCGGCAGTCAATTTACTGAGCAGATTACCGGCACCGGTGGATCCAAAAACAGAACCTCCGCCACCACCAAAGATTATCCCCATGCCCTCTTTGCCGGATTGCAGCAGGACGAGAACGACAAGGGTGACACAGGCAATGACATGTATGGTTATCATCAGGGAGTTCAAAAAAATACCTCCTAAATTATGCGAGCACGATCTGGCTGAAACTGTCCGCTTTGAGACTTGCGCCGCCTACCAGCACACCGTCCACATTGTCAAGGCGGATAATGGTCGCGGCGTTGTCCGGTTTGACGGAACCACCATAGAGAATGCGGATTTTGGCGCCTTCCCTGGGCAGCAAAGACTCCAGCGTGGAGCGCACAAAGGCATGCGCGGCCAGGATTTCTTCCGGTCCGGCGACATCGCCAGTGCCGATGGCCCAGACAGGCTCATACGCAACGGCCAGATTTTCCGCCGTGGCTGTGGACAGCACCCCGGCCAGGCCGCTTTCGAGCTGACGAACCAAAACTTCCTCGATTTGCCCCAACCGCCGCTCGACACTGGTCTCGCCGATACAAAGTACCATCTTCAGCCCGGCGTCCAGGCCAAACGCCACCTTACGCCCGATAAGCTCATCCATCTCGCCCAGAACGTGTCTACGCTCGGAGTGTCCGGCCAGGGCGTAGGTGCAGCCCAGATCCAAAAGCTGCTCGGGCGCGACTTCACCAGTGTAAGCTCCCTGGGCGGCGGGATAAAAATTCTGTGCTCCGACGGAGCATCCCGCTTTCTGCGTAAGGATGGGGCACACAGAATGCATCATGGTAAAAGACGGACAGACGAGCACTTCCCTGTCCTCGGGAAGCTTGTCGAGCAGGGAGGCCAGTTCACGGGCCGTGGCCACGCCCTCTTCCACGGTCTTGTACATCTTCCAATTGGCGGCCATGAGCAGTTTTTTCATGACTTGTTCTCCAGTGCGGTGAAGGCAGGCAGTTCCTTGCCTTCCAAAAATTCCAGGAATGAACCGCCTCCGGTTGAAATGAAAGAAAACTTGTCCGCCATGCCCAACTGCTCCACGATGACGTTGGTGTCACCGCCGCCAAGGATGGTCATGCCCGAAACGGCTCCCACCACCCTGCACAGGTTGATGGAGCCCTGGGCAAAGGCCGGATTCTCGAAGGCTCCCATGGGACCGTTCCAGATCACGGTCCCGGCATTCTTGATGACTTCGGCGAAAAGCGTGTGCGAAGCGGGTCCGGTGTCCAGGATCATCTCATCGGCCGGTATGTCCTGATAGGTGCGCACGCCCGAAGCGATGCCACCCTTGGGGTCGGTGCCAAGAATGAAATCAACGGGCAGATAAAATTTAACGCCCTTCTCCCGCGCTTCGACCATGATCGCCATGGCCTCTTCCAGAAGATCATCCTCCACCAGTGACGTCCCAACCTCAAACCCCTGGGCTTTGCGGAAGGTATTGGCCATGGCGCCGCCAACGATCATGGAGTCGACTTCTTCCAAAAGCGCTTTCAAAATGCCGAGTTTGGAGGAAACCTTGGCGCCACCGATGATGGCCACGAAGGGGCGCGCCGGATCTTCCAGCGCCTCGCCCAGATACTGCCATTCTTTCTTGAGCAGCAGTCCGCCGCAGCAATCCTTGATGAATTCCGTGACTCCGACCACCGAGGCATGAGCGCGATGGGAAGCGCCGAAAGCGTCATTGACGTAGACTTCTCCCATCTTGGCCAACTCGCGGCTGAAATCCGGATCGTTCTTGGTCTCGCCGGGATGAAAGCGCAGATTTTCAAGCAGCAGGACCTCGCCGGGCTTGAGCGCCTCGGCCATGGCCAGAGCCTCGGGGCCGATGCAGTCCGGAGCCATGCGGACCTCACGTCCGAGCAGTTGTGCCAGATGCACAGCCACCGGCTTGAGAGAAAATTCCGGTGCAGGTGCGCCCTTGGGCCTGCCAAGATGGGAGCAAATCACCAAAGATGCGCCATTATTCAGGGCAAACTTAAGAGTCGGCAAACTCTGCTTGATGCGGTTGTCGTCGACAATGGTTTCGCCTTTGAGGGGCACGTTGTAGTCGACGCGCATGAGGACCCGTTTGCCACTTACGTTCAGTTCATCTAAAAATCGCATATGATTTTCCTCCAATGGGACTTTGACTTTGATGTTTACGGACAATTGCCCGCTGTGGCTTTCGTAAGGGAATCAGAAAAAAATGACAATGGCCGGACCAAAACAGAACGGGTTTTAGTACTAATACACTCTTGATCCCCGTTCGCAAAATACGCACAATGAATAATTGTTTCTACTCGCGATTAGGCAGCTCAAAGGACACCGCCATGCAAGAATTACGGATATCCCCCATGTCCATAAGCGACCACGCTGCGGCCATGGCGCTATGGCAAAGCACACCCGGCATCGGCCTGTCCGCAGCCGATGATGCAGCGGCCATGCAATCCTACCTGGAACGCAATCCCAGTTTGAGCCATTGCGCCTGGGCAAACGAGCTTCTGATCGGCACGGTCCTGGCCGGACATGACGGACGCAGGGGATACCTGCACCACCTCTGCGTGCGCGATGACTTCAGGCACCGGGGCATCGGCCGGCAACTGATCGAACGCACCCTTGAGGTTCTGGACGTCCTCGGCCTGGAAAAGGCTCACGCCTTCCTGTTCACGAACAACGAAACAGGACGCAGATTCTGGGACCGGGTCGGGTGGACGTGGCGCACGGACATCGGGGTCGTTTCCATCACCATCGCGGAGGCTCGAAAATGACCGTAAATCTATTGACCCGCAGCCGCGAACAGCTGGACTATGTACGCGCTATCCGCCGGGAACTGCACCGCTTTCCCGAGGTGGGTTCGGAGCTACCCAGAACGCGGGCGCTGGTGCTGCGTGAACTTGCCAAGCTGAACCTGAGCGTGCGCGAAGACGTGGGAGGCGGTATCGTGGCCGACCTTCCTGGCCCCCAGGGAAGCTCGCGCATTGCCCTGCGCGCCGACATGGATGCCCTGCCGATCCAGGAAGAATCCGGGCTCGAGTTCGCCTCCGAGATTGCAGGCCAGGGTCATATGTGCGGTCACGACGCGCACACGGCAATGCTTCTGGGCGCCGCGCGGCTGGTGTCCAGCCGGGGCGAGGCACTGCGGGCTGGAGTGCGCTTTCTCTTTCAGCCCAACGAGGAATTTCAGCCGGGCGGGGCCAGGGCCATGATAGAGGCCGGATGCCTGGACGGAGTGGACGAGGTCTACGGTCTGCACGTCTGGCCCGGACAGCCTGCGGGCTGGTTTGGAACACGTGAAGGCCCGCTCATGGCAAGGCCGGATGTTTTTTCCATCACACTCACGGGCAAGGGCGGGCATGCCTCGGCCCCGCACCAGTGCACGGACCCCATCCTGGCCGGCAGCCATCTGGTCACCGCCCTGCAGGGCATCATCTCCCGCCGGGTTGCGTCGCAGGAACGGGCAGTCCTGAGCGTGACCCGCTTCCAGGCCGGAAGCAGCTACAACATCATCCCGGACACGGCATTTCTGCAGGGCACGGTACGCACCCTGGACGAGAGCACAGGAGACCTGGTGCAAACGGAAATGCAAAGACTCCTCTCCGGCCTGGCCGCGAGCATGAACGTGCGGGCGGAACTGGAATACCAGCGAGGCTACCCGGTGGTGATGAACGACGCCGCGTGCACCGCCCGCGCCGTCAATGTGCTGCGGGGCATCTCGGACAATGTCGATGCCGGGATCGAGTCGGTCATGGCGGGAGAGGATTTCTCGTACTACCTGAACCAAGTTCCGGGCTGCTTCATCTTCATGGGATGCGGCACCTGCGACGCAGAAGGCCGGGGCGGCCTGCACAACGCCTGTTTCCACCTGGACGAAGACTGCCTAACCTGGGGCGTCGCGGCCCTGGCCGGATTGATCCCGTAGGGGCGATCCTGCGTGATCGCCCTTCTTCGCCCCCGTGGCCGCCCTTCCCCTGTGGCCGTATGCCCTGCGTGGGTATCATGCACATCGAAGAAGGGCAGACACGCAGGTCTGCCCCTACAATGTATCGCCCCGAAATCAATCCACCGCACCGTCGCCACAACCGTAGGGGCGGCCCTGCGTGGCCGCCCTTCTTCGGCCCTACGGCTGTTCATAAAAAATGTAGGTCGAAAATTCCGAAACCTCGAAATAGACCTTTTTTTCATTCGGGCCAGGCAGGCCGTCCAGATTGGTGTCGGCGATGCCGTACCCGAAGCGGTAGCCCCGTGGCTGGCTGTCGGAGGTGCCGTAGGCGGTCGAAAGTTTGTCGATCTTCACAAAACGTCGGACAAGATTGTCCCCGGAATAGACCTCAAGCACCCCATTGGTGCCGGTCCAGTTCTGGATACTCCGCCCCAGCTGATTCTGAGCCTCCTGCGTGCAGCCGAAAAGGCCGACCAGCAGTAACGCAAACAGTAGCTTTTTCATCATCAATCTTCGGCGCGGAGACCCCTTCCTTCAGGTGGGGGAGGAAGCGCCGCCTCCTATTTTTCCTCTTGTTTTCTTCTTGACAACTCTGCAAAACTAATGCATATATGATTTATGAAACGCACCGTCCGTCTTAAACTCCATCCCACTCCCGACCA
>JAWLHW010000172.1:0-5053 GCA_041690155.1 Desulfomicrobium sp. | reverse complement strand
GGTGTGAGCTGCGCGTTTTCCCCTGCGCAGTTCCGCGTTGTCCAGGATGTCGTCGTGCATGAGTGTGGCCGAATGCAAAAATTCCAGGGAGCTGGCCAGTGTTTGCAGATTATCACCCCGGAAACTGAGGGCGCGGGCAAAAAGAAGCGTGAGCATCGGCCGCAGGCGTTTTCCGCCGGCGTCCATGACGTGTGCGGCCACTGGTCTGACCAGTTCGGGCAGGGCGTCAATCTCCCGCGCGATGGCGGCATTGATGGCCGGCAGCTCTTTGAGAAAGGTTGCTTTGAGTTGGGCGAAGGCTTCGTTCATGAAAGATCCCGCAATGTTTGCAGCGTGTTGAGAGCGGCCAGACCGTCTGAGCCCATGTCCATGGTGAATTCGTTGACGTAGGCGGCAATATGTTGTTCCAGCGTGGTCGCGTCAAGTTCCCTGGCCAGGGAGGCGATAAATGGCATGACGGAGTCCTGCTCTGCCCTGGCGTGAAGGATGCTCGCGCGGATGCTGTCCGTGATGCGGGCGTGGAGGTCCGCGCCGAGTTCGTTTCGGGCCACGATGCAGCCCAGAGGAAAGGGCAGAGCGCCAGTGTGTTCGCGCCACCAATGCCCGAGGTCGAGGCGCAGGGCAAGATCGTAGCGAGCGTAGACCAGGGCGGTTTCATGGATGAGCAGCCCCGCGTCGACATCTCCGGCTCGCACGGCATCAACGATGGCGTGAAAGATCATGGGTACCGGGGTGAACTCTTCGCCCAGGGCCGCACGCAGCACACAGGCCGCGGTGGTGTCGAGGCCTGGCACGGCGATCCTGCGCGGGATGCCCGAAAAATCCTTGCGGGTCACGAGCTTGGGCCCGTGTTCGAGGCCGAATGCCCCGCCGCAGGGCAGGATCGTGTACGTGTCGCCCAGACGCAGGGCCGTGGCCGCGCTGACCTTGATCACGTCCCAGGCCCCTGCAAGCGCGCCCTGGTTGAGTTCCTGTACGTCGTGCCAGAAAAACCGGCAGTCGTGTCCGGCCGGGGACGCGGTGAGGCCGAGCACCCAGGCCCCAAAGATGAAACTGTCGTTGGGACAGGGGGAAATGGCGACGCTTAAGGGGGTCATGCCGAAGCTCCGGTGAGAGCGGGGAGAATGTCCTGCAGGGCGCGCAAGGCCAGCCGGAAATTCCAGAGGCGCTTGTCGCGGGCGCCGACAGGGTTGGACACGGTGCGGATCTCCAGAAATCCGATGCCGTGCCGCCTTGCCGCCAACGCCAGGCTGAATCCTTCCATGTTTTCCGTGAGGCCGTCATGGCGCTGGCTGAGCAGTTCCGCGCGCTGCGGGTCGCCGCTCACTCCGGCCACGGTCAGGCTCGGGCCGATGATCCATTTGGGATGAAGGGTCATGCCCATGGCCGCCGCGTGCCCAACCGGGTCAAGATCGAGGCGGTTGACAGGGTCAAGATCCAGATCTGCAAACATCTGATGGCCCAGGACCTCCTCTTCTGCCGCTGACGTAAGGCGCACGCCGTACTCCGGCCAGATCTCGGCACTGGCGACACAGGTCGAGCCCAGAGGGGTGCGGGCGATGTCGAAGCTGCCGCAGATGCCCAGATTCAGAATGCCTGTGACCTCGGGATGGCGCTCGAGCATGGTTCCCACGCTCATGGCCGCGGCCACCGGCCCTATTCCTACCAGGCAGGGCAGAAAGTCGTGGCCATGGATGTGCACGGGCTCGAATGGCGGCGTCGGCGAAGAAGCCGGGTGGTTCACGGCGCTCAGGCATTCTTGCCGGGTTGCGCAGGCCAGGAGAATCATGAAGGAACCTTGGTTTAAAGCCGCCAGTAATTGAAGTCCCGCGACAAGGTGTCTTTGTCTAGAAAGCCCTTGACATCAATGACTATTCCATTCTCGGGATGCTTGAACATGGCCGCGATCCGGCCTGCGTCAAGCTGTGCGAATTCGGCATGCGAGACTGCCAGAATGAGGGCGTCGAGCTGCATGAGCTCGGGCAAAGGCAAAAGATCCACCCCGTATTCCTCTTTGGCTTCTTCCGCGTCGGCCAGAGGATCGTGCACCAGGACATCCACATGGTAATCGGAAAGTTCGTGGATGATGTCCTCGACCCGGCTGTTGCGCAAATCCGGCACATCTTCCTTGAAGGTCAGGCCCAGCAGGCCCACACGGGCGCCCTTGATCAGGCATCCGGCGTCGATCATGGCTTTTATGGTCTTCTCGGCGATGAACTTGCCCATGCCGTCGTTGATGCGCCTGCCGGCAAGGATGACCTGCGGATGGAAGCCGATGGATTCGGCCTTGAAGGTCAGGTAGTAGGGGTCCACCCCGATGCAGTGCCCACCGACCAGTCCCGGCCGAAAGGGCAGGAAGTTCCATTTGGTGCCCGCGGCCTCAAGCACTTCCTTGGTGTCGATGCCCATGCGGTCGAAAATGAGCGCCAGTTCGTTCATGAGGGCGATGTTCAGATCGCGCTGGGTGTTCTCGATGACCTTGGCGGCCTCTGCGACCTTGATGCTTGACGCGCGGTGCACACCGGCCTTGACGATGGCGCCGTAGAAGCGGGCAAGCAGGTCTGCCGTGGTCTGATCCTGGCCTGCGACCACCTTGACGATGCTCTCCAGGGTGTGGACCTTGTCGCCAGGATTGATGCGCTCCGGCGAATAGCCCACGGTGAAATCCCTGCCGCAGGTCAGTCCGGATTTCTCTTCCAGCAGCGGCACGCAGATTTCTTCCGTGAGCCCGGGATAGACCGTCGATTCATAAACGACGATGCAGCCTTTGCTCATGTGCGCGCCAACGGTGACAGTGGCTCCAACCACAGGCCGCAGGTCCGGCTTGCGATTGCCGTCGATGGGCGTGGGCACGGCCACGACGATGACTCCGGCCCCGGCGAGTTTTGCGGGATCGTCGGTGTATTCGACCCTGGCACTGGCCAGCCTTTCAGGAGCTACCTCTCGCGTGGAATCGCGGCCTTCGCGCAGTTCTTCGATGCGGGGCCGGGAAATATCAAAACCGATGACCTTGAAGTGGTCGCCAAGGGCCACGGCCAGGGGCAGGCCGACATAGCCGAGGCCCACCACGGCAACTTCTGAGCCGCCGGATGCGATGTCTTCGAAAGTGATCATGAGTGTTCCTCGTTACTTTATATCCCAAGAGGGTTGCGGGGCGATGGCACTGCGCGGTCAGAGGCGCATCAGGACGGCTTTTGGGCCACGTGGATATACACTATTCCCGAGCTCAAAGCCTGATAGCCGACCTTGTCGAAACCGGCGTCCCGAAGCTCTCTTGCCAGGGCCGAAGCATTGGGAAAGGCCAAAATCGTGTCCGCAAGATATTGATAAGCTTCTGGATTTTTGGAGAAAAAACGTCCGATGCGCGGCAGGACCTTACCGAGATAAAAATTGTATGCACCCTGCCAGATTCTGGCCTGGCCTGTACCGAATTCAAGAATGCACAGCCGTCCTCCGGGTGAGAGGACCCGCAGGATCTCACTGTAGGCCTCGGTTCTGGGCAGGATGTTGCGGATGCCAAAGGCTATGGTCACGGTGTCGACGCACCCGTCAGGCAGCGGCAGGGCGCGGCCGTCGGCCTGAACCGGAAAAATCAGGGGCTGGCTGACGATCTTTTTCTTGCCGCTGCAGAGCATGGCGCGGGAAAAATCCAAGCTCAGCACCTTCAGGGCGGGATGGCGGCGCAGAATTTCTCGGCTCACATCCAGGGTGCCGGCCGCAAGGTCGAGCACCGCGCCCGTGGAACCGGTTCGCAGTGTACGCACCAAGCGGTAGCGCCAGTAGATATCTTGTCCCAAGCTTAGGAAATGATTGAGAAAATCGTACCAGGTCGCAATATTGTCGAAAAGGCTGGAGACCCGCTTTCCATGCTCATTCGGGTTCAACGGCGCTGTCCTTCTCGGTGTCCGGAATCTGACCGGCCTTGGTCACGGTACGATAGACATCGTCATAGATGGGTTCGAAATATTCGGAAAAATTGGAAGGGGAAATGCGTCCGACTTCAATGAACTTGACGACGATTTCCTTGGCGACCTGCAGGGCTTGTTTTTGGATCTGGTCCATGAATGTCTCTCTGGGTTGAAATGCAACAAAAAAACCGCCCGGGGGGAATGGTATCGACCTGCTTTGGGGGAAACCGGGCGGTAAAAAAAGAAAGAAAAACCCTGAAGCCATCCCTTCGTTTTTTTCCTAGCTAGCACAGCCCAAAGTGGGAGTCGAGAGGCCCGAGGCGGGCTTCCCGGGCTTTAGCCGTCCAACTCCTTGAGCAGGGCCTGGATTTCCTCGCGAATGATTTTGGCCGCAGCGAGTGGCACCTGCTGTTGCACGTATTCGTGCAATTCGCTTTTGATCGCATCCGGGCCTGGAGCGTCGTTGATCTGGGCGGACAGGACCCGGAGTTCCTCGCGCAGGTTATTTTCCTCTGCAGTCAGGGCATCGATGGCGGCGTCCCTGTCCGCCAGGGTCTGGCGCAGGAGGTCCAGCGTTTCCTCCTGGTTGCGGACAAGGGTTTTCAGCTCATCGAGTTCGGTCTCCATTTTCTGCACGAGAGACGCGGCCGGTGCTTTCGCCAGTTCGGCCCGGATATCGGGGATGGATTCGACCTGGCTTTGCAGGGCGTTTACGGATTCCTGCAGTCCGTCGACACTGGACGATGACGCCAGTTCGGAAATCCTGGACTCGACATGCTCGACTATCTCCTGGCGCAGGGCCTGGGCCACGGGCCACCCTTCCGGGGACTGCGGCAGCAGGGCCAGGATCTGTTCGGGCTGAAGCTCTTCGCTTGGCTGGATCAGGGCACGCACTTCGTCCAGGTCGGCCTGGAGTTTCTGCAGCTCCGAGACAGGCGAGGCCATGGCCAGTTCGGCCCGGATGTCGGGGAAGGCTTCGATCTGGCTTTGCAGGGCGTTTACGGATTCCTGCAATCCGTCCACGCTGGAAGATGACGCCAGTTCCGTGATCCTGGATTCGAGATGCTCGAGAATCTCCTGGCGCAGGTTCTGGGTCACAGGCAATTCCTGGGGGGATTGCGGCAGAAGGGCCAGGAGCTCTTCGG
>JAWLHW010000171.1:0-5123 GCA_041690155.1 Desulfomicrobium sp. | reverse complement strand
TGTAAAAAAACGCGGGGTACGAAAAAAGCTCAGCCATGCGAACACCTTGGGAGAAAGTTATGCTTAGAATAATTTTCAGCTGTTACGATATTTTGTGGAAACAATTGAGTCACATTCGCCATAGAGTCACTGCAAAAATTCGTCCCCCCCTTGAAGAAGGGGTCGGCAGCGTCCCTTCAACTCATGACCCAGACCGCCCAAATCGAGGCCTCGGCGGAGAGCCTGTTGACGAGGGTGATGGGAACTCCGAGCTGCGCAGCCTTTCTGTTCAGGCGGTCCCAGTTGCAGCGATCTATCTCGTCGAGCAAGTCGAGCCAGACCGCATTGGCGTCATCCGGATCGGTCAGGGCCCGCTTGATGCCCGGCTCCAAGGGGATCTCCTCCAGCACCAGCCCCATGGACTGGTCCAGAATGGCATCAAGCAAGGAAAAAAATCCCAGCAGAAACATGCTGTCCCGGTCAAAGGGAGCAGGATGCCTGTGGGCCAAAAGATATAGAAAACGGGCCCGTTGCACAGAAATTCGAACCAGTTCGTTGGCTTTGTCCTCCGTGTTCACATCGGACAGAATGACCACCTGCAGCCATTGCCGCAGATTACGGCATCCGAGCATGGAAACTGCGCGCGGAATGGACGTGATCTTGATCTGCAGGCCGAAAAATGCGGAATTTATGTATTTGAGCAACCGGTAGGAAATGGCCAGATCCGTCTGGATAATTTCCACCAGACGGGAGGTATCCACTTCCGGGACGCTCAGTTCCTTTAAAAGCTTAACCTTGTTGACTTGCGTGGCCGAAAGTTTTCGCCCGGGTATCACCTCGGGACGATTGAAGAAAAAACCTTGAAAATACGTAAAGCCGAGCCTCTTGCAAACCTTGAAAACGTCGTAATTCTCCACTTTCTCGGCCAGCAGCGTCGCGTTGTACTTTTTGACCCCCTCTACAATGGCCAAAACCTCGGCCGGAGTCTTGCCCAGGATGTCGATCTTGATGATGTCTACCATCTCGCACAAGGGTTCAAGGCCCGGTTCGCCTTCGAAATCATCCAGGGCCAGAGTGTAGCCCCGCTTTTTGAGCTCCCGGCAGGCGCTCAAAACTTCGGGCTCGGGCCTTACGCTCTCCAGGATCTCCACCACGCACTGGTCGGCCGGCAGAACGTAGGGTGCCTGGCCGACGAGCAAACTGCGCGGAAAATTGACCAGGGCCTTGGCTCCCTTGCGCAGCCCCTGCACCGCAAGGTTATAGCCGTCAGCTATGATCTGCGTCGTGGCATGATCCCCGTCCAGGAACACGGCTTCCTGAATATTCTCTCCGTGCCGGAAAAGAAGTTCATAGCCCCATATCTGCATCTGTGCCGTGAATATGGGCTGACGGGCGACAAAAAACTTGTCGTAAAGCTGTTCAGGATACGTCTCTTCCATCAGCGGGTCCTTTTAATGACCGTAAAGCTCGCAGACCTTGAAAACAGCCCTTTTGGAGCATCCTGGGCCCTGCCTAGGACGCACCACCCATGACTTCATCGGTCCACATTGCAGCCTCGATGGCGGCGTTGTCGACAAACTCCATGGGAATACCTATCTGCAGCGCCTTTTTCTCTAGCCCAGCCCAGCTGCCGCGATCAAGCTCATTCAAGAGCCCGATCCAGGCGGAGTGCTCGCTTTGCGTGTCGACCAGAGCGGTCTTGATGTCCTGGTCCAGGGAAACCTCATCGAGGACCTGCTCCATCTGCTGGTCCAGAATCGCGTCAAGCACGGAAAAAAAGCCCATCACGAACATGCTGTCCGTGGAAAACGGGGCGGGGGCAGCCGTGGCCAAAAGCTGGAGGAAGCGACCACGCAGGACGGACATGCGGACCAGCTCCTGGCCCTTGTCCGTAGAATTGATGTCGGACAGAATGACCACCTGCAGCCATTGGCGCAGATTCTGACGGCCAAGCATGTTCACGGCGCGCTGGATGGACTCGATCTTTCCGCGCAGGCTGAACCGGGCGGAATTGATGTATTTGAGCAGGCGATAGGAAATGGACAGATCCGTCTGAATGATCTCCACCAGCCGGGACAGCTCCGTCTCGGTTTCGTTGAGTTCCTTCAAGAGCTTGATCTTGGTGGTCTGGCTGGAGGAGAGCTTGCGCCCGGGGATGATCTCGGGCTTGCTGAAGAAATACCCTTGGAAATATTCAAAGCCCAGGCGCTTGCAGACGTTGAACATGTCGACGTTCTCGACCTTCTCGGCCAGAAGGCGGGCCTTGTACCCTTTCAGGCCCTTGACGATGGCCATGACCTCACCTGGAGTCTTGCCCAGGATATCGACCTTGATGATGTCCGCGATCTCGCACAATGGCTCAAAACCCGGCTCTCCCACAAAATCATCCAGGGCCAGGGTGTAGCCGTTTGCCTTCAGCTCCCGGCAAGCCTCCATGACATCATCCTCGGGCAGCACAGTCTCAAGTATTTCCACCACGCAGCGTTCGGAAGGAAGCACATAGGGCGCATGGCCGAGAAGAACATTGCGCGGAAAATTGATCAGCACCTTGACTTTACTGCCCATGCCCCGAGACCCGAGAGCGAATCCGTCGGCAATGACCTGGGTCGTGGCCTGGTCGCCGTCCGTGAATACGGCGGACTGGGTCTCTTCATTCCTGAAAAGAAGCTCGTAGCCCCAGATGCTCATTTCGGCCGTGAAAATGGGCTGTCTTGCTACATAAATCCTGTCATAGAACTGTTCGGGCATTTGTTCCGACATGGACAAAACCTCTAAGGCATGAGTGGAGCAAAGGGCAGGCCGATATCCTCTTCCAGGCCGAGCATGAGGTTGGCATTGGCAACGGCCTGGCCCGAAGCGCCGCGGCAGAGGTTGTCTATGGCCGAGACCACGATGAGCCTGTTTGTGCGAGGGTCCGTGACCAGCCCCAGATCGCAGAAATTGGTGCCGCGCACCCATCTGGTTTCAGGCAGGGATCCTTGTGGAAGAAGACGCACCCACCGCTTGCCCGCATAAAAATCCTGGTAGCAGGCCCGGATTTGCTCCAGGTCCGCGCCGGGGGATAGCTTGGCGTAAGCGGTGGTCAGGATGCCGCGGTTGATGGGCAAGAGGTGCGTGTTGAAGGAGAGGCGTATTTCCCGCCCAACGGCCAGGCTCAGCTCCTGCTCGATTTCCGGGGTGTGGCGGTGCCTGGTCAGGTTGTAGGCCCGGAACGTGTCCGAAACCTCGCAGAAAAGAGTGCCAACGCCCGCCTTGCGCCCGGCCCCGGTGGTTCCGGACTTGGAATCGATGACCAGATCCTCTGGCGAGATGAGCCCGGCGGCCAGGGCTGGATAAAGGGCCAGGATGGCAGATGTCGGATAACAGCCGGGATTGGCTACCAGCCCGGCCCCGGCGATGCGCGCGGCGTAGAGCTCCGGCAATCCGTAAACGGCCTCGGCCAGCAGGGCTGACTGGGTGTGCGGCACCTGATACCAGCTCTCGTAGACCTCCTGGTCGCGCAGACGAAAATCGGCGCTTAAGTCCACGACCCTGGCCCCCAGCCCGCGCAGCTCCGCGGCCATTTCCATGGCCGTGCAATGGGGCACGGCCAGAAAGACCAGATCGCAATTCGCGGCCAGAAAGGCGGTGTCCGGTGCCGTGATCTCCAGCTCGCCAAGCTCTGTGCCCTGCAGGAAGGGATAGATGCCTTGCAGAGGCTGTCCGGCTTCCTTGCGCGACGTGACCTGGGTCAGGCGCAGGCCAGGATGGCCAAGCAGGATGCGGGTCAACTCCATTCCCGTGTAGCCGGTAACCCCGACCAGACCGACGCGCTTCACCATCATTGCTCCCTATTTTGCCTTCTGAATGAATTTCATGCGCAGTTCAAAAAGCATGTCCCGAAGCAGCCGGGCTTCCTGTTCCGTCAGGTTCCCCCTGGTCTTGCTCTCAAGCATGCACAAAATATCGATGGTCTGCTTGGCGACCATCACATTCTCCATGATCTGCCCGCTTTCGGGGTCAGGCACCTCGCCCAGGTGAACCAGGGCGGAGGAACTCAAGGACAGGACAAAGGTCCCGAAATCCAGCTGAGGCATTTCCGGACACGAACAGGACAAGTCCTCGTATTCTTCGGCCACTTTTTTTTCTTCGTTCATATTCACTCCTTACGCCCGAATTTCGGGGCAACCGTCGCGCAGCGCTTCTTCGTAAGCTCTCGCGGCGTCTTCCAGATACGTCCTTGCGGCGCAATATCCACCGGCCGCATGCAGACCTTCACGCAGAGCGTAAAGCCCCGCCAGAACATCGCTCCAATCCACATGACCCATGTGACCGAGCCTTACAAGGCTCTTCTTGAGTTCGCCCTGGCCCCCGGCCATGACCACTCCGCAGCGCTCCGCCGCGACCTTGAGCACTTCGCCCCCATCAATGCCCACCGGCAGCCTTATGGAGGTCAGGCCCCAGGTGAAATGAGTCTTGGCCAAAAGCTCAAGCCCCATGCTCGCCGCTCCGGCCCGGGCCATGGAAGTCAGGGCCCACTGCTTGGCGTACACGGCCTCAAGGGTCTGTTCCCTGAACAGATCGAGACTTACGGCCAGCCCTTGCAGCAGATTGACCGGGGAAGTGAAGAGGGTCTGGTGCCCCAGACTCTTGTCCCGCTCGGCCAGCAGGTTGAAATAGAAATTGGTGGAACCGACTGCGCGCACTTTGTCCCAGGCGCGCTCGCTCAAGGCCAAAAGAGCCAGGCCCGGCGGGAGCATGAGGCCCTTCTGGGACCCTGTCAGCAGGCAGTCGATGTCCCAGGCGTCCATGGGGCAAGGTGAAATCCCGACAGCCGAGATGCCGTCAACAACGAGGAGCACGCCCTTGTCCCGGGTCACCGCGCCGAGTTCGTGCACGGGGTGCAGCACGCCGGTGGATGTCTCCGAGGCCTGGACCAGCACGCCGCGAAGCGAAGAGTCTGCCGCCAGGGCCGCCTGCACATCCGCGGCGACCACGGCGCTGCCGTTTTCAAGAACCAGGGAGGTGACGGCAAGGCCATGCGCCTGGGCGATCTCCCGCCAGCGCTCTCCGAACTTGCCGCCCTCGACCACCAGCACTTTTTCGCCGGGCGCAAAAAGATTGGTCACGGCCGCATGCATGGCTCCCGTGCCCGAACAGGACAG
>JAWLHW010000170.1:0-5166 GCA_041690155.1 Desulfomicrobium sp. | reverse complement strand
CCCACGGACACGAGGCCGATCAATTTGCACAGAGGCCAGAGAATCTGAGCCCACAACTCGGCCAGGCTCATGCCGACCTTCCCATGTATCTAAAACGCAGGAAGGAGCACGCCGCACCGACTCCGGCGCCCAGTGCATTGGCCGCCACGTCCCAAAAGTCCATGAATCGCCCTGTGGGCAAAGAGCCCTGAGCGATTTCAAGAAGCAGGCCCAGCCCCGCCGCCAGCCAGAAAGGAGACAGGCGAAAACCTTTCCAGCCCGCAGGCCAGAAAAAAACCAACAGGCCATAGGCGAGAAAATGAAGGGCTTTGTCGCTCTGTTCCGGAGCGCCGGACATGTCTACCGGAACCAAAGAACCCACGATGAGGGCGAGCACGTAGGCCGCCCAGAGAAACCTGTGCAGGAAGATGACCGTGTTTTCACGCATGGCCTCACCTATGCCAAAGGTCCGCACAGGGCAAGGGTTCGGGCTTCTTGTTATTTTGACGCCAAAGAATTACTGCCACGCCATGACAAACGCGCCCACCATCTGGATAAACGCAGGCGAAACCTCCGGTGACCTGCACGGTCAGCTTCTGGTTCAGGCTTTGCGTGAGCAATGTCCCGAAGCATCGTTCGTGGGCATGGCCGGTCCGGCCATGCGAGAAGAAGGGGTTTTGGCTCAGCTTGAAACCGAGGCCCTGTCGGTCATGGGCTTCACCGAGGTTTTGGCCCAGCTACCCAAAATCATGAATCTTTTACGCACACTGAAAAACCAGCTGGCAACGATTCGCCCAGATGTAGTGGTAGTCATCGACGCCCCGGACTTTCACTTCCGCGTAGCTCGCATCGCGCAGAGCCTGGGCATCCCCGTTGTATATTACATCAGCCCCAAGCTCTGGGCCTGGCGAGAGGGCCGGGTGGATTTCCTGCGCCGCAACGTCGACCGCCTCATCTCCATCCTTCCTTTTGAAGTCGAATTCTATGCCCGCCATGGCATGACCATCGACTATGTCGGCCATCCCCTGCTCGACTCCATCAGAACCCGGAAAATCCTGGAAACCGAGCCACGCGCGAACCGCATCGGCATCCTGCCCGGCAGCCGCAAGCGCGAGATCACGTCCCTTTTACCCGTGTTCTCGAGCGCCGCCACCCTGCTGTCCGCCCGTTATCCGGAACTGGAGTTCGTGCTGCCCGTGGCTCCGGGCATGGACCGGGACCTCATCACCAGATGCTGGACCTCTAAGACCCCCGTCACCCTGGCCGACAGTTCATCCCGCTATGAGCTCATGCGCTCCTGCCGAGCCATCATGGCGGCCTCGGGCACGGCCACGCTGGAGACGGCCCTGCTCGAAGTTCCCACGGCCGTGGCCTACAAATTTTCGCAGCTGACCTATCTGCTGGGACGAATGCTCGTGAAGGTGCCTTTCATCTCCCTGCCCAACCTGATCCTCGGCAAATCCGTATTTCCTGAATTTTTACAGCACGACGCCAACCCGTCGGCCCTGGCGGCGACCCTGGCGCAATGGATCGAGGACACTCCCGCGCGTGCCCGGGTTATGGAACAGCTCGGCACCCTGCCCGGTCTGCTCGGCAACGGCGGGGCCACGGCCCGGGCGGCGAAAATCGTGCTGGAGACCATGAGCAAGCGCTGAAGGCCCGCCGGAAACCCCGGCACGGAACCAGATACCAAAGATCATGCTTGACAATCGATTCTCCATTGTTCATGAGCGTCATGAGAAGCATACCATGAAAAACATCATCGCCCCCATTTCCATTATTATCATTTCCGTGATTTCAGAATCACGGCCGGGGGAGTGAGGCGTCCGCGCAAGCGGGTATCCACGTAAGCAATAAGCCCCCGGCCGCAAGGTTCGGGGGCTTTTTCATTACATAATCAACCAGGCCCGGCGGGCATGGAACCATGAACGGCGGACACCGCCAGGAGCACAATGAACAGCATTCAGATCTACGACACCACCCTGCGCGACGGGACCCAGTCCGAGGAATTGAACCTCTCCACCGAGGACAAACTGCGCATCGCAACCAGGCTCGATCAACTTGGGGTGGCCTACATCGAAGGCGGATGGCCCGGTTCCAATCCCAAGGACAAGCGCTTTTTCGCAGAAATGCGCCAGTACGAACTAAGCACGGCCAAACTTGCGGCCTTTGGGTCCACCCATGCCGCCAAAAGTTCTGCGGAAAATGACGCCAACCTGCTTGCGTTGATTGAATCCGGGGCTCCGGTCATGACCATCTTCGGCAAGACCTGGGACATTCATGTCACCGACGCCTTGAAAATCACCCTGGAGCGCAACCTCGAACTCATCCGCGACTCGCTGGCTTTCCTGCGCCCTCATGCCGGAGAGCTTTTTTACGATGCCGAACATTTCTTCGACGGCTACAAAAAGAACGCCGACTACGCGATTTCCTGCCTGAAAACGGCGCTGAATGCCGGTGCAGACCTTTTGGTGCTTTGCGACACCAACGGCGGCACCCTGCCGGAAGAGATCGCCGCCATCATGGACGAGGTAAGCACGTGCCTGCCCGAAGCGCGCCTGGGCATCCACGCCCACAATGACTGCGAGCTGGCCGTGGCCAACTCCCTGGCGGCCGTGCGGCATGGCGCCATTCAGGTCCAGGGCACCATGAACGGGTATGGCGAACGCTGCGGAAACGCCAATCTCTGCTCCATCATCGGCAACCTTGAACTCAAGATGGGGCGCTCCTGTCTGCCCCAGGGGCATCTGGAACGCCTGACCGAAACCTCGGCCTTTGTGGCCGAAGTGGCCAACCTGCGCTGCTTCAAGCGCCAGCCTTACACGGGCCTTTCGGCCTTCACGCACAAGGGCGGCGTGCATGTCGCTGCCGTGCGCCGCAACCCGCGCACCTACGAACACATCGAACCGGAACTGGTCGGCAACAAACAGCGCATTCTGCTTTCGGACCTGGCCGGGCAATCAAACATCCTCTTCAAGGCCAAGCAGTACGGCTTCGAGCTGGACAAGGGCGATCCCTTTGTCCTGGAGCTTCTGACCGAACTCAAGAACCGCGAGGATCAGGGTTACGAATACTCGGCCGCAGAAGCCTCCTACGAACTGCTGGTCAACCGCGTGCTGGGCAGGGCCCGCAACTACTTCCGGCTGATGAGCTTCCGCATCATGGACTCGGTCTTCACCGAAGGCGTCGAGCCCTTTACCGAGGCCACGGTCATGCTGCGCGTGGGCGGCATGATCGAACACACGGCGGCCACGGGCAAGGGGCCGGTCAACGCCATGGACTGCGCCCTGCGCAAGGGACTGGAACGTTTCTATCCCAACCTGAGCGAAATGCGCCTGATGGACTTCAAGGTACGGGTGTTGACCGGATCGGTGCGCGACGAAGGACATGGCGGAACTGCGGCCGTAGTGCGGGTGCTTATCGAATCAGGAGACCAGAAGAGCCGCTGGACCACGGTGGGCGTGTCCTTCAACATCATCGAAGCCAGCCGTCAGGCGCTGGAGGATTCCATCAACTACAAGCTGTTCAAGGACGACCAGAAAAAACTGACCCAGGCCATCCGGGATATCTGACGGCAAAGCGGCCCGATGCGCAACGAGACACCCGAAGGGAGTTCCGGCAGACCTTGCCTGGCCCGCGCCGGAACGCGCCTCCCGCAAAAAAAAAGCCCCGATTTCACGGGGCTTTTTCTGTTTGGCCTGAATTTCGAAGTTTCAGATCCCAAGACTTTCCTTCATGTACTGGAAGTCGATGATGGAACTGACCAGCTGGGAGCCGTGCTGAATCTTGATCACATCGCGCAGCTTGTGGCGCGACAGGATGGCTTCCATCTTCTTGGCCACGGTGAAGGTGTCGTCACGCACGACCACGATGGGCACTTCGAGGACTTCGGCCCGGGTCATGATGATGTCGTTGGGATACAGGTTGCCGGTCAGCACCAGGCACTGGCACTGGCCTTCAAGGGCCACCAGCTGCACATCGGAGCGATCGCCGCCGACAATGATCGCGGATTTCTTGCTCTTGCGGAAATGGGTCATGAAATTTTCGACCTGCATGGTGCCGATCAGAAAATTCTCCACCACCCTTTCGGACTTGTCCTGGGCGGTGATGATCTTGCCGCCCAGCCTGTCGGCCAGGTCCGCAACCTTGATGGCGCCCATGAGCGGATCAGAGGGGATCTTGCCCAGCACCTTGATGCCCTTGCTCTCCATGAACGGGTGAAGAAGCGAATCAAGCTCTTCCTTGAAAGCCGGGGGAATGTCGTTCAGGAGCACGCCAAGCAGCTGCTCGCCGAGCAGTTCCTTCATGGCGATGAGATAATCGTAATTGAGCTCTTTGACGTAGCGATCGATGACGATGGACTTGATGCCCAGAGATTTGACGACGCTTATCCCGTCAACGCCGCAGTATTTTCCAGAATACATGCTGCCGGAACCGGCCACGATCATGACGTCCTTGTCCTTGCCGAGCTCTTCGTATGAGGACTTGATTCGCGGCATCAGGTCTTCACATTTCCCCGTAAAGGCCTTTATCTTGAAATCCTGATCCACGACTACCGGAGTGACCAGGGTGGGGTTTTCGTTCAGCCCAAGAATATCCTGCACGAAGAAAGCGTCGGCATCACCCAGCACACCGTTTTTTTCCTGCGGCAAGGCTCCCACGGGCTTCATGTATCCGACTCGGTAACCCTCTTTTTGCAGCTTGAGACCGATCCCCATGGCAATCATGTTTTTCCCGGAATAGCCGGATGTCGCCCCTACATAAATTCCTACCATATTTCCTCCCGATCAGGACTGCGAAATAATTTTTTTGATCACGGCCCGACTATTCAGAATGAGGCAAAAGAGACATTCGCGCCCCGGCCACCCAGGCCCCCCTCGACGTGACCAGAACAGGATCGAATTCCAGGGTGTAAATCTCAGGAAAATCCAGCGTCATCTGCGACACGGTCAGCAATACATCTTCAAGCGCCCTCAAGTCCAGCGCGTCGCGTCCGCGCTCCCGCTTGAGCAGAGAAAAAACCTTGAGCTCGCGCATCATCCCGGCTGCGTCCTCCAGAGACAAAGGCGCAAGACGCATCGAATACTCCTGAAAGATGTCCGCCTGGCTGCCCGACAACCCGAAACGGATCAGCGGACCGAATTTCGGATCGCGCTGGACCCGGATGCAAACTTCCGCCGGTTTGCC
>JAWLHW010000169.1:0-5255 GCA_041690155.1 Desulfomicrobium sp. | reverse complement strand
CATAGCCTGGAAATACCTTGCTCAGGGTGGCATGCCCGCCCTGGGCGGGCCGCCTGTCAACCGGCCTATCGTAACGCATGTTGAAGCCAAAGCCTCCTAAAGGAATTGCGGCTGAGTGCAGTTACAAGCCTCGTCCTTCAGGGCGAGGTCGTTGACGTGTCATTCCCGCGAAGGCGGGAATCCATGCTTCATCCGGCACGAACCCTTCGTCCCTCCAGGCATCTTCCCTGAAAAGCGAAAAGCGCGAAAACCCCATAGGTTTCCGCGCTTTTTGCGTTGAATTCAGGACGAAGGCTATTTTGTCTTCCAGGGGTGCTCTTCACCGGCCATGAGACGCTGGATGTTATCGGAGTGCTTCCAGAAAATCAGCGCCATGAGCACCAGGGCCAGGGGAATTGCGCCGTAAAGGCCCTGGAAGAGCAGGACCACGGGCATGAGAGCGACCATGACCAGGGAGGCCAGGGATACGAAATTATAGAAGTACAGGGCGGCCAGGAATCCCAGGCCGCAGATTATGGTGCCGGAGGTGGAGATGGCCACGAAGGCTCCCACCCAGGTGGCCACGCCTTTGCCGCCCTTGCCGTGCAGGAATACGGAGAACATGTGTCCGCAAACCGCGGCCGTGGCGACCAGCGTCAGAAAAAAGTAGGAATCCGAGAAGCTTGCGGCCAGGGCCACGGGCACAAAGCCTTTGAGCATGTCCAGGGTCAGGGTCAGGGCGCCGTACTTGGTGCCGCAGAGACGGCCCACATTGGTGGCCCCGATATTGCCGCTGCCCTGCTGGCGCGGGTCGATGCCGCAGCAGGTTCTGGAGATCAAGAGGCCGAAGGGCATGGCGCCCAGAAGATAGCTGATTGCGAGCCAGAATATTGTCACCATGTGCAGTCTCCTTGGTCTTGGGAAAGTTGGGTTGGCATGTGCCGAAATCCCCTACTCGAAAATGGCTGGCCGTACAAGTTCATTCCTCCTCCCAGGCCTCGACGATCTTGATCTCGTTGTTCAGGGGATCGACCTTGCCGATTCTGATGGAAAAGCGCTGACCGAGCCGGATTTTGTCGCCAAAGATCTTGCGCGGGGCCTTCAGAAAGAGCTGCAGGTCAGGCAGCGAAATGGTCACCAGGTGGGAGCCGGGATCGACGATGATCCCGGACCAGCGCATCTTTTTGTGATTTTGCCTGAAATATTCGTATTTCCAGTATCGTGGCCGCATGCGCTGCACCTGGCCGACCAGCTCGGCCCTGCTGGACAGCAGTGGAAGCAGGCTCTCAAGCGCCGCCTGATCCAGCAGGCGCCCCTGCCCGGTCAGCTTGGCCAGGATCTGGGCCATGTTGATGAAGTCGGAATAGCGCCGTAGCGGCGATGTCACCGGGGCATAGGCCTTGGCGCCGATGGTGGCGTGGCGCCGGGGTTCGCATTCAAGGATGGAGGGGCCCATATTGTTGATGATGCGGTAGATGTCCGTGGGATCGGTCCAGACTCCGGCGCTTTCGGCGGACAGCGTGATGTTCTGGGTTCTGAAAAGAAGGGCGGTTCCCGTCTCCCGTGCCCACGAACCCATGGCCTTGTTGGCCAGGATCATGAATTCGGACACGATTTTTTGCGCTTCGGGCGTGGATTCGGACTGCACGACCTCGACTTCCGGGTTGACCGGGTCCTTGCACAGGACCATGCGCGGGTCGGGCTGGTCCATGATCACCGCGTGCTCGCGGATGCGCGCCTGGCGCAGAAGGGTGGCCAGGTCGCGGGCGTGATGCAGCATGCCGGGAGCGCCGGTCGCGATCTCGTTTTCAACACCCGTGTAGGTCAGGTTGGCCTGTATGCGGATCCACGCGATTTGCGGATCAAAGGAACGCAAGGCTCCTTCCGGGTCCAGATCAAAGGAGATGACCAGGGCGGGGCGTTCTTGCCCGGCGCAGAGGCTGAAGAAATCCTTGCCCAGGGCCTCGGGCAGCATGTGACTCGTGCCTTCTGGCAGATAGAGGGAAGTGAAGCGCTGCAGCACCGCCTTGTCCAGGGGGCTGCCGAACTCCCAGCCAAGACAGGGACAGGCCAGGGCCAGATGCAGCTTGAATCCGTCCTCGTCACGCGTCAGCGCAAAGCCGTCGTCGATGTCCTGGGTGCTGGCGGAATCAATGGTCACTATGCTGACAGAGGGCTCGGTGCGCGTGGCCAGAACCCGGGCCTGCAAGTCAGCTATGGCTTCGGCGTGGGCCGCGGCCCAGTCCGGCTCCCAATAGTATTGGGCTCGGCAGAGGTGGAAATTGAAATGCGGCGGCACGATGCCCCAGGCCTGGGCCAGAAAGAGCGGCAGGTGCGGGTCTTCCGGCAGGCCCTGGCTCATGGTCTTCCACAGGGCGTCCGAATCCCGGTCGTCGGGATTGCACAGGCGGGTCATGAGCAGGTCGCGGATGCGGTCCGTCTGTTCTTCGTCGGGCTGGGGCAGAGTGCTTTTGCGCTTGCAGAAGATGTCCCACAGCCCGCGCAGAAAAACCTGACCGAAGCCGACCAGGCGCTCGCGTTCCTGGGCCTTGCGCAGTTCTTCCTGACGGCGTTCCACGGTCTCCAGCGGGTATATCTCGAACTGGGGCGGGGAGAACTTGAAATGGGTCTTGGTCTGCAGCAGCTTGCGCCCCAGGCCCGCCAGCTGGTCGGGACTTGCGTCTTCGAAGACCAGGCTTGCGAACCAGTCAATGCCCGCTTCGTCCACTTCGCCCTGGGCCAGGTCCCAGATCTCCAGCGCGTCGACGGATTCGGCCAGGCGCTCCCGGCGGCCGTTGTGGGTGCGCAGCAGGTCAAGCATTTCCTGGCGGCTGCTGTCTGCCGGGCATTGGGGGCCAAGCCAGGGCAGGACCCGGGACAGGGGGAGCTTGAGCTCGCGCTGACCGGAAGTGAAAACCCGCAGGCGAGGCCCCTGAACGTCCAGGACCCAGGCCGTGACGGGCTGGTTGTCCTGCAGGAACTCCATGATGCACCCTGGCTGCAGGGAGAGAGAGGTGGACATAAAAGGCCTTATGCGCAGTGCGCGTGAGCCGGCCGGGCCGGCTCGGGTGTACGGCCCGGGAGGGCCGTGTTCTAGTGTTTGAAGGAGCGCTGGCCGGTGAAGACCATGGCCACCTGCGGGGTGGCGCTGTTCACGGCCTGGATGATTTCCCAGTCCCGGATGGAGCCGCCGGGCTGGGCGATGGCGGTAACACCCTGGGCAACGGCCAGATCCACGCCGTCACGGAAGGGGAAGAATCCGTCCGAGACGAGGACCGTACCGGGCAGGCCGCCCCGGTCGGCATCGGTCTTCTTCAGGATTTCTTCCAGGGACGCGGCCAGTTCGGCGTCGGTCTTGGCCTTGAGCTTGAGTTCGTACAGGGAGAGGCCATGGCGCTCGAAGGCCAGCTTGTCGGCGTACTTGGTGTAGGCCTTCTGGATGGTCAGTTCGACGCAGCCCACCCGGTCCTGCTCGCCCGTGCCGATGGACACGGTGGCCCCGTCGCGGGCGAAGATGATGGAGTTCGAGGTCACTCCGGCTTCCACGGCCCAGGCGAAGAGCAGGTCCTCGGCTTCGCGCTTGCTGGGCTTGCGGGCCAGGTAGGTGGTACCGTCCTTGGTCGTCTCGGCGGGCAGAAAGTCGTCCTCAACCAGGATTCTGTTCCTGAAGGAGGCCTGGATGACAAGCCCTCCATCGACCAGGGATTTGATGTCCAGAAAAGGGGTGCCGACGATTTTTTCCAGTTCGGCCAGCGCCGGAATGCGGATGATGCGCAGGTTCTTTTTCGCGGTCAGCACGGTCAGGGCCTCGGCCGTGAAATCCGGAGCCGCGATGACCTCGAAGTAGCTCGCGCTTATGAATTCGGCGCAGTCCTTGTCGAGGGTGCGGTTGACGATGATGGTCCCGCCGAAGGCCGCGATGCGGTCGGAAGCGAAGGCGCGCGACAGGGCCGTGAACAGGCCGTCATCGGACCAGGCAGCCCCGCAGGGGTTGTTGTGCTTCAGGATGATGGCCGCGGGCTTGGCTGTCAGGTACTGGAGCATGTTGATGCCGTTGTCCACGTCGGTCAGGTTGATCTTGCCCGGATGCTTGCCGGATTGGATCAGGTTGTCCTCGGTCAGGGCTGAAACCAGCTTGTGCTGCCCCTGCTGGAAGGCCACGCCGTCCATGTTGAAGGAACTCTCGACCACTTCGTAGAGGGCCGCGGGCTGGTCCGGATTTTCGCCGTAGCGCAGTCCTTTCTGTTCGCCGCCGATGTTCCAGGTTTTCTTGGCGTAGCGGATGGTCTGATCACCCACGGTCAAGGTCAGGTCGGCCGGAAAGGAGTCCCGGTTCAGTGTATGATACATCTTCTTGAGATCACTCATATATAGTCTCCGAAAAGAGGATTTGGCGTTGTTTGGCCCGGGGGCCGGGCCGTGCGAATCCATGTGCCCCTAGCACAGGCCCGAATGGACGGCAAATCCCGTGCCGGGGCGGGACCGGCTCACTGGGCGCGTGCCATGAGCGAATTCACGGGTTCGAGTTTTTCCGGGCCAATCGATTACGTAAATTGACTTCGCCCCAGCCTTCTCATAAAGAAGGGAGCCATTTGCCATTGCGCTGACGGCGAATATACCAAAGACGAGGAGATCGGATTCATGGCGAATATCGTAGTCATGGGCGCCCAGTGGGGCGACGAAGGAAAGGGCAAGATAGTCGATTTGTTGACCACGGATGTGGCCGCCATCGTGCGCTTTCAGGGCGGAAACAATGCGGGGCACACGCTGGTGGTGAATGGCAAGCAGACCATTTTGCATCTCATTCCGTCCGGCATCCTGCATCAGGGCAAGAAGTGCATGATCGGCAACGGCGTGGTGCTGGACCCCTTCGTGTTCTGCCAGGAAATGGACAAGCTGGCCGCGTCGGGCATCGACGTCAGCCCCGAGCGGCTCCTGATCAGCAAGAAGACCCAGCTCATCATGCCGTATCATTGCGCCATCGACAGCGCGCGGGAAAATTTCAAGAGCGGGTCGGACAAGATCGGCACCACGGGCCGGGGCATCGGCCCCTGTTACGAGGACAAGGTAGCGCGCATCGGCATCCGTGCGGCGGATCTGGCGGACGAGACCCTGCTCAGGGAGAAGATCGAAAAAGCCCTGGTGGAAAAAAACGCATTGCTGACCGGCCTTTATGGTCAGGAGCCCATGTCGGCGCAGAAGATTTTTGACGAGCTGGTGCCAGTGGCCCGGCGCCTTGCGCTCTATCTGGGCGACGTGTCCTCGGCCATCCAGGA
>JAWLHW010000168.1:0-5281 GCA_041690155.1 Desulfomicrobium sp. | reverse complement strand
CCCTATGCCTCTCCTGCGTACGCGGCCCCTGCCCCGGCAGCCCGGCATGTCAAAAGTTTCGTCCAGATCACCATGTTCAAAGGCCGCGATGACCCGCTCAAGATCACCGGCCACGAAACCGACAACCTTGATTCCCCCGGCCGCAAGGGCCTCCTGCATGGGCATTGAAATGGCCCCGCAGATGAGCGTCCCGACGTCCAGACGTATCAGATCTTCGGCTCTGTGCAATGGTTCGCCGCGCAGCAGGACATGTTCTTCCCGCTCGCGCGTCCCTTCGGCCAGCACAAGGACACGCCCGCCGACGTCAAAGACCGGCGCGATACGATCCTGCCAGTGGTGCAAGGCAATGCGCGACATTATGGCTCCTCTTTGAGTTCTGCAAAGCACGAGTCGTGCCGCAGGAATCCCGCGCAAACAACAGATGCAACAATTTGATAACAAAGACTTTCATACGCAAGAGCCAAATTGGGGAGAGGCGCGAACGCACCACAAGCGGGCAAAGAAGTAGCGGCGGAGCTACTCTTTTGAAGAGGAACGGCCGTCGCGCTCGGGCAGCGCCATGCCGAGGCGCTTCATGCGCCGAAAGAGCGTGGTTTTGTGGATGCCAAGCTCGCGCGCCGCGGCCAGACGGTTGAAGGCATTGCGCTCCAGGGCCGTGTGAATGGCCTGCCTGTCGAGCATGTCGTGCATCGTGCGGCCTTCGCCGAAATGTCCGCGAGGTGCAAGGAGGGTAAGTTCGTCGGGCAGGTGATCGATGTCGATGCGGTCTTCGCCGCAAAGCACGAAGGCTCTCTCGATGCAGTTTTCGAGTTCCCGGATGTTGCCCGGCCAGTCATGGGCCATGAGCAGGGACAGGGCCTCGGTACTGATGCCCGTGACCGTGCGGCCCTGGATGCGGTTCAGACGCCGGATGAACTGCTCGACCAGCAGAGGCAGGTCGTCCTTGCGTTCCCGCAGAGGCGGCAGTTCGAGACGAATGACGTTGATGCGGTAGTAAAGATCTTCGCGGAATTCACCGGTACGGATAAGCTCCGTCAGGTTGCGGTTGGTGGCCACAATGACGCGTGCGTCGGTGGATTCGGTTCTGGAGGAGCCAAGCGGCTCGAAGGTTCGCTCCTGCAGCACGCGCAGGAGGCGCACCTGCAGGGCCGGGCTGATCTCGCCGATCTCGTCCAGAAAAATCGTCCCGCCCCGGGCCTGGGCAAAACGGCCGAGCCGGTCGCGGTTTGCCCCGGTGTAGGCTCCGGCCTTGACCCCGAAGAGTTCGGATTCGAGCAGGGTGTCGGGCAGGGCCGCGCAGTTGACGGCAATGAAAGGCCCGCCGGCGTGAGCGCTCAGGGAATGGATTGTGCGGGCGAAGAGTTCTTTGCCAGTGCCGGTCTCTCCGGTGAGCAGGACCGTGCTGGGGCTGGCGGCGATGGCGGGCAGCATGGAGAAAAGCTTGTGCATGCGCGGACTGCGGCTGAAGAGATCGCCGACATGGTAGCGGCCTTCGAGCTCGCGCTTGAGTGCATCGATCTCCGAGAGATCGCGGAATGTTTCGGCTCCGCCCATGACCTGGCCGTTTTCGTCACGAAAAACCGCCGTGGAAACACTGATGGAGATGCGCTCTCCCTGGGCCGTGATGATGTACCCGCAGGTGCCTATGCGCGGCTTTCCGCTCGCGAGCGTGTCCTGCAGGGGACAATTGTCGCCGCAGAGGCTGGAACGGAAGACCTCGGAGCACAGGCGTCCGATGGCCTCGGAGCGGGACACCCCGGTGATCTCTTCGGCGGCGCGATTGAAGGACGTGATGCGCCACTCAAGATCGACGGTGAACACCCCATCGGAGATGCTCTCGAGGATGGCGTCCGTGGGCGTGCGTGCGGTATTCTTTGTGGACGAGGACATGGCTTTTCTTGTCCCTCTCGGCCAGCCCGGTCAAGGGTGCGTGAAAACAAAGAAGGGCGGAAAAGGAACATTCCTTTCCGCCCCGCATGATGAATCAGGTTTGAGCTAAACCTTGGCGGCGGTTTTCAGGTCCGCGACGGCGTCTGTCAGTTCCCAGGGGAAGACGAAGTCTTCGCGGCCGAAATGGCCGTAGCAGGCGCTCTTTCTGTAGATGGGCTGGATCAGGTTCAGCCTTTTGATGATGTAATAGGGGCGCAGGTCAAAGACCTCGCGTACGGCCTTGGTCAGGACTTCGTCCGGAACCACGCCCGTGCCGCCGGTGGTGACCAGCACCGAGACCGGCTCGGCCACGCCGATGGCGTAGGCGATCTGAACTTCGCAGGTGCCGGCCAGGCCGGCGGCGACGATGTTCTTGGCCACGTAACGCGCCATGTAGGCGCCACTGCGGTCGACCTTGGACGGATCCTTGCCGGAGAAG
The DNA here is from genome assembly GCA_041690155.1 of Desulfomicrobium sp. Taxonomy (GTDB): domain Bacteria; phylum Desulfobacterota; class Desulfovibrionia; order Desulfovibrionales; family Desulfomicrobiaceae; genus Desulfomicrobium. Next base: position 2,913 of record JAWLHW010000168.1, on the reverse strand, counting down.
GCTCCGCCGCCATGGTTGCCCATGCCGCCGTAGGTGTCGTTGATGATCTTGCGCCCGGTCAGGCCGCAGTCGGCCAGGGGGCCGCCAGCCACGAAACGGCCGGTGGTATTGATGAAGATGCGCGTCTTCTCGTCCATCATGTCAGCAGGCATGACCTTGGCGATGACCTCGCGCTTGATGCCCTCGAAAATCTCCTCGTAGGTCACTTCGGGGGTGTGCTGGGAGGACACGACCACATTGTCGATGCGCACGGGCTTGCCTTTGTGGTATTCAACGGAGACCTGGGTCTTTCCGTCAGGACGCAGGAAATTGAGGGTGCCGCTTTTGCGCACCTCGGCCAGCCTGCGGCTCAGGCCGTGGGCGTAGTAGATGGGCGCGGGCATGAGCGCGCTCGTCTCCGTGGTGGCGTAACCGAACATCATGCCCTGGTCGCCGGCGCCCTGGTCTTCGGGTTTGGCGCGGTCAACGCCCATGGCGATGTCCGGGGACTGCTTGTCAATGGAGGACAGGACGGCGCAAGTGTTGGCGTCAAAGCCCATCTCGGAGTTGACATAGCCGATATCGCGCACAGTGGAGCGCACGATCTCGGGCAGGTCGGCATAGGCTTCGGTCGTGATTTCACCGGCGATGACGGCCATGCCGGTGGTGACCAGGGTCTCGCAGGCCACGCGGGAACGGGGATCCTGAGCCAGCAGGCAGTCGAGCACGGCATCGGAGATCTGGTCCGCGATTTTGTCGGGGTGTCCTTCAGTCACGGATTCGGACGTAAACAGATAGTGATCGGCATTGAGAATCATGAAAAATCTCCTTTTTACACAGGGAGGTTGTTAATAACGATAATGATCGGGCTTGAACGGACCGGTAACGGGCACGCCTATGTAGTCGGCCTGCTCCTTGGACAGGGTCTCAAGCTCCACGCCCAGACGTGCCAGATGCAGGCGGGCCACTTCCTCGTCCAGGATCTTGGGCAGGGTCATGACCTGCGGGGGGTAATCGTTCTTGGCCAGATCGAGCTGGGCCAGGACCTGGTTGGTGAAGGAGTTGGACATGACGAAGCTTGGGTGCCCCGTGGCGCAGCCCAGGTTCACCAGTCGGCCCTCGGCCAGGATGATGAGGCTCTTACCGGACGGCAGGGTCCATTTGTCCACCTGCGGCTTGACCGTGACCTTGGTGCAGCCGGGAGTGTCCTCCAGGAAGCCCATGTCAATCTCGTTGTCGAAGTGGCCGATGTTGCAGATGATGGCCTCGTCCTTCATGGCCAGCATGTGCTCGCCGCGCACGACCTGGTAATTGCCCGTAGCCGTGACGAAAATGTCCGCTTCCTGGCAGCCCTTGGCCATGGTCGTGACCTCGTAGCCTTCCATGGCCGCCTGCAGGGCGCAGATGGGGTCAACCTCGGTGATGAGCACCCGCGCGCCAAAACCGCGCATGGACTGGGCGCAGCCCTTGCCCACATCGCCGTAACCGCAGACCAGAACGACCTTGCCCGCGACCATGATGTCCGTGGCGCGCTTGATGCCGTCGGCCAGGGACTCGCGGCAGCCGTAGAGGTTGTCGAACTTCGATTTGGTCACGGAGTCATTGACGTTGAAGGCCGGGAAAAGCAGCTCGCCGTTCTTGGCCATCTGATAGAGACGATGCACGCCGGTGGTTGTCTCTTCGGACACGCCACGGATGCGGGCGGCGATCTTGGTCCACTTCTGGGGATCGGTCTTGGCGCTGACGATCAGGCGATCGAGCACGCAGCGGAATTCCTTGTTGTCCGTGGTCCGCTCCAAGAGCGCCGGATCCTTCTCGACCTTCACGCCTTCGTGCACCAGCAGGGTCGCGTCCCCGCCGTCATCGACGATGAGGTCCGGGCCGGAGCCGTCGGGCCAGGTCAGGGCCATCTCCGTACACCACCAGTAGTCTTCCAGTGTCTCGCCCTTCCAAGCAAAGACCTTGGCCAGGCCTTCGGCCACCACGGCGGCCGCGGCATGGTCCTGGGTGGAAAAGATGTTGCAGGAGGCCCAGCGCACGTCCGCACCCAGCGCATGCAGGGTCTTGATGAGCATGGCCGTCTGGATGGTCATGTGCAGGCTGCCGGTCACACGCAGGCCTTTAAGCGGCTTGTCGCTGCCGTGCTTGTCGATAAGCGCCATCAGTCCCGGCATCTCGCGCTCGGACAACTGCATCTCCTTGGAGCCCCAATCGGCCAGGCTCATGTCGGCGACCTTGTAATCAAGCTTTGGGTCAATGGGTAAAGTCATAATTTCTCCTTTCCGTGAATGTGGCCGTGGCCACCTGATGTTACATTGAAAATTTTTCCCGGCGGGCGGTGATGACCATGAGTGTCAGCCCGAGATTGACGGAGTGCCGCTCGCAGGCCAGGTCTAGAAATCCGGCCTTCTCCATCCACGCCTGCAGGTCATCGGGCGAAAACCCGAGCCAGCGGTCGCCATAGCGCGTGCGCAGGGTCTCATTGTCGTGCAGCAGAAAATCCACCAGCACCGCCTGTCCTCCGGGCCGGACCACCCGGCCCATCTCGGCGATGCCGTCCTGGGGCGCGGCCAGATGGTGCAGCACCAGCGACATGATGGCCGCGTCCGCCTCCGCATCGCGCAGTGGCAGATGTTCGAGATCGCCGATGCGCAGACTGACATCCAGGCCCTCGGGCAGGAGCTTGGCTGCCGCGTCGAGCATGCGCGGAGAGTTGTCCACGCCGATGACGCATCCTGCCGCGCCGGCCAGATGTCCAAGCAGAAGCCCAGGCCCGCAGCCCAGATCGACCACGGTGCCCCGTTTTGTCTCCGAGGCGGCAAGACGTTTCATGATGGCCGGTCCCAGCGCGAAATCCCCGAGCATTTCGCGGCTCAGACGGTTCCAGTCCGAAGCGATGCCGTCAAAAAAACGGGTCGTCGAAAGGCGGCGATC
>JAWLHW010000167.1:0-5308 GCA_041690155.1 Desulfomicrobium sp. | reverse complement strand
ATCGGCCCGGGCCAGAGAGACATACATGAATACCACACAGTCTTCCCTCGACGATCAGGAAATCCAGGCCATCGTCAAGGCGATGCAGAACGGCGCCAGCATCAGCGACGTGGCCAACATGAGCGAGGAAGTCCTCGAAGGGCTCTATACGCTGGGCTACAACCTCTACACCTCGGGCAACTTCAGTGACGCGGAAATCATCTTTCAGTCCCTGTGCCTGTACAAGCACTCGGAAGTCCGCTTCTGGATGGGCCTGGCCGGCTGCCGCCAGGCAAACGGCAACCTGCAGGGAGCCGTGGACGCATATTCCATGGCCGGCGTGTCTGGCGGGCTTTCAGACCCGTCTCCCTTCCTCTACGCCGCCAACTGCTACATCAAGATGGGTGACAAGGAGAATGCCGTCGGTGCCCTGAAAGGACTGCTCACCATGGGCGAAGAGTCGAGTGCGGCCCATGCCCAATGCAGAGAAAAGGCCAAAGAGCTTCTCAAGATGCTGGAAAGCAAGGAGTGAGGGTGCAGCCATGAGTAGCGACCTCACCATCAACCGTTTTCAGACCGGAAACATTGACGCGTCCACCGCCCTGCAGGAACTGGGCGGGACCATGAAGACCGGAGCCGGAACAGCCATTCCGCCGGCTGGCGGCGACATGACCCTGAACAGTGCGTTGGAGCAGCTTGGCCTCCCCGTGCTGTCCACCCCGGTGGGCAGCATGTCGCTGGACGCTCTGATGAGCGCCATCGGAAACGAATCCCGCAGACAGGCCTGCAAGGACGGCGTCAACAGCCTGGAACTCAAGGCCGAGCAGCAAAAGGAAGTCAACGACAAACAGCTGGATCAACTCGCCAAACAGCTGGAGGAAATGAAGAAAAAGGCCGTACTGAACGGCTTTCTGAAGGCCTTCAAGATCATCGGCATGATCGTCGGCGCCATTGCCTCCGCGGCGACCATCGTCGCCGGAGCCATGACCGGCAACCCGCTGCTGATCGCTGCCGGTTGCATCGGCATGGCCATGACCGTCGACAGCCTCGTGTCCACGGCCACGGATGGCAAGGTCAGCTTGATGGCCGGGTTCGAGAAGCTTGGCAAGGCCATGGGCATGGACGACGAGACCGCCAAGTGGTTCGCCTTCGGCATGCAGATGGCCATCATGGTGGTGGCCATCGGTGTGAGTCTCGGAGCGGGCCTGGCCGGCACGTCCTCCAGCGCCGCCAAGGTCGGTGCAGATGCCGCCAAGGTCGGTGCCGAGGTCGCCAAGGCTGGCGCCCAGACCGCCCAGGTCAGCACCCAGGCAGCTCAGAAGGCCCTCAGTGTTACCCTGGCCGCGCAGAAGATCCTGAACTTCACCTCGGCCGGCCTGGGCGTGGCCCAGGGCGCAACGACCGTCGCCAGTGCGGTCGTTGATTACAACGTGGCCCAGACCAAGATCACCACCAAGGAACTGGAGGCCATTCTCGAACGACTCAGAGAGTCCATTGAAATGGACAGGGCGTTGGTGGAAAACGAGATGGAGCGCGCCAACGATCTCATGGCCAAGGTCACGGAAATCATAAAGGGTTGCGCCGAGACGCAGGCCGCAATTTTGACGACCACTCCGACCATGGCCTAATTTAATGGCCCGGCCTGCCGGAGCCTCCACGCCAACCCGTTTCAAACAGGCCACGAGGTAGAAACATGACAATCACGAATGTCAATCAGATCAGCGGATTCGATGCCGCCCAATACAACCAGCTCCTGGAAACGGCCAAGTCGGATTATGTCTCCAGGGACCAGATCGACCAGGCCCTGCTGACTGCGGTCAATTCCGGAAAAACCTTTGGGGAAGCCCTCAGCGCAGTCACCACATCGCTGCCAACCCTGCCCCCCCCCATTGGCACCGGAAAGCTCTGGGACAACGGGCTGGATGGGCTGCCGTCTTTCAGCGCCAACTATCTGGCCTTGATCGGAGACGTGGCCTCCGAACAACGCCGCAAAAGCGCCGAGCAGCGTGCCCTGCAGACGGAGCTCATCATCGACACGATCAAGGATCAGGCTCAGGAGATGCGCAGCAAGGCCGTCTTCCAGCTGTGCATGGGCATTGCTTCGGGAGCGCTGAGCATCGCACAGGGAGTCATGGCCTTCAAAATGATGTCCAGCGGAGTTTCCGCGAATGCCAAAATTACGGATACAGCGGCCAAAGGGCACGCTGACATGCTGCTCAACACGCGGGTGCAGAGTTTCAATGCCGGTGCAGGCGGTGTGACCGGCATGGTGGGCAGCATCAGCCAGGCAGTGGGCAGCTTTTACGACGCCGACATCAAGCTCATGGACGCCACCATCGAGCGGGCCAGGTCCCAGACCGACGCCCTCAAGAGTATGGAGGACAGCCTCAGGGAACTAATCGGAAAGATGCTCTCGACCATGGACTCCATCCAGCAAAACACCAACCAGACCAGGACCAAAATCCTCGGGTAGAAGCCCGCTGGCGCGACCGGGACCCATCCCGGCGCGCCGGGAAACACGCGGTGGCCGATAATTCCGGGCCGATTTTAGAAACACGGTGCACGGGCAAACTTGTTTGACAAAATGAGGGCCTTGGCCCAAGAGTTTCAAGTTCTACAAGGAGTTCACATGACCTTGCCCCAACAGGCCGCCGATGCCATCACCTCGGCTGCAGGCTGGCAACCGGCCCGGCCAAACGACGACGGCGTATTCCGCTTCCGCCTGGAAGGAGACCTCGAGATGGATTTCTTCTCGCCCGACGGGCGCACCTGCATCTTCCGCTCCACCCTGGCGACCCTGCCGGACACGGAAGCCGAGGCCGAGGCGCTCCTGAAGACCTGCGCGCAGCGCGCGGTGGCCGCCTCCCGGAAGAGAAAATCCATCCTCTCCCTCGACGCCGGTCGCCTGCAGTTGCACCGCGCCGTCAGACTCGACGGACTTTCGCCGGACATGCTGGCCCGTGTAGCCTCAGACGAGGCCCGGAATTTTCTGAACGACCTTGAATGGTGGCAGGCGCAGACCGGAGCGAAGCCCGGACAGGCTGCCGCACCGTCCCCCTTCAGCCTGTCCGGATTCGGCGGCTCCTGGTCTCCGGGACGTTGATGGGCATGGTCATTCATCCGCCTTCACGCTTCCTGCGCCGCGCGGCAGTCCTCCTGGTCCTCGCCCTGGCCGTCCTGACGGCGGGCCCGGCCCCGGCCGCCGACGGCACCCTCATGCTCAACGGCATCCGCCACCGTTCCGAACCCGGACACACGCGGGTGGTGCTGGATGTCAGCGAGCCGGCGGACTTTACGCAAGCCCTGGAGGAAAAGGCCGGAACACGGCGACTGCGGATAACCCTGCGCGGTGCCGGCATGGCCCCGGACGTCATGCCCTCACGAGCCCTCGGTGACGGCATCGTCTCGTCCATCCAGGCCGCCGCCGACCCGGCCTCGGGCGTGGAGGTCTCCCTTGATCTCATGGACATGGGCCGCCACCGCATCTTCACCCTGACAGGCCCCGACCGGGTGGTCGTGGACATGTTCACGGCACCGGTTGTGAAAAAGCCGCTGCCGACTGCACAGACAGTCGCCGGAGTCGCGACCGCCCCGGTCCCTGTGGCGTCCGGAAGCGGTTTTTCCAAGCCCTTCAGCTACTACGCGGACCAGCAGGAGCTCGCCACGGTGCTCATGCACTTCGCCCGTTCGCAAGGACTTGGCGCGTCCATGTCAGCCGGGGTGACCGGCAAGATCAGCGGCCGCTTCTCCGACGTGCCTGCGGACAAATTTTTGCAGGGCATGCGCGCCGCCTTCGGCGTGTCCTGGTACCGCATCGGCACCACCCTCCATTTCTTCAACGACGCGGAGATGACCCGCGCCTTCATCACCCCCCGGGCACTGACGGCCGAAAGGCTCTATTCCATGCTCCAGCAGTCGGCCGTATTCTCACCGCAACTCCACCCGGTCCTGGCCCCGGACGGAAACATGATCGTCGTTTCCGGCCCGCCGGAATACATCAACCAGGTCATGAGCGCCGTGACGGCCTTCGAGGAGGCCCAGACCGGGACTGTTGTCATGCGCGTCTTCCCCCTCAAATATGCCTGGGCCGAAGACATCACCGTGAACAGCATGGACAAGAGCGTGACCATACCCGGCATCGCAAGCATCCTGCGGGCCATGCTGAACGGAACGCCTGTCTCGGCCACACGGGTAACCCAGCAGAAGGCAACGCTGGACACGCTCTCCGGCACAGGCCTGGCCGCCCAGGGCCGGGAACCAGAGCAGCCGGAAGAAGCCGCGCAGCCCGAGGCAGCCGGCCCCGGTGCCAACATCATGGCCGACCCCAGGGTCAACGCCGTCCTGGTCCACGACGCCGAGTACCGCATGCCCTACTACGCCAAGGTCATCGAAGACCTGGACAAGCCCGTGGAACTCGTCGAAATCCACGCGGCCATCGTGGACATAGATACGGACTACAAGCGCGACCTCGGCATCACCTACCAGGCCGCGGACGGCTCCAGCAAAGGCTGGGGCTTCGGCGGCGAACTGTCGTCAAGCGACAACGCATTTTCCCCGCTGCCCGTCCCCGGCTCTCCATCCGGGGCCGGGCTGACCCTGTCCACCATCTACACCATGGGCTCCGACTACTTCCTGGCCCGCATCCAGGCCCTGGAAGAAGAGGGCGAGGCGCGCATGCTCGGCCGCCCGTCCGTTCTCACTGTAGACAATGTGCAGGCCACCCTGGAAAACACCACCACCTACTACATCCCCATTCAGGGCAACGAAGCCTCGGACCTGTTCAAGGTCGAGGCGGGCACTGTGCTGCGCGTCACCCCGCATATCATCACGGAGCAGGACGGACGGCGCACAATCAAGCTGGCCGTGAACGTCCAGGACGATCAGAACAACGAAGGCGAATCCACCGCAACCACGCCCATCCCGCCCATCAAGCAGACCAAGATCAACACCCAGGCCATTGTCGGGGCCGGGCAGAGCCTGCTCATCGGAGGCTATTACTACGAGCAGAAGGGCAGCGCCGAAAGCGGTATCCCCATCCTCAAGGACATCCCCGGTGTGGGCAACCTGTTCAAGACCACATCCAAGAACAGCAAGCGCATGGAACGGCTCATCCTCATCACCCCGAGGGTCATCAATCTGCAGGACATGCCCGCCATCCCTCCACGTGTGGATGATCCGGCCATGCGCCAGAGCCCGACCCAGGCGGACTATTCCCAGCGACCGGCACCGCCCAAGCGCAGCGGCTGTTCGCATGCCGCCCCGGCCGACGAGGCGCTCGCGGCGCCGTTCAAACCTGAAGCCCCGCCGGCAGGAGGCGCCCAGCCATGAC
>JAWLHW010000166.1:0-5320 GCA_041690155.1 Desulfomicrobium sp. | reverse complement strand
CGACCATGCCATCGCCACCGCGCATATCCTGCAGAACAAGATGCGCGGGCTCATGACCGGCATCTCCAGCGTCGAGGCCAAGGCCCTCTTCGATGCGGGGGGTCCTCTCTACGTCCTTGACGTTCGCGGTCACGATGAATTTGAAGAAAATCAGCTCGGCCGCGGCGAGACGCTCATTCCTCTGGGACAGCTGCGGGGGCGGGTGGATGAACTGCCGCAGGACAAAAGCGCGACAATCCTCTCCTTCTGCAAGGTCTCCATGCGCGGCTACGAAGCCCAGCGCATTCTCGAAAATGCCGGATACACCGACGTCCGCGTAATGGAAGGAGGCCTCATGGCCTGGCCGTACACCAACGAACAATAATTTCCTCTCCTCCATAAAAAGGCGAAAGCCCCCGAACAGATTGTCTGTCCGGGGGCTTTCGCCTTTGGTTGATCGGGGCGAATGTTGGATCATACTTACGTCATGATTTTAAGGAGACAAGGAATAGTTCAATGACCAGTCAAGAGACCAGCGTATCAGCCCCGACATGAAAATATTTCCAGGCGACGTCGATCAGTTCCGCGCTCAGGTCCCGGCCGGACCTGTGGGCGTATCGTTCGTGCAGGGGCGCGGCCATGGCGACGAAGGTGTCGACTATCTCGGGGTCGAAATGTTTGCCGCGTCCGCGCATGAGGATGTCGAGGGCTTGTGCGCAGCTCAGCGCATTCTTGTAGGGCCTGCGTGAGGTCAGGGCGTCGAAGACATCGGCCACGGTGAAGATCCGCGCCGTGAGGGGGATGTCCTTTCCGCTTATTCCGTTGGGATAACCTTTTCCGTCGAATTTTTCGTGGTGGAATCCGACCACGTCCTTCGCGTCGCGCAGCCAGGTCGAGCGGGCGACCACATCGAGGCCGTGCCTGACGTGGGTCTTCATGGTCTCGAATTCGCCTTCCGTGAGCTTGCCGGGCTTGAGCAGGATGCTGTCCCTGATGGCGATCTTGCCGACATCGTGCAGGAACGCGCCCTTGGCGAGGGCGCGCATTCCGGCCGCGTCCAGGCCGATGGCCTCGGCCATGCGCAAGGCATAGAGAGTCACCCTGTAGTTGTGCTCATCAGTGTTGCTGTCCCTCTTGGCGACGGCGCAGCCGAGCAGAGCCAGTGTTTCGAAGTTTGCCGCCTGCAGGTTGCGGGAAAAGGCGACGAGGCGATTGGTCAGGCGCAGGATGACCGGGTAGAGGAGAGCCGCCGTGGCCAGGGCCACAAATGCGACGGCACCGACGGTGTAGAGTGTTTTTCGCTCCATGGCGGCCAGCACTGACGGGGATGGAACAAAGACGATTTCGGCGTAGCCGGTATCACTCCGTCCGAGTTCATCGATGGGCAGTATGGCATGGACGCAGAGGATATCTGCGATATAGACCGTTTCCGACCAGGTCCCGGTCTCGGGCTCAGGGTTTTCGCCTGCATGGATGTACGCGCGTACCGACTCGTGCAGCACGAAGGTCCGGTCCAGATACTCCTCGCCGCCGGAGATGCCCGGCTTGAAAAATCTGGCATAGACGACCTTGCCGCGTCTGCTTTTCCTGGCATTGGAGGCAATTTTTTCCCCGACCGCCAGACGGAAAGCGTCCAGTGCCGAAAGCCGGTCGTGGGAGATAATCTCGCGGGTGCGCTCCGTCAGTTCTGCGAGATCTTCCCGCGCCTCGGACACCACCGCGTCCTCCAGCATGCGCTCTTCCGCCAGATAGGCCAGGGAGGCCAGAGTCAGGGCGATGACGGTAGCCATGAGCGCGAGCCTGGCGACCAGGATCTGGCGCACGTATGTCAAGAGTGGAACGTTTCGCGGAGAATGCATGCGTCTGTCCTGATGAACGGTTCATGAAAGTCAATGTAAACACGGTATCCCCAAGAAGGTGATACCGCCCGCCTACTCGCCAATATCCGCATACACCTCCGCCCGTGCCCGGGCGGCGGCATTAAGCACACCGACCTTTTCGTCCACAAAATCATAAACCTTTGGTTGGGCTTTTCCTGCGCAGGGGCGCAGTACCCGGCCCAGATACTGGATCAGGCGGCCGCTGAACTTGATGGGGGTCGCCAGAAAGAGGGAGGTCAGGTTGCTGGCGTCGAAACCTTCCCCGATGAGCTGGCCCGTGGCAAAGACCGCGCTGATCCGGTTCGACTGGATTTGATCCACCAGCCGCTTGCGCTCCACCAAGGGCGTTTCGCCGGTCAGGACCGCTCCGCTAATCCCGTGCCGTTCCAGAAGAAGTTCCTGCAGCACCCGGCAATGCCACTTGCGGTCGGACAGGATCAGGCTCACCCCGCGCCCTGAGGCGATCTCGGCAGCCACCTCGTCGACGATCTGGCAGTTGCGCGCAACGTCTTCGGTCAGATCGGCGATGATGAGGCCGTATTCCTCCGTGGGGTCGCGCTCGCACTTGAACGCCGTGGGGCGGATGCAGATTTCCGGCCGCATGATGGCCCCGCTGTCCATCAGGTCGTCGCTGTCGATGCGGGCGTGCATTTCGCCCAGATGCCAGAAGATGAGTTGGGTCAGGCCGTCGCGCCGGTACGGAGTGGCCGAAAGACCAAGGGAATAGGCACAGTCGAAGGCGGTCACGGCGGCGGTGAAGGTGCGGCTGGGGGCGCGGTGGCATTCGTCGACGATGATGTGGCCGACGCGTTTTTTAAGGTCCTTGGCCCGGCTGTACACGGACTGCACCGTGGCCACGGTCACGGCCTCGCCCACCGTGCTTTTGCCGCTGCCTATCATGCCCACCTTGCGGGCGGGGATATCCAGAAATTGCTCGATGCGCTCCACCCACTGCATGGCCAGGTCACGGGTGTGCACGACGATCAGCGTGGGCTGGCGACGGCTGGCGATAAGCGACAGCCCGCACACGGTCTTGCCCGCTCCGGTGGGCGCGCACAGGGTCCCGAAGCGCCGCCTGAGCATGGCCTGACAGGCCGTCTCCTGATAGGGGCGCAGCTCCCCGCAGAAGGTGAAGTCAACTTCCGGCAGGCTGCGCCGCTCGTCCTTGTATTCCACGGCCTCGCCGTGCTCGGCGCAGATTCTCGCCAGCCGTCCGCCATAGCCGCGCGGCAGGATGAGACCGCCGTTCGTGCGCGTGGAATAGAACTTCAGATGCCGGGAGACCTTGTAATTGGTGCGGCCCATCTTCAGGTTTTCGAGCCACTTGGGGTTCTCCACTGTAAGCTCGGCCATGATCTGAGTCTGGATGGGCTCCGGGATGTCTGAGAGAAAAAGTTTGTGGGCGATCCGGCAATGCATCAGGACACGCTTCCCAGGCACTGCGCGAGCACGCGGGGCAGACGGGCGACCTTGCGTGCGCTGTAATCGAAGCAGACCATGCCGGTCTTGACCAGGGCTATTTCCGCGCCGTCGGCAGGACGAACCAGCCGGTAGACGAGGTCAAAGCCCGAGCGCCGCACCTCAACGGCTCCAATCTCTACGTCAAGTTCATCGCCCAGAAACGCCTCGCCCCGGAAAACCAGGGCCGCGTCGGCCATGATGAGCCCCACTCCGCCCACGTCCTTTTCGGACAGACCGCAGGACGCCAGCCAGCGCACCCTCGCTTCGTGGGCAAGGCCCAGTACCCGGTCATTTCCCAGGTGCCCGCCATAATTCACGTCAGTTACGCGCACCGCAAGCCGCACCCTGAAAAACCACGACTGCGGCAACTCAATCTGCACACGCGCCATCAGATATTCCTCCGGAAACCTTCAAAATTCATTCTCGCCCCCACTTCAGCCCTCCAGTTCCAGAAGTTTTTCTCCCCGTCCAATGACAGCCAGAACATCCCCTTTTTGCAAGGGCTTGTCGGCCTTGGGCACGAACACGAACTGCTTATCCTCAAGTCCCTTCACGGCTACCACCTGGATGCCGTAGGCGTTGGTCAGGTCCAGATCGCGCAGGGATTTTCCCGCCCAATCCTCTACGGTGAGCTCTTTGAGGATGATGTTGGTGCCGAGCGGCAGGTAGTCGATGAGGCCCGGCACTGCAAGCTTGGCCGCCAGCTGTTCGGCGGCGTATCGTTCCGGAAAGATGACCGAGTTGGCTCCGACCTTGATCAGCACCTTCTCGTGATCACGGCTCAAGGCCTTGACCGTCACGTTTTTACAGCCCAGTTCCTTCAGAAAGAGTGTGATGAGAATGCTCGCCTCCATGTGACGTCCGGTGCTGACGATCACCTCCTGCAGCTCACCGAATCCGAGCTGCTCCAGGGCGGTCTTGTCCACCGCTTCGGCCTGATACGCCTGGGTCAGAACCTCCGCTGCAGCCTTGACCTTGTCCGGATCGTTGTCGACCCCGACCACTTTCTGGCCGTGAGCCATCAAGGAACTGGCCAGGCTGAGGCCAAACTTGCCCAAACCCACGACACCGAATTCTTTGTGAGCCATAAAACCTCCTACCCGATGAGCATGCTCTTTTCGGCACGCTTGAAACGTTCACGCGTCTGCCAGGACTGCAGCATGGTCAGAAAGACGATGGGGCCAAGACGGCCCACGAACATAAGCACCATGATGACGAACTTTCCCGGGGTCGAAAGATGAGACGTAAGGCCGGTGCTCAGCCCCACGGTGCCGAACGCCGACGTAGCCTCGAAAAAGAGTTCCATGAACTTGCCCCGCACCAGCTGGTGCGGTTGGTTGGCGCCTTCGGTCACGGTCAGGATGAAGACCGAGCCCAGGATGAGAACAAAGGCGAAGATGACAAGGGTCATGGCTTTGTTCACGGTGGACGCGTCCACGCCATAGCCTTCGACCACGACCTGCTCGCGTCCCTTGATCTGGGAAGCGGCAAATCCGAGAAGCACGCGCAGGGTCGTGGTCTTGATGCCGCCCGCGCATGATCCCGGAGACCCGCCGATGATCATGAGTACAATCAGGACAAAAAGGGACGTATCGGTCATGATACCGATATCCATGGTATTGAATCCGGCCGTGCGTGCGGTGACGGATTGAAAGAGACTCTGCAGCAACGCCGTGGCCATCCCGTCCTGCCGCTGCTCGATGAGAAAAAAAACCACCCACCCGATGAGAATCAGCCACAGGCTGGTGCGCATGACCAGCGAACTCTGCCAGCTCAGCGTATCCCGAAGGCGACGCCTCTTGAAAACTGAGCCCAGAAATCCGGGAAGTTCGACGAGAACATAGAAGCCGATTCCACCCAAAAAAATGAGCATCATGAAAAGCAGGTTGATAGGCAGGTTTCCTGAAAATCGCATCAGACTGTCGGGATACAGGCTGAACCCCGCATTGCAGAAGGCGGAAACGGAATGGAAAAAGGCGCTGAACCAGTCCATCTCGCCC
>JAWLHW010000165.1:0-5342 GCA_041690155.1 Desulfomicrobium sp. | reverse complement strand
GAACTGACCTGAAGGTGAGCCTTGATGTCTCGTGCAATCAACACGTTGGGAAACAAAGGTGAGAAAAATGGAAAAAGCGAAGGTTTACTTTACCGATTTCCGCACAGTGGCTTTCGGCGATGGGCTGCCTACCAAGCTCAAAAAGATGATCAGCAAGGCCGGGATTGGCGAGATTGACATGGATGGGAAGTTCGTCGCCATCAAGCTGCATTTCGGCGAACTGGGCAACATCAGCTATCTTCGTCCCAATTATGCGAAGGCCGTGGCCGACCTGGTCAAGGAGCTCGGCGGCAAGCCTTTTCTGACCGACTGCAACACCATGTATCCGGGCAAGCGCAAGAACGCTCTGGAGCATCTGGAGTGCGCCTGGGAAAACGGGTTCTCGCCGCTTTCGGTCGGCTGTCCCATTCTCATCGGGGACGGGCTGAAGGGGACCGACGACATCGCGGTGCCTGTTGTGGGCGGAGAATATGTCAAGGAAGCCAAGATCGGCCGGGCCGTCATGGATGCGGACGTGTTCATAAGCCTGACGCATTTCAAGGGACACGAGATGACCGGCTTCGGCGGGGCCATCAAGAACATCGGCATGGGCTGCGGCTCGCGGGCCGGCAAGACCGAGCAGCACAGCGGCGGCAAGGCCTCCATTGACGAGTCCAAATGCCGGGCCTGCATGGCCTGTCTGAAGGAATGCGCCAACGACGCGCTCTTCTTTGACGAGGACGCGGAAAAGATGCGCGTCAACGAAGACAACTGCGTTGGCTGCGGCCGCTGTCTCGGAGCGTGTAACTTCGACGCCATCGCGTTCAAGGATTTCGCGGCGAGCGAGCTCCTGAACAAGCGCATGGCGGAATATACCAAGGCGGTAGTGGATGGCCGTCCGTGCTTCCACATCTCGCTTATCGTCGACGTCTCCCCCAACTGCGACTGCCACGGGGAAAACGACGCGCCCATCCTGCCCGATCTGGGCATGTTCGCCTCCTTTGATCCGCTGGCCCTGGACCAGGCCTGCGTGGATGCCTGCATGAAGGCGAGGCCCCTTCCGGGCAGCCAGCTCTACGAGAACCTGTTGAAGCCCGATTTCAAGGACCATCAGGACCACTTCAGGAACTCCACGCCGCAATCGGAATGGCGCTCCTGTCTGGATCATGCGGAAAAGATAGGGCTGGGAACCCGGGACTATGAGCTGATTTTCGTCAAATAGAGCTTTGCGCATGAATCCGGGCGGTACTTACGCCAGGCAGGCCTAATACGAAAAAAGGAAGTCGGAGGGCAGATGAGCAGCGACAGGTTGTCGGACATAGGAGTTGTCGGACTGGCGGTCATGGGCGAGAATCTTGTGCTCAACATGGAGAGCAAGGGTTTTACCGTGGCCTGCTTCAATCGGACCGTGGCCAAGGTCGATGCGTTCATCAAGGGCCGTGGCGCGAACAAAAACATCATCGGCTGTCATAGCCTGGAGGAACTGGTCCGGTCGCTGTCCAGGCCACGCAAGGTCATGTGCATGATCAAGGCCGGGGAGGCGGTGGACGAGCTCATTGCATCCCTCATTCCCCTGCTCGATCCCGGAGACATCATCATCGACGGGGGAAATTCGCATTATCTGGACACCGGCCGGCGCGTCCGGGAAGCGCGGGAGCACCAGATCCTGTTCGTCGGGGCCGGTATTTCCGGCGGCGAGGAAGGGGCCTTGACCGGCCCCTCGATCATGCCCGGAGGCACCATCGAGGCCTGGGAGAGCATCCGGCCCATTTTTCAGCGCATCTGCGCCATGACGCCGAGCGGAGCGCCCTGCTGCGAATGGGTCGGTCCGGACGGGGCCGGGCATTTCGTCAAGATGGTGCACAACGGCATTGAGTATGGCGACATGCAGCTCATCTGCGAAGTCTACCAGATGATGAAGGTGGGGCTTAAGCTCTCAAACGAGGAGATGCACGGGATCTTCTCCCGCTGGAACACGGGTCGTCTTGATTCTTACCTGATTGAGATCACTGCTGAAATCCTTGGTTTTCGCGACGAGGACGGCTTGTATGTGCTCGACCTGATTCTTGATTCCGCGCAGCAGAAGGGGACGGGAAAGTGGACCGTGAACGCCGCCCTGGAGGCAGGACAGCCTCTGACGCTGATCGGCGAGGCGGTTTTTGCGCGCAGTCTGTCCGCGCTCAAGGACGAGCGCGTCCAGGCATCGCTGGTTCTCGAGGGGCCGTTGCTGCCATCCGGCGATGCGGGCGGCATGGTCGATGATCTCCAGCAGGCCCTCTATGCCTCGAAGATCGTCTCCTATGCGCAAGGCTTCCAGATCCTCAGAGCAGTGAGCCTTGAGCAGGGCTGGGACCTGGACCATGGCGGCATCGCCAGGATTTGGAGAAACGGGTGCATCATCCGCTCCGTTTTTCTTGACGACATCGAGAAGGCGTTCGCCCGCGATCCACAGCTTGCCAGCCTTCTGCTGGACCCGTTCTTCACGGATGCGGTGCATGAGGCTCAGGCGGGCTGGAGGCGGGTCGTCGCGGCGGGCGCGCTTTGGGGCGTGCCCATGCCTACGCTTTGCGCGAGCCTGGCCTATTTCGACGGCTACCGCACGGCCAGGTTGCCCGCCAATCTGCTGCAGGCGCAGCGGGACTATTTCGGCGCGCATACCTACGAAAGAATCGACCGCCCCCGCGGCCAGCATTTTCATACCAACTGGACAGGCCGTGGAGGAGCGACATCTTCCACCGCCTACGAGGTTTAGAGAAAGAGCCGGCATGACCGCAATGCGAGCTTCCTGATCCGCGCCGCGAAACGCATGGCCCGGCAAGTGCTTGCCAGAAAAATTTCTAAGGAGTTCCAACGTGTCCGAAAAATCCGTTCATTCCCCCACGATTGAGCCTTGGGACGAGCATAACAAAACCCTTGTGTCCCATGTCCGCCCGTCGCAGTGGACCAATCCCAGGCCAAAGCCCGTCTACAACCTGGTGGTTGTCGGTGCCGGGACGGCCGGGCTGGTCTGCGCGGCCGGGGCTGCCGGATTGGGCGCCAAGGTGGCCCTCATCGAGCGGGATTTTCTGGGGGGCGACTGCCTGAATTTCGGATGCGTCCCGTCCAAGGCGCTGCTTCGGGCAGGACGCGCTGCCGCGGCCGTACGGGACGCCGGGGAGTTCGGCGTGAACGTGCCGGGAGGCACCGAAGTCGATTTCGGCCAAATCATGGAGCGCATGCGCAGGCTGCGGGCCTCCATCGCGCCCAACGACTCGGCCCGGCGTTTCCAGGGCCTCGGCGTGGACGTCTTCCTCGGTCAGGGCCGCTTCACGGATCCGCACATCCTGGAGGTCGGTGGGGAACGCCTGTCTTTCGTCAAGGCGGTGGTGGCCACAGGTGCCCGTGCCGCTGCGCCGCCCATCGAAGGCCTGGACTCAGTGCGCTACCTGACCAACGAGACGGTCTTTTCCCTGACCAAGCTGCCCAAACGGCTGGCCGTCATCGGTACGGGCCCTGTCGGCTGCGAGCTGGCCCAGGCCTTCGCCCGCTTCGGCTCCGAAGTGCTGCTCATCGAATCGTCCCGGGGCATCCTGCCCAAGGAGGACCGGGACGCGGCGGAGTTCGTACGCCAGGCCCTGCTCAAGGACGGCGTGAAGCTCCTGTGCTGCGGGAAGGAGGTCAAGGTCTCCCCGGCCGAGGGCGGGCGGATTCGTCTTGTGGCGAATGGGGGGGGCGGGAGTTATGATGAAACCGTCGACGAACTGCTCATCGCCGTGGGCCGCAAACCCAACGTCGAGGGGCTGGGTCTGGTGGAGGCCGGGGTGACGTATTCGGCCAAGGGCGTGCAGGTCGACGATCATCTGCGCACCTCGAACCCCGATATTTTCGCCGCCGGGGACGTCTGCTCCCCGTTCCAGTTCACCCACGCCGCAGACTTCATGGCCCGCACGGTCCTGCGCAATGCCCTCTTCATGGGCCGGGCCAAGGTCAGCGCCCTGACCATCCCCTGGTGCACATACACGGAGCCCGAGATCGCCCACGTGGGCCTCAGCGAACGGGACGCCGCGGAGAAAGGCATTGCGGTGGACACCTTCACGCGTCCCCTGGCAGAGGTCGACAGGGCGATTCTGGAAGGAAGCACCGATGGTTTTGTCAGGGTGCATGTACGCAAGGGCACGGACAAGATCGTAGGGGCGACCATCGTCGCGAGCAACGCGGGGGACATGATCTCGGAAATTTCCCTGGCCATGACCCATAAGCTGGGCCTCGGCAAGATTGCCTCCACCATCCACCCCTACCCGACCCAGGGCGAGGCCATCCGCCAGGTGGCCGACATGTACAACAGGGGGCGGCTGACCCCGCTGGTCAAGTTCCTGTTTGGAAAGTGGCTAACGTGGCAGCGACGGGTAAAGTGACGCCAAAGGATGAGTTCTGCTCCGAACAAGGGTCTAGTTTTTAGGGTAATTTTTTTTTTCATATTCACTAAGAGCGTGTCGACTTCTTGAATGACTGAATTGCGCCTTGGAGGCCATGACGGCGCTTCATTTTGGACTATTCTGATTCTGGTAAAAGGTACTTTTAACATCTCTAGCTGGAAATTCCGTGGCATTTTTGGATAAAGTGTGGCTTTATGGGGCATGAATTGACCCGGAAAGGCCCCGGATTTGTTTACGTGGGTGTTGCTTCCGGGAAGCACGCAAGGGGGGCAGAATTCATGCAGGGGTCGAAGACGAAATGCGGCGAGAGATCGTCCGGAAACGCTCGGGTGCCGCTATGAAGCGGACCCTGATCGGCGTGTTGCCGCTCATGGTTCTCCTGTTCGCGTTTTCCGTCTGTGCGGAGCCGCTCAGGCTGAGCACGCTTGAATGGCCTCCTTTCGTTGGGCAGGATCTTCCGGATCAGGGAGCGACCAGCGCCCGAGTGCGCAGCATCTGCGTCGAAGCCGGGCTTGATCTTGAGATGTCCTTTCTGCCCTGGAAGCGGGTGCTCATGGAGGTCCGCACCGGGTCCGTCCATGGCTACTTTCCCGAATACCGCTCGGCGAACCGGGAAGAGGAATTTTATTTTTCGAAGGCAGTGGGGTGCAGTGTGGTGGGGTTGGTGCACCGGCGTGACATGACGCTGGGCTGGACCCGCCTGGAGGATCTGGCTCCCTACCGGATCGGCGTCGTGGACGGGTATGTGAATACCGAGGAGTTCGACCGCCTTGTGGACATGGGTATCCTGTATCCTGTCAAATGCAACTCCGATGAGCTGGCCCTGCGCATGCTCGAGGCCGGACGGATCGACGCGGCCGTCATGGACCGGGCCGTGTTCAGGCATCTTTCAGGCAGGGCGGAACCGTCGCAAAACCCGTCCCCTCTGATCTTCGCCGCAAAAATCCT
>JAWLHW010000164.1:0-5380 GCA_041690155.1 Desulfomicrobium sp. | reverse complement strand
TCAAGAAATTCAGCTTCGTGCTCGACCCGCCGGTGCACTACAGGATCATCTGATGTCAAAAACCGTTTTTCTGGTGGCCGACGGCATGGCCGGATGGCCTCTTGATATTCTGGGGGGACGCACCTCCATGCATGCCGCAAACACCCCGACTCTTGACCTGCTGGCTGCCAAGTCCCGTTGCGGCCTGTGCCGGACAGTTCCCCACGGCATGGCTCCGGGTTCCGACGTGGCCAACATGAGCCTGCTGGGTTACGACCCGCAGACCCACCACACTGGCCGTGGCCCCATCGAGGCCGCAGCCCAGGGGCTGACCCTGGACCAGGACGATCTGGTCTGGCGCATGAATCTGGTGCGTCTGACCCACCTCACGGACGCGGGCGTGATGCTGGACTATTCCTCCGGGCATATCAGCACCGCTGTGGCAGCCCCACTGGTTGCCCATCTGGCGGATATGGCTGAGGACAGCCCATTCCAGGCCGTCCAGGGCATCCAGTACCGCCACCTCCTGGTACAACGAGGCGGGGCGCTGACAGACGCGGCAAAACTCGACATCCGCCCGCCCCACGACATCCTGGACCAGAACATCGCCCAGGACCTCAGCGCCTATGCATCCTTTCCGAAGCTGCTCACATTTCTGCAGACGGCTGACGAATACCTGCGCGCCGACACGACCTCCGAGGCCACATCGGTCTGGCCATGGGGACAGGGGCGACCGCTGGCGCTGCCCGCTTTTGCCGAATGCTTCGGCCTGCGCGGGGCCGTGGTCTCGGCCGTGGACCTGGTCAAGGGGCTGGGCCGGGCCGCTGGCATGGAGGTCATGGAAGTCGAGGGCGCAAACGGCCTCATCGACACCAATTACGAAGGCAAGGTCGAAGCGACGCTGGATTTTCTCAAACGCGGGGAGTTCGCATACGTGCATGTCGAGGCCCCGGACGAGTGCGGGCACATGGGCGACGCTGAACTGAAAAAGCGCGCCATCGAGCTTTTCGACCAGCGCATCGTGGCTCCGGTTCTGGCGGCCCTTGCGCACGAAGATGCGACCATCGTGGTCACCTGCGACCATTTCACCCCCGTGGCACGCCGGACGCACACCGAGGACCCGGTCCCCTTCCTGGTCTACAGAACGCAGGCACCAAGAAACGACGGACCGAGCGTCTTCAATGAGGACACGGCCCAAGGCACAGGCCTGTTCCTGAATGACG
This sequence comes from Desulfomicrobium sp., assembly GCA_041690155.1. Lineage (GTDB taxonomy): Bacteria > Desulfobacterota > Desulfovibrionia > Desulfovibrionales > Desulfomicrobiaceae > Desulfomicrobium. The sequence continues at coordinate 4,178 of JAWLHW010000164.1, read as the reverse complement.
GGCGCGAGCTCTTGACCTTCTGCCTCGGACCGGACGCATGAAGGCAGACTTCCCGCAGCCTTCCTGCTGGCTCGCTCATCGCGTCTCCTACGGTGAAACCGATGCCATGGGCGTGGTCTACTACGCGAACTATCTGCACCTCTTCGAACGCGGCCGCAGCGAACTGATCCGCGGCCTGGGCTTCAGCTACGCAACCGTGGAAGAGCGCGGCATCTTCCTGCCGGTGCGCGAAGCCACATGCCGCTATCTCGCTCCCGCCCGCTACGATGAGATCATCCACATCCACACAGGTCTGGCCGGGCAGTCGCGAGCCAGCCTCAGCTTTGTCTACGAAATCACCAACGCGGACCAGAGCGCGGTCCTGACCCGGGGCTCAACCCAGCACGCGGTGGTCAACGCCCAGGGCAAACCGGTCCGCGTGCCGGACTGGCTTGCGGTCCTGTTCGGCTAAAAACGAATGATCGACTGCCACACCCATGTATTTCCGCCAAAAATAGCGCCCAAACTTGCCGCGGCCATTGGTCGCGATCTCGAACGCGAACCGGCCGGAGACGGCACGGCCGAAGATCTCATCAAACATCTGGACCGTGCCGGCCTGTCCCATGCGCTGTGTTTCACCGCTGCTCTGCGCCCGGACCAGATGATTCCGGCCAACTCCTGGATGCTCTCCTTGCGCCAAGCACATCCCCGGCTTATACCCCTTGGCACGGTTCACCCGGAGCATCCGGCCTGGGAAGCCGAGCTTGGCCGCCTGGAGCGAAACGGCATCCGGGGGCTCAAGATTCACCCCGACCTCACCGGCATCGCGCTGGACTCTGCGCGCTGGAATCCTGTCTGGGAAGCCGCGCAAGGGCGATTTTTAATCATGATCCACATGGGTCCGGTCAGGGCAGGAGGCAGCACCCTGTCCCGTCCGCACGACCTGGCCATGGTGTTGCAACGTTTCCCGGATCTTACGGTCATCGCCGCTCATCTGGGCGGGCTTTACCTGTGGAAAGAGACCCTCGCCCACCTCGCCGGTCTTGATTTATATATGGATACTTCGTGCTGTCCGGGCGTCATAGCGGATCATACCTTTGAGGCAATCCTGAAGCGGCATGATCCCGAGCGCATTGTTTTCGGCAGCGATTACCCCCTCTTCGCACCGGATACACAGCAAACAGCCTTGACCAAACTTTTGACACGAATCGGCCTGCCTGCGCAAAAGATCTTCAAGAACGGGGCAAGCTTGGCAGGAAGACTCCAAACCGGCGGATTTCCTGAGCTAGCGCCACCTCCCGGGCATTGACTTTTCTTGACGACAGGTCCAATTTCCAATACCCGAATTAGTTTGTTTGATGCCTTTATTCCCGATACGGAGACTTTCCTTGACAAAAGACCAGACCAATGCCCCCAGCGAAAAGCAACTGCTTCGCCACCGCAAGGAAAAGGCGCAGTTCCTGCTTGATGCGGGCATCCCTTTATATCCCAATGATTTCCGCCGTTCTGCAGAAATAGGCGACGTTCTTGAAGCGCATGGAGAAAAGGACGAAGACGTCCTCATCCAGGAAAGCCTGACCTTTGCTCTGAGCGGCCGCATCATGGCCCATCGCTCCTTTGGCAAGGCGACATTTTTTCATATCCAGGACACCAGCGGCAGAATTCAGGTTTACGCCCAGCGCGATGATCTTGGAGTTGAAGAGTATGGCGTGTTCAAAAAATACGAGATCGGCGACATCGTCGGCGTCACCGGCTCCCTTTTTCGCACCAAGACCGGGGAATTGACCATAAAAACCTCTGCAGTGCGCCTGCTGTCCAAATCCATGCGTCCACTGCCGGAGAAATACCACGGTCTGAAAGATGTCGAGACCCGGTATCGGCAGCGCTACGTGGATCTGCTGGTCAATGACCGGGCCCGTGACATTTTCCGCAAGCGTACGGCCATCGTGCAATTCATCCGCAATTTCCTGAACGAGCGCGGGTTCCTGGAAGTGGAAACGCCCATGATGCAGCCCATCGCAGGCGGCGCCACGGCCAAGCCCTTCCGCACGCACCACAACGCCCTCGACATGGACCTGTTTCTGCGCATCGCTCCCGAGCTTTACCTCAAGCGCCTGCTCGTGGGCGGATTTGACCGGGTCTATGAGATCAACCGCAATTTCCGCAACGAAGGCATCGACACCCGCCACAATCCCGAATTCACCATGATTGAATTCTATTGGGCATATGCAACCTTCGTTGACCTCATGGACCTGACCCAGGAACTCCTTTGCGGCCTGGCCAAGTCCGTCTGCGGAACGCATCTGGTGGAATATCAGGGCAATGTCATTGACCTTCAGGACGGCTGGGTGCGCATGCCCTTTCACCAGTCCCTGGAAACAATCGGCGGCGTATCTCCGGAAATCTACCTCGATTACGACAAATGCAAGGATCTGGCCCAGAAACTGGGCGAGACCGTGCACCCCAAGGAGAAGCTCGGAAAGCTCCAGGCCAAGCTCTTCGACAATCTGGTCGAGCCCAAGCTGATCCAGCCGCACTTCATTTATCACTATCCGACAGACATATCCCCTCTGTCCCGCAAGAACGACGCAAATCCCGAAATCACGGATCGATTCGAGCTGTTCATATGCGGACAGGAAATGGCCAACGCCTTTTCCGAACTGAACGATCCATACGACCAGAGAGATCGCTTCGAGGAACAGGTGCGGGAAAAAGCCGCCGGTGACGACGAAGCCCACGCCATGGACGAAGACTATATCCGCGCCCTGGAGTACGGCATGCCTCCGGCTGCCGGACAGGGCATCGGCATTGATCGGCTGGTCATGCTGCTGACGGATTCTCCGTCCATCCGGGAAGTCATCCTCTTTCCGCTGCTGCGGCCCGAAATCACCGGCTAGGCCCGATCGAGCCAAGGCTCGGACGGCGTCGGCCTTTCAGAGCGAGAACCCATGCACTTTGAATTGTTCATTTCCCTGCGATATCTCCTGGCCCGGCGCAAACAGGCCTTCATTTCCGTCATCTCGCTCATCTCTGTGCTGGGCGTGGCCATTGGCGTGGCGTCTCTCATTGTGGTCCTCGGAGTCATGAACGGGTTCAGCGACAACCTGCGCGACAAGATCCTGGGCATAAATTCCCACCTTATTCTTGGCTCGGTCAAACAGACCATTGGCGGCTACGACCTTCTGGTGCAAAAAAGCCTGAAGGTCGACGGAGTCGTCGCTGCCACGCCGTTCATCTATTACGAAGTCATGCTCTCCACCCCCTCCGGGGTCAAAGGCGTCGTGCTGCGCGGCGTCAATCCGCAAAGCGCAGGATCGGTCCTGTCCGTTGAAAAGGACCTGATCAGCGGCAGCCTCGCAGACCTGACCGACAGCAGCGACATCCCGGGCATCGTCATCGGCAAGGAGCTGGCATCCAGGCTGGGGCTGACGCTTGGCAGCAGGGTCAGCCTGCTCGCGCCAAGCGGCAAGAAATCAGCCGCCGGTTTTTCTCCGAAGATCGTTTTCTTCAACGTGGTCGGCATCTTCAGTTCGGGCATGTTCGAATACGACTCGTCCCTGGCCTTCGTGTCCATCCCCGAAGCCCAGAAAATCCTGGGGTTTGAAGGAGATCTCGTGACCGGGATCGAATACAGGGTCTCGGACATAGACGACGTGCAGAAGATCGGCGAAGCGCTGGTCCGGGCTCTGGGCGGCTTTCCCCTGTACTCACGCAACTGGATCGAGATGAACCAGAACCTCTTTGCAGCGCTGAAGCTCGAAAAGACAGCCATGGCGGTCATCTTGATCATGATCGTGCTGGTGGGCTCCTTTTCCATCATCACCACCCTGGTCATGATGGTCATGGAAAAAACCAAGGACATCGCCGTGCTCATGGCTCTTGGCGCAACGCCCCCCCAGATCAGGAACATCTTCATCTTGCAGGGCTCGCTTATCGGGGCCGTGGGGACGAGTATCGGATTTGGATTGGGGCTTGCGATCTGCTCCCTGCTCGAAAAATACCAGTTCATAAAGCTTCCGGCTGATGTCTATTATCTGGACCATCTACCTGTAAAAATAGAATTTCTCGATATGTCCCTCATTGCCGTCGCGGCCATGGCGCTGTGCTTCCTGGCCACCCTGTACCCGGCCCGTCAAGCCTCGAAAATGCATCCCACCGAGGCGCTGCGCTATGAGTGAAGTCTACCGCCTGCAAGGCGT
>JAWLHW010000163.1:0-5391 GCA_041690155.1 Desulfomicrobium sp. | reverse complement strand
CCGGTCAGCGGATCCTGCATGACCAGGTTTTCGAGCATGTCCTTGCGGATGCGGGCGGTCTGCAGACGTGCAAACATGAGTGATGAGATCAGGAAGATGAGCACAAGGAACAGCGCATAGCCTGTCTTGGCCCATCCGGTCTGCCACCAGGGCGGATGGATGGTGATGCTCATGGACTCGGTGACCGGGCCGTCGAAACCGTCTTTGAGATGAAACACGTAGCGGCCCGGCTGCAAATGCGCGTAGCTGATCGACGACTGGGTTCCGGCGTCGTTCCAGGCAGAGTCCACGCCTTCGAGCTTGTAGATATAGCGCGGTGCATTCAGGGCGCTGATTTCAGGAATGGAAAAAGAAAAGGTCAGGAAGTTTTGCAGGTGGTCAAGCTCCAGATTTCCGGGCATGCGCCCCAAAGGGGTGGCGGGCACCTTGCGCTCGAAGATGCGTACCTCGGAGATTTTGGGCCGCGTGGGCGGGCGGGAGAGCAGTTTCTGCGGATCAACAAGCAGCAACCCATCGGAATGCCCGTAGACAAGCATCTGATCCAGAACAACAGGAGGCGCGGTGATGCTGGAGCCGGGGTGGCCTGCGCCAATGGCCATTTCCCGAGCCTGGTTTGATCCGGGCGGGAGATGGAAAATTTTAGATTGGGTATGCAGCCAGGCGCCCCCGTTTTTGTCGCCCCAAAGGGACAGAACGTTTGGAAGCTGTTTGTTCGATACCGTCAAAACGGAAATGGAAGTTCCTGAGTTCAGATTGTAGCGGAGCAGCTGTTTTGTTGTCCCGACAAGCAACTCCTCGGGGTTTAGCATGAGCAGGCTCTTGATTCCTAAGACAACTTCCATCCTTGCCGGCTCTGGAAGCGCATACATGCGCTGGTGTCCGGACCGGGGGTTGATTTTGTGCAGAGTGGTCCCATACCCGATCCAGAGTTCAGCGCCGGATTGCATGAGATATGCCCCTCCTGCCTGCGGAGGGAAGGACATCTCCTTGCGCACGCCGGTGCCGCCGGGTTTCCAGGAATAGAGCTCTTTTGTATTGGAGGCCCAGATGCGGCCGTCATCCATGGGGGCGATGTGGCGAATGGAGTGGGAAACCAATGCTGGGTCGGCGTCGTCGGAAACGAGTTGAGTTTGCTCCAGATCTCCGTTGGGAGTGACGCGCAGAAGGGCGTTCCGTGCGCCGCCTATAAGGGAATTGTCGGTGCCCCAGATCAGGGAGTTGACTCGTGGCGTATCGAGAAATGGTTCGATCTCAAGGCTGGTCGACAGGGACAGCTGATTGGCGTCCAGTGGCGCGGTACGATAGAGCCCGCCTTCCTTGAGGCCGACATAGATGCGTGAGTCCACAGGACTGATTGCGCAGACGGTATTGGCGTCCTGCAGCGGTTCGCTTTGGCCCTTGATTTTGAGCTCGAGCAGCTTCGCGCCGGGATATGCCGGCTGGTGCAGCACCCCATGATTGTATGTTCCGATCCACAGGGTCCTGGCTTTTGTTTCCATGACGGACGCGACGTAGAGCGGTATCTTGCCAGACGAATCGGGCAAGCGGAAGGGGTGGTGGAAAATGCTGCCTTTGCGAAAGGCATAGCGGAACAGGCCCCGGGTCGAGGCAATCCAGACGTCGCCGTTGCTGTCGGTGTAGAGATTGAGAATGCGTAACGCCGTCAGTTCGTCCACGGCAATGAGTTCATTTTTCGCGGCCCGCGCCGGCAGAATCCACAGGCCTTTGCCCGATACACCGACCCAGAGGTTGCCCGCGCCGTCAAAGGCGATTTTTCTGGCGGTGTAGGGTTCGCCTGTGGACAAGGGAATAGCCGTGGCTGCCCCCTTGGCGCCTGCCAGCCGAAGCACGCCCTGTCCCGTGCCCAGCCACATTTCTCGCTGGGCATTCTCGGCGATGTCGAAAACCGTCCAGGGACTTTCGGGATCCGGGGGGATGATGTCGATCCTTTCGAATTTGTCAAAGGAAGGCTCAAAGCGATGCAGCCCCCCGTTGCCTGTTCCCGCCCAAAGAGAGCCTTTTTGATCCTGATAGATGATGTGAGCGCTATCGGCGGAGAACCCTGCGGGAGTTTCGGCCATCTGGTACCAGCGCGGGGTTTTTGTTGCCAAATGATAGGCGAGCACGCCTGAATTGGTGCCCACCCACAGGACGTCATTGGCGTCGATCAGCATGTCTCGAACATTACTGCCCTGCAATACCTCGTCGAGCACCGGACGGATCGAGCGGCCGTCATACACATGCAGCCCACGAATGGAAGCCAACCAGATATAGCCCTGGGAGTCCTGGGCCGTGGCGATGACGCTGTTGTGGCTGTTGCGCTCGAAGGAAATATCCAACTTGCTGACATCAAGGGGAATATCCGGGATGGCAAGTCCTGGTTGCGGGATAAGTAGCGCTATGAGTATAAAAATCAGTGTTCGCATGGGGGGGTTGATCTTTTGTAATACATACTTCAGGTAGTATTTGCGTTCATTACTTACTGTGCAACAGGTGCGTGGCATTTGTCGGAAAAAAGAGCAACTATCAGGTTTCAAAAAAAGTTCGGAAAAAAAAGGAGAGGCGGGTTCTCTCTTTTTTTTCTGTTGTTTTTCTTGATCCAGGGAGGCGCGTGGGCGGAAAATCCTGCGAACGGAGTTCTTTTGCCTGCGGACCGGAGCGCACAATTCGATACGCCGCGTGATAATCCCAAGCCAGAAGACAACGGCACTACCCGGGACAACGCCCAGGGCGAACCGGGTGGGCCGTCCGACCAGTGGCGCGACATCCTGACCGGCCAGGGCGATTTTATTTATCAGCTTGATCCGGTGAATGTGCTGGGGGAAAAGCATCAAGCCGGTAAAGCCTCTATCGCGGGCAAGGAATTGCGTTCTCTTCCCTCGCATACCGGTACAATCACCGAGGCGCTCAAGGGCTTCTCAAGCGTCCAGTTTTCCAACGACGAAATCTCAAGCCTTACGGGCGGGGAAATCCGTCCGCCGCGAGTTTCCATCGCTGGGGCCAAACCCTACGAAAACAATTTTCTCATCGACGGCATGAGCGTCAGCAACACCCTGAATCCGAGCGGATTGGATCAAAACTCGGATTCGCCGAATTGGAACAACCTTGTGGTGCACGGTGCCGACCAGACCATTTTTTATGATTCAAAGCTGGTCGATTCCGCGACGGTTTATTCCAGCAACGTGCCGGTCAAGTACGGCAATTTTCTTGGGGGACTGGTCGCTGCGGAACTTGTGAATCCGCGAACCGACAGGTGGCATGGTGTTTTCGAGGGCAGGCATACGCGCAGCGAGTGGTTTGATCTGCGCAGCGTGGACGACGAGTCCGAGACCTCGGACAACCAGGCCCGCTTCAGGGCAAACAGCCTGTTTGCCTCTGTGGACGGCCCGGTAGGCGAGAATCTGGCCCTGCTTTTTGCGGTGTCCCGGAACTGGTCCGTCATCCCCCTGCAGTTCAAGGAAGATGACGGTACTTACAGCGACAAGAATCAGCATCGTCTGAGCGAGAATTTCTTTGCCAAAGCTCTTTTCACACCCTCCAGCGATCTGCAGCTGACGTTGGACGCCACCTATGCCCCTTACGCGGAGAAGCGCTGGAAGTCGGACTGGGGCAACAGCGACTGGACGATCGAGAACAAGGCCTACCGGCTGGGCTCCAAGCTTTTGTGGTCAACGGATGCCGGGTCTTTGACCCTGAAGGGTGCTTACGCGCAAAACGGTTTCAGCCGTGACTCGGCTGCCAGTGTGTGGACCAGCAACACCCTCACAAACGAACAGAACGGCGGAGTGGGAGATGCCACGACCACCTCGCGCGAGCTGGATGCGAAGCTGGATTTCGAAGCGGCGGAATTTGCCACCAGGGACATCCTGTGGCGGATATCCAGTGGCCTTGACATCAAGAATGTGACCACGAACATGTGGAACGAGGCGGCTCGCACCGAAGGCACGACGAAAAGCTATTGGGTCACGACCGACTATCTTGAACATGACCAGACCCGCACGCTCAACTCCCTGGGCTGGTATGTGCAGCCCGAATTCGAGTGGGGACGTTTCACCTTCACGCCGGGCCTGCGCATCGACTACGACGATTATTCCTACAACACCAACACCGCGCCCCGCCTCAAGGTTGAATTCGACACCATGGGCGACGGCGCCCTGCGCCTGGTGGCCGGGGTGAGCCGCTATTATGGCGGTGAACTGCGCGCATACGCCTTTGACCGCTACAGGCCGTACATCACCAACCGGATCAAGCGATCAAACGGTCAAATAATGCCCACCCTCTACGGCAAGGACCGGAGCTACCTGGCCAAGGACCTCGACACGCCGTATTCCGACGAAACCATGGGAGCTGTCCTCGGCGAAATAATGGGTTTTGAATACGGGGTGGAGCTGGTGCATCGCGAGCACAGGGACCAGCTCATCAGCAAGACGAATGGCGACAATCTTTATGAAATGACCAACGAGGGCAAAAGCACGTATGACGGCCTTACCGTGACGCTGGCCCGCTCTTTTGAGACCGCCCGCCTGGGCACCCATTCCTTCAACCTGGGAGTGAGCACGTCGCGGACGAAAACGTTCAACGGGGCTTATGACAGCGAGATACGGAACTATTTGACCAGCAACGGTTATCCCTATGATTACGACCGGGTTTATTACGACGGAGAGATCGTGGATCGCAGCGACATGCCGGCGGATAATTTCAACGCCCCGGTGGTGGTCACGCTTTCGTGGATGGGTAGTTTTTATGACGATCGTTTCCGCGTGAGCAGCGTGTCTCGCTGGCGGGATTCGACCACGGGTCTGGTCAAGGATTCACGCCTGACCGACGAGACACCCTACGGCACTGTTTCGGGCAGTTCGAGTTCGCCATCGTCCCAGTGGCTCGGCCCCGATCGGCAGGAGTTTTACGATGCTTACAGAAAGGGCGTCATCTCGGGCGGGTTGGTCACGGATGTTTCCCTGGAGCTTGATGCGGTCAAGACTGAGAAATTTACCCTGAGCCTTCTTCTCGACGCGACCAACGTGTTTTCATCCGACAGTCACTCCGGCGTGGCCCAGGAAGGCGTGCCCCATGACCGGATACGAGGGCGCGGATACTACGCAGGCCTCCGATGTGAATTCTAGGCAAGCGCAAGCGCTTGTGTTTTAAGTTTTAGGTTTTAAGTTTTATGGCTAAGCAAGAAAATCAAGCGCCATCGCCTCACGCCTCACGCCTCACGCCTCACGTTTCACCCTAAACCGAATACCTCCTCCGCAACCGATATTCCAGCCGGGCCGCGCCCATGGAGCAGGTGAAGGTCAAAACGAAGTAGAGGAGCGCCACGCAGGTCCAGACCTCCATGGTCAGGTAGGTCGTGGCCATGAGTTGCATGCCCTGAAAGGTCAGTTCCTG
>JAWLHW010000162.1:0-5404 GCA_041690155.1 Desulfomicrobium sp. | reverse complement strand
TGGGCATGGAGTACATGGTCGGTGGAGGCTACACGCCAGAGGGCATGGTCGGGCTCATGGACGTGCTGCGCTCCATGAGCAAGCGTCAGCCCAGCGCCATCGAGGCCATGTTCTCCTCACACCCCATGAGCACCGAGCGTTACGAAATGGCCGTGGCCCGTTCGCGTACCCGTTTTGGGGGCAGCCGGAATCTTCCGGACTACCGGGAGCGCTATATGGACTCCACCGCGCGGTTGCGTCAGCTTGCGCCCATGTTCAAGCTTTTTCAGGAAGGGGACAAGGCCATGGCTGCCAGGGAATACGCCGTTGCCCAAAGACGCTATGCCGATGGGCTGAAGCTGTCTCCCAACGATTATACGGGGTTGGTCATGATGTCCAAGTGCATGATCGCCCAGAAGAATGCTAAAGGGGCCGCCGATTATGCGGCCAGGGCGAAGCGGGTCTATCCCACCGAGGCCCAGGCCCAGCACATGCACGGCGTGGCTTCCATCCTCAAAAAGGACTATGCTGCCGCGCTGGCCGATTTTTCGACCTATGAGCGGCTCCTGCCCGGCAATCCGACAACTGTTTTCATGAAGGGTTTTTCGTACGAGGGTATGAAGAACAAACAGAAAGCGGCCCAGGAATATCACCGTTACCTGAAGGTCGTGACCCAGGGCGAAATGGCACAGCATGCCTATTCCAGGCTCAAGACCTGGGGATACCTGTAACCCTGGCGGCTCAAAAACCAGAAGAGGCCATTCGGGAACGGGTGGCCTCTTTGTTTGAGGGAGATATGCAGATAAAGATATTGATTTTGACGGTTATGTTCAGTTGCCTTTTCTGTCTGGGCGGCCCCGCCGCGGCTGAAGAGGCTCAGCCTGTTCCTGAGAGCGTGACGGTTCTTTCTTCCTTTTTCCAGGCCAAGGTCAAGGAAGTTGAGGAATTGCAGAGAGCTGTGGAGCTCTTGCAGGCAGAGCTCGAAACACAGGAGGCAGGCTTCAAAGCCTCCATTGATTCTGCTCGGGATCGCCTGCAGACCCTTGAAGTCATGGCCCGGATGGTCAAGACGAACCCTTACGACATGCGCGTGGCCCTGGCCGAGGCCACGTATCTGCAGTTGACCCTGGCCAAGGATGCTGAGCCGCTTGAGGTCCTGGTCAGGGAGATAAGGGCCAGGGTGGTTACCATTGACACCCTGCAGGAGGACTTGGAGCGAAAGTGGGCCGCAGGCCTGGACAAATCCTTGCGTAACGACGTTCAGGACATGCTCAAGCGCGTCACCGCCGTGGACAAGCAGGCCAAGGAGTTGCTGGGCCGCGTGGAAAAGCTGCAGGCCCAGATGACCGAAATCCAGACCCGAGCCGCCGAGTGGGTCGCCACCTTTCAGACCCAGTTGCCCATGATCTGGAAAGCGGAGTTTTTGGACGCCAAGGATTTCAGGCTGTTGCCCGCCACAGGAACGGACGTTCGCAAGGATTTCATGGACTGGTTCTCGAACCTGAAGGTTCTGCTTGTCAGCCAGTATTCCTCCGCTACCCAGGAACGCGAGGACTGGGTCGGGATGCTTGCGCTGTTCTGGTTGCCCTTTGTCTTTGTCGGCTTTGCCGCTTACCGCTTTCTGAAAGGAGTGTTTGAGGATGCCCGTGCCGGCGGGCGGCTGACTTCGGCCTTCGGCATCCTCTGTCTGTCCCTGGCGCTGTCCCTGCTGGCCGCCTTTCTCGCCGGACAGGTCAAGCAGACCTCATTGCTTCTGGTCGCCACGCACGTGCTCATGCTGCTTGGGGTACAGGCCCTGGCCTGGGTTTTTCGCAACGTGCGGGGGCGGTTGCAGAAGGAGAGCTTACAGCCCTTGCTGCCGCTGGTCTTTTTGTCCATCAGCGTGGCAGTGCTGGATATTTTGCGCCTGCCCCAATGGATGGAGCATCTCGCCTGGGTGTGTCTTGTAGTACTCAGCAGCCTTTTTTTCGGCATGATCCAGCCCGAGCTGCGCTATGAAAGGCTCATCCGACGGGTGCATCCCTATGCAATGGCGCTGCTGGTGGCCCTGGCCGTGCTCGGCTGGGGCAATCTGGCCGTGCTGGCCAGCACTTTGTGGGGTGTCTTGGCTTTGGCGGTACAGCTGGGCATCGGCGCATCGAGTGTGGTGCGGGTGGTGTTCGAAAAACTCGACAAGACCGGATTCAAGGCCCTGGTGGCGGATCTGGCCGTTACCTTCCTGACGCTTCTCGTCTGGCTGTTCGTGCTGCTCGGGGTCATGGCCTGGATCTCGATCAACCTCGGCACCAACGTCGTTTATGAAAAGCTCTCGACTCTGGAATTGAACTGGGGGGATTTTTCTTTCAATTTTATACGCCTTGGTGTTGTGCTTTTGCTGTTTCAGATTGTCCGCTCCCTGGCCCTGGCCTGGAAAACGGTTCTGGATAGCGAAAATCTGCGCTGGAAAAACATCGATCACGGCGCGGCAGCTTCGCTTCAGCGCATCGGGATCTATTGCATGTGGCTGCTCTACGGCCTGTTGACCGTGAACCTGCTCGGCATCAGCCTGACCAATTTCGCGGTCATAGCCGGTGGTCTTTCCGTGGGTATTGGTTTTGGCATGCAGGCCATTATCAGCAACTTCATCAGCGGACTCATCCTGCTTTTTGACCGGGCCATTCAGGCCGGGGATATCATCGAGGTAAACGGGATCTGGGCCAAGGTCATGAGCGTCAATATTCGCAACACCGAAGTCCAGACTTTCGATAACGCCAAGATTTTCTTGCCAAACTCAACCCTTATCGCCAACCAGGTCACCAACTGGACCCACCGCAACGATGTGCGCATCCGTCGCGACGTAATGGTGGGCGTGGCCTATGGCTCTGATGTGCAGTTGGTCAAGAAGCTCCTGCTGGAAGCGGCCTCCGAGCATCCTGCGGTGATGTCCACTCCAGAGCCCTTTGTTCTCTTCAACGATTTTGGTGCCAGTTCGCTGGATTTCATTTTGCGGATCTGGGTGCGGCATGTGGATTTTGGACTGTCCGCCTGTTCCGAGATTCGCGAGAGCATCGATATCAAGTTCCGCGAGAACGGCGTGGAAATCCCCTTCCCGCAGATGGATGTGCATATGCGTCCCGGCGATGGGGTGGTGCGGGTCAAATCCAAAGAATGAGTCCCTGATGCCTCGAACACAAAGGGCCGTCCTTCAGATGAGGGGCGGCTCTTTTTTTTATGGTGCGCCCGGCAGGGGCGGCGTGATGTTCGTATATGCCTGCAAGCCGGAAATGGCGGATCAGGAACATGCCGGGTCAATTAAAAACAGGTTTTGAACACGTTACGAACAGGCTTGGCAACAGAAGGCGGACCGGAAAAGACGGCCTTGTATGTTTGTTGATAACAAGCATAACATTTCGAAATTAAATATTTAGTTTTGAATATTTGCCTGGATTGATTGCTTCGAAACGGTCGAATTTGTTCAAACGTTGGCGTAAAAGCAGAATATTCACGCATTTTGAAGTTATGAACATTGAACGAACAGCCCGGGGCGTTCCGGGATATGCGATTGATGACCGCAATGTGCGCATTGTTCACAATGTTGCTAATGTGGATAACTAGCTGAGATAGATGGGTTAAGTTTCGACAATGTCGGATGGGCCAATAAAGGGGGGCAGGTCTGCTTGTGTTTGGACCGACAGCGCCGCCAGGCGTGTTTGTTTGTGCGTATCTATGATAATATCATGAAATTATGATATAAAATTTCGAACAATGGCTTCATTTCCGCCATGTAAACGTGAACTGGCAACAAGGATGGCCCTGCATGATGGTTGGGGAGCGCCGCATGGACAGGCAGGGGCTGTAGCCTTTGGCGAACGGTTCATCGCGTGTGCAGGACAGGATGAAGCCAAGATCGGGCGCGAGGCCCATGTCCGAATAGGCGCGTGCGTAGGCGCAGTCCGTGACAGTGAAGGAAAGGGTGGAGCCGGTCAGGGTGACATCCGCTATGGTCAGGGCGTTATCCTGCCGCCAGCGTTCAAGAACCGTTGCGAAATGTTCCAGATTTGGCTCATGCGGGGCCAGACGGGCAAAGGTTTGGCCAGCAGCCATGGCATCAGCCTGGATGGCTTCGGTCAGGATTTTTGCGGCCAACTCCGGGCCGACGTTCTCTTGCAGGCAATTCCATATTCGGGCGACAAGTCCGGCTTGGGCCGTGCGTGCGGCGATCATGCTCATGGGGCCTCTTTGCTTTCGGTGGGGACTGGGGTACTGAACGGGTAATGTTCGCAATGTATGTTCCCGCATGTTTTCGGGGTAGCGATTTTCCCGCCCACGGCCCGGTTTTGGAGGATAAGGACAGCTCCGAACTGGACGAGTCCGGCCGTAGCGCCCTGCTTTGCCGGACCTGCGGCCAACCCGTGACCCGCCTCCGGGACCGGATTGCAGTGGACGGAAAGCATGTGCATGCCTTGTTCAACCCCGCCGGCATCCTCTTCGAGGTCGGCTGCTTTGGCCAGGCCCCGGGATGCCGCTTCGAAGGGGAATTCACCCATGCCTTCACCTGGTTTGCGGGTTATGCGTGGCGTTTCGCCATGTGCCGCCGCTGCGCCGCGCATCTCGGTTGGGAATACCGCGGCGCTGACGGCGGCTTTGCGGGGTTGATCATGGCCGAACTGCGGGAGTCGCAGTCATGACTTGTCTTTGTCTTTGCGCTGCAAACTGCAGCTCTTCGATGCCGGGCCTCAGCCCTGAATGCCGATTTTCGGGAACACGACCTTAATCAGCACCACCCAGATGCCGACCAGAAGCAATATGTACAATAAGCTTTCCATTCCATCCTCCCTGAAGTTGTGTACTGAACCCTTTTCATGCGCACGCCGGGGGGAGGAGTCAACATGCAGGGGCGAAATCAGGGCATGAGCACGGCGCATTCTTTACCCGTGTCCGGGCTGCCCGACCTTGTGGACGCCCATTGCCATTTGCAGGACGGTTTTTTGCGCCACGCCCTGGAGCCGGCCCTGGTCAGGGCCCGGACCGCCGGGGTGCGCATGATGTGCTGCAACGGCACCCATGAAGGGGATTGGGATTACGTGCTGGGACTTGGCCGCAGTCATGCGGACATCTGCGTGTCCCTCGGGCTGCACCCCTGGTATGTGGGTGAACGCGGCCAGGGCTGGCTGGCGCGCCTTGAGGAGCTGGTGGCGGGCAATCCCGTCGGGATAGGCGAGATCGGACTCGACAATGCCTTGGAGGAGCGCAACGACGCAGAGCAGGAAGAAGTTTTTCTGGCCCAGATGGAACTGGCCGTACGATATGGGCGGCCTGTGACGGTACATTGCCGCAAGGCCTTCGGGCGGCTGGTGGATTTGGTCGGAGCCATGAAAGAGCGCCCGCCTTTCATGATGCTGCATGCCTACGCCGGGTCGCATGAGATGGTCCCGGTGTTCGAGAA
>JAWLHW010000161.1:0-5411 GCA_041690155.1 Desulfomicrobium sp. | reverse complement strand
GGAATGGTCTGCAAGGAATTGGCAGTGGTGATGAAAAAGACCTGGGACAGATCATAGTCCATGTCCAGGTAATGATCGTTGAAGGCGCTGTTCTGTTCCGGGTCGAGCACTTCAAGGAGAGCGGCCGAAGGGTCGCCCCGAAAATCCATGCTCATCTTGTCGACCTCATCCAGGCAAAAGACCGGATTGTTGGTCGAGACGCGTTTGAGCGACTGGATGATCTTGCCGGGCAGGGCGCCGACATAGGTGCGGCGATGGCCGCGAATCTCGGCCTCGTCGCGCACGCCGCCAAGGGACAGGCGCACGAACTCGCGCCCCGTGGCCCGGGCGATGGACTTGGCCAAAGACGTCTTGCCGACGCCAGGAGGGCCAACCAGGCACAGGATGGGTCCACGCAGCTTCTTCACAAGCGCCTGCACGGCCAGGTATTCGAGGATGCGCTCCTTGGGCTTTTCCAGGCCGTAGTGGTCGTCGTCCAAAATTTTCTGGGCCTGCTTGATGTCGATATCCACACCGCGGACCACGTTCCAGGGCAGGGCCAGAATCCAGTCCACGTAGTTGCGCAGCACCGCGTACTCGGCAGAGGACGGCGGCGTCTGGCGCAGCTTCTTCATCTCGGCCATGGCCTTGGCGCGGGCCTCCTCGGGCATGTCCTTGTCTTTGAGCTGGGCTTCGAGCTCCTCCATGTCGGCCTTGGGATCAAAATCTCGTCCCATTTCCTTGTGGATGGCTTTGAGCTGCTCGCCGAGGTAGTAATCCTTCTGGTTCTCCTCCATCTGCTTCTTGACCCGGCCCTTGATCTTCTTTTCCAGTGAAAAGACCTCGACCTCTTCCTGGATGAGTTCATAGACCCGTTCCAGGCGACGGACGGGATTGCGCAGTTCGAGCACGTTCTGCTTGCGGTCATAGGTGGCTTTGAGATGCGGGGCGATGCTGTCGGCCAGACGGCCGGGCTGAGACACGCTGGTAATGGCCAGGATGGTCTCCTTGGCCAGCTTGCGGTTGACCTGGGAATACTCTTCCACGGCCTCGTGGGTGGCCCGGACCAGCGCCTCCCCTTCCATGAGATTGCCCTCGGTATCAGGCAGCGCGATGGTCCGCACCATCTGAATATCGTCGTCGATCATGAGCCCGCGCTCATGATCCCAGGACGCGCGGTACAGCCCTTCAAAGAGCACCTTGATGGTCCCGTCGGGCAGACGCAGCATCTGCAAGACCTTGCTGACCGTGCCCACGACGTAGAGCCCGTCCACATCGGGACGCTCCTGGCCGGGGTCTTTCTGGGCGACCAGAAAAATCCGCTTCTCGTACTTGTCCAGGGCCATCTCGATGGCCTTGATGGAAGAGTCCCGGCCCACAAAAAGAGGCACGATGGACTTGGGGAACATGACCACTTCGCGCAGGGACATGACCGGAAGGATCATGCTCCCGTAGGTGGATTTTTCGAAAACAATGGCATCGGTCATGGTTGGTCTCGCGGGTCTTGGCCTGCCACGGATGGTCAGGCGCTCTTGGCCTCGGGTTTGAACAGGAGCAAAGGTTCCTTGCCCTCTTCCACCACGGCCTTGTTGATAACGCACTCGGTCACGTCCTTGGTGGACGGCAGAGTATACATGATGTCGAGCATGATGGATTCCATCACGGACCGCAGGCCTCTGGCCCCGGTTTCCAGCTTGATGGCCTTGGCGGCCAGGGCTTTCAAGGCGTTGTGCGTGAATTTGAGTTCCACGTTCTCAAGCTCGAACATCTTCTGGTACTGTTTTATGAGAGCGTTCTTGGGCTCCTGCAGGATTCGCATCAGATCGTCCTCGCTGAGTTCGGTGAGCGAAGTGATGACCGATATGCGGCCTGTAAACTCAGGAATAAGTCCGAAACGGATCAAGTCCATGGGGTGAACCTGTTTGAGCAGGCTGTCGATGTTGTCATCCTGCTTGCGGCGCATCTGGGCGCCGAAACCCATGCTTGAACCCTGCACGCGCTGCTTGACCATGTCGTCCAGCCCGATGAAGGCCCCGCCGACAATGAAAAGGATGTTCGACGTATCGAGGCGGATGAATTCCTGCTGCGGATGCTTGCGGCCTCCCTTGGGCGGAATGTTGGCCACGGTCCCTTCGATGATCTTGAGCAGAGCCTGCTGCACGCCCTCGCCGGACACGTCGCGGGTGATGGACGGGCTGTCGGACTTGCGTGAAATCTTGTCGATCTCATCCACATAGATGATGCCCTTGGCCGCCGTCTCCAGGTTGTAGTCGGCGTTCTGCACCAGCTGGACCAGGATGTTTTCCACATCCTCGCCCACATACCCGGCCTCGGTCAGCGTCGTGGCGTCGGCGATGGCAAAGGGCACTTTCAGGATGCGGGCCAGGGTCTGGGCCAGCAAGGTCTTGCCCGAGCCGGTGGGGCCGATGAGCAGGATGTTGCTCTTGTCGAGTTCCACGTCGTCCTTGACCAGGGCGTGGTACTTGATGCGCTTGTAATGGTTGTACACGGCCACGGACAGGATCTTCTTGGCGTCGTCCTGGCCGACCACGTAATCATCCAGGGCGGCCTTGATCTCCTGGGGCAAAGGGATGTCCGAAGAGTCAAGATCTTCCTTGCGATTGTCATTTTTCAAAATGTCATCGCACAGGCCAATGCATTCATTACAGATGTAAACATCCGGACCGGCAATGAGCCTCAGCACTTCGTCCTGTCCCTTTCCGCAAAAAGAGCAGGTCAGATCCTTGCCAGTTCTTTTTTTTCTTTCCGCCATGATTACCTCAAAAATTCTAAAAAATTCCGAAATCTATTCCAGTTCCTTGCGGGAGGCCAGGACCTGATCGATGAGACCGTAAGCGCAGGCTTCTTCCCCGCTCATGAAATAATCCCGTTCCGTGTCCTGTTCAACCTTTTCGAGCTTCTGCCCGGTGTGGCTGGCCAGGATGCCGTTCAATTCGCTGCGCAGACGGATGATCTCCTTGGCCTGGATGGCGATGTCCGTGGCCTGGCCCTGGAAACCGCCCATGGGCTGGTGAATCATGATGCGCGAATGCGGCAGCGTGTAGCGCATGCTCTTCTCGCCGGCAGCCAGAAGCACCGCCGCCATGCTTGCGGCCTGGCCGATGCACAGGGTGGCCACGGGCGCGGAGATGTACTGCATGGTGTCATAGATGGCCATGCCCGCCGTCACTGCCCCGCCGGGGGAATTGATGTACATGTTGATCTGCTTCTCGGGGTTCTCGGACTCCAGAAAAAGCAGCTGGGCGCAGATGGAGTTGGCGACGTGGTCGTCGATGGGAGTGCCGAGCAGCACGATGCGATCTTTAAGCAGACGGGAATAAATATCGTACATCCGCTCGCCGCGGCCGGTGTTTTCAATGACGAATACGGAATTACTGACCATGAAAGCTCCTGAAAAACAAAATTAGGGACAGACACCAAAGATTTGAAAAATAACGATCCGAAGCAGGGTGTCAAGGGTTGTGTGCGATGAGTCGCGGTTCGCCCGCTTCCACCTGCACATTGCCTGCCAGATTGAACACGAACTCCCCGGAAAAGAAAAGGGGCCGGGTCAAGCCCGGCCCTCAAAGAAACTATGCGTCCGGGGCTGCTGCCGGGGGTACCGTGGTCACCGTGGCGTTTTCGTAAATAAGCTCCATGGCTTTGTCGGCCAGGACCCGATCCTTGAGCGGGATCATCAGGTTGTGCTGTTCGTAGTAATCCTTGATGGAATGAAAATCCTGACCGGTTGATGCGGCCATCTTCTGCAGGACCAGATCCACTTCCTGAGGTTCGACCGTCAGATTTTCGGCGTTGGCGATAGCCAGCAGAACCAGGGAGGACTTGACCACGTCCTCGGCCTGCTCGCGGTTCTCTTCGCGCAGCTGCGCAGGAGTGCGGCCCAGAGAGTCGAGGCTCTTGCCCTGACGCTCAAGCTTGCCCTGCAGTTCCACGATCTGCTTGTCGATCTGCTCTTCGACGATGCTCTGCGGCAACTCGAAGCTGACCTCGGCCTTGATGCCGTCCAGGAGTTTCTTCTGGGCATCGCCCTTGACCAGCTGTTTGCGGGTCGAAACATAGGACTTCTCGATGGCGTCTTTCAGGTCCTGCACAGAGGCGTAGCCGCCGGCCTGCTCGGCGAAGTCATCATCAACCTCGGGCAGGTTGCGGGCCTTGATGGCATGCAGCGTGACCTGCATGGTCACGGTCTGGCCGGCCAGCTTGTCGTTGATGAAATCTGCGGGGAAGGTCAGCTCGCTTTCCTTGGTTTCGCCAGGCGTCATGCCGATGACGATGTCCTCGAACTCGGGCAGGGAATTGCCTTCGCCCAGGGGCAGCTCAAACTTGTTGGCGGCAATCCCTTCCATGGCGGCTCCGTCCTGGAAAGCCTGGAAGTCGACGACCGCGATGTCGCCGGTAGCTACGGGACGCTCCTCTTTTATGATCACGGTCTTGGCCATGTTCTGACGGATGCGCTCGATCACGTCCTCAACCTGCTGCGGGTCGACGACAACGTCTTCCTCTTCAACGGCCAGGCCTTTGTACTCGGGCAGGTCGAAAGACGGAGCGATTTCAAAAGAAAAAGAATAGGAAAAATTCTCGTCCCGCTCCATCTCCTTGGCATCCACGTCGATGCGGGACAGGGGGGAGAGTTTGAGTTCGCCCAGGATCTCGTTGATATGATAGTTGATCAGGTCGGTCGTGGCCTCGCCGTAAATCTGCTTGCGGTACTTGGCCTCAACCACGGTGGACGGGACCTTGCCCTTGCGAAAGCCCTTGATGTCCGCACCCTTGCGATACAGGGCCACGGTGGCGGCCAGCGCGGCATGCACTTCCTCGACGCTTACTTCCACCGCCACTTTGCGATTGACCGGGGAAAGTTCTTCGACTTTGTATTCCATGACTCCACTCCTTAGGTGATGGGCGCTCCCTCGGGGGCCCGGATAATCAATCTGACACGGGAGGCGGACCGAAACTGTTTCCCGTGCCCTGCCCGTTCCCGCCAATTCCTCAGTACGTCCGATCAATCCTGGAGGTTGGGGCGTTGGAGCCTCTTTACCAGGACCTGGCTCAATATTATTTGGTGCGGGTGATAGGATTCGAACCTACAAGCTTTTGGCGTCAGCTCCTAAGGCTGATGCGTTTACCGTTCCGCCACACCCGCAATCCACAAAAGAGACTCCATAGACAAGCTTTCACGGGCCTGTCAACGCATCTCGCACCCGCAAATCCATGATTTCGGCCCCATTTGTCCGTTCTTTCAGCCCCTTGGACTAGATTTGACCCTCTTTTGCCAGACGCACAGCCAGGGAAGTATGGCGCTGCCGCCCGCGCTCGTTGCCCAGGCCCATGTGCATGGCGCGGCGCGAGCCCATGAGCACGGCCAGCTTCCGGGCCCGCGTCAGGCCGGTGTAGATGAGATTTCTCTGCAG
>JAWLHW010000160.1:0-5534 GCA_041690155.1 Desulfomicrobium sp. | reverse complement strand
TGCAGGTCTGATTGCGGCCTTCGAGATCATCCTCGACATTTTTCTTGTCCTGGCCGGTCTTGCGGCCTTTGGCGCCACTCTGACCCTGCCCGGCATTGCGGGTATCATCCTGACGCTCGGTATGGCGGTTGATGCCAACGTGCTCATCTACGAACGCATACGTGAAGAACTCAGGCGCGGCGAGTCAGTGGCTGCGGCCGTCACCAACGGCTTCAACCGGGCGACCCAGACCATTATCGACTCCAACGTGACCACGATCATCGCAGCCGTCATTCTGTACCAGTTTGGCTCGGGTCCGGTGCGTGGCTTTGCCGTCACCCTGACGCTCGGCATCCTGGCCTCCATGTTCACGGCCATCTACGTGTCCCGCATCTTCTTTGACGCATGGCTGGCCAGACGGCAGCCAGGCACTCAACCGAGCATTTAAGGAGCAGACCATGTCCTTTGAAATTATAAAACACGACACGAACATCGACTTTGTCGGGATGCGTAAGTACGCGTATGTCCTTTCCGCCGTACTACTTTTGGCCGGTATTTTCTCCCTGCTTGTGAAGGGTGGGCCGCAATATGGCATCGATTTCGCCGGCGGCTTCAATGTTCAGGTCAAATTCAGCCAGGCCGTGGAACTGAACCAGATTCGCCAGGCGCTTGACAGTCCGGCAATGACCGGTCTTGTGGTCCAGGATTTCGGTGACGAAGGGGACCATGAGGTTCTTCTGCGGGCCTCCTTTTCCGAACAGACGGCCAACGATGTCAGGGCCGCCGTGGAATCCGGACTTACGTCGGCCTTTCCCGGCGTGACTCACGAAGTCCAGCGTCTGGAAATGGTCGGCCCGAAGGTCGGGGCGGATCTTCGGGAAAAAGCTCTGCAGGCCATTTTCTACGCAGTTCTGCTTATCGCTACCTACATCTCCGGACGCTTCGAGCAGAAATGGATGGTGGCTGGTCTCATGGCCGCCGGTCTGGCTTCGGTGGTATATGTACTCGAGTTGCTCAATGCGCCCATGAGCCTCTCCGTCATCGTCGCCACGGTCGCCGCCCTGATTCTATGCATTGTGCTGCGGCTTAAATATGCCCTGGGAGCCATAGTCGCCCTCATCCATGACGTCATGATACCGCTGGGACTTTTCTCTTTGCTCAACAAGGATGTCGACCTGACCATCATTGCGGCACTCTTGACCATTGTCGGCTACTCCCTGAACGACACCATCATCATCTATGACCGTATCCGTGAAAACATTCGCTCCAAGGTTTCTCCATCCCTGGATGTTGTCATCAACAAATCGGTCAACCAGACCATGTCCCGTACACTCATCACTGCCGGCACGACCTTTGTGGCGGTGTTCTCCCTCTATATTTTCGGCGGCGGCGTGATTCACGACTTTGCCCTGACCATGCTCATAGGCGTGGTGGCCGGAACTTATTCGTCCGTTTTTGTGGGCGCTCCGATCCTGGCCTTCTTCAAGCCCCGCATTGATATCGAGGAACGTGTCGAGCAGGCCACTGCTTAAAGATCGTTCTTTGCACTGAGAGCTTAACAGGCGTTCTTCGGAGCGCCTGTTTTTTTTATGCAATTTCAGATTGTTACAATGAAGTCCGGGCAAGCAGAATCAGGCTTGAGCAGTTTATGGCGAGCTCGATTGTGAAATTAATAACGAAATGTCGGGGTTTCAGAGTGGGTTTTTAGTAAAAATCAGGTGAAAAATGTGACAAAAGGAGCAAAGCTGGCGCTGAAAATTCTAAATTTGCCTTTTTCCTCGAAACAGTGATAGGCGAAGCGATCTTTACAAGCGTGCTCTGTCTAGGGAAGAAATCCGATAACTATTCGGAAAATTTCAGCTTAGTGTCAATTTTACAATGGGAGAAAAGGGAGGATTTATGTCAAAACGTTTTCGTGTCCTGGTCTTATCGGCTCTTTTTGTACTCGTGAGCGTTGTCGGCCCCCTCTGGGCTCAGGAAGCCGCCGCACCAGCAGCGACGCAGACAGAAGTAGCCGCACAGGCCGCTGCAGCGCCCCAAACTGCCGCCACCGGTTCCAAGTTGGAGAGGGCCATTGCCATGGCTCCCGTGGGCACTGAAGCCGGTCAGATCGATCCGGCCAAGCCCGCCGGTTTTCTCGGCATCCCTGGCGCTCCCCAGATCAATCCCATCATGGCGCTGCTGTGGGCGGTGTGGGTAGGCTGGATTTTCTCCACTGTCGGCGCTTTCGGTGGCGTCATGGCCGGTGTTGGCCACGTTACCGTTTTCGGCCTGGGCGCTTACGCCAAGGGCTTCAAGTCCACCGCGCCCGACCTGAACAAGACCGTGACCGACTCCATCCGCGCATCCAACCAGTTCCTTGTCGGTCTGTCCGCTCTTATTTCTTCCATCAATTACGGCAAGATGGGACGCCTCGTGTTGCCACTGGGCCTGGCTCTGGGCGCGGGCTCCCTGCTTGGTGCCTGGGGTTCCGCCACCCTGTCCGCCGGCAAGGTTTCGTTCTCCGCGTATCAGGGTTGGTTCGGTTTCTTCGTGTTGGCTCTTGGTTGCTACCTGTTGTGGGAGACTTCTCCTGCCGGCCAGGCCAAAAAGGTCAAGGCCAAACAGGCCGCGCAGGCTTTTGAAGCCGCTGTCAAGGCTCAGCGCACCGGCGGCGGCCCCGCTCCGACCGGCGTCAAGATTCTCGGCATCACCTTTTCCAAGGTCCAGTTCACCTTCTGCGGCGTGGAGTTCAGCTTCAATCCCGTGCTGCCCGTGGTCGGCGGTGTTGTCATTTCAGCTCTGGCGGCCTTCCTGGGCGTCGGCGGCGGATTCCTGTTGGTGCCTTTCCTGACCAGCATCACCCAGTTGCCCATGTACCTGGCTGCCGGCACCTCCGCTCTGGCCGTTCTGGTCAGCATGATCACCAGTATCCTGACCCTCATGACCAAGGGCACTCCCGTTGACTGGGTCCTCATCGGTACGGAAATGGTCGGTGTCGCCATCGGCTCCATTGTCGGGCCTCATACGTCCAAGTATTTTTCCGACAAGCTGCTGAAGCGTCTGTTCATCGTCCTTGCCTTCTATGTAGGCATTGACTATGTTTTGAAGGGTTTCTTTAACGTCCGCGTTATCGAGATGCTGTTCGGCTAGGCGCCACCCAATTAAAACGAACTCACCCAATGGCCCCGGCTTTGTCGGGGCCATTTTTGTTGCATGGAAACATTACGTAATATTCTCTTGATGATGGACCCCCTGTTCATTTGGGGCTTTCGCCTGTTCGATCATCCCGAAGGCGGTTTTTTGACCGGCCTGGCCGTGCTGAGTCTTCTTTGCGTGGTCACGGGGGATTTCACATCACATTTGGCCCGCAGGCTCAACCGCAAGGTGTACGGCAAATACCGTGATGAAATGGTCCGGCAGCACAACCTCTCCGTTGAGGCTTTGCGACATTCCGACAAAGATGCGTACAAGGCTGTCAACAGACAGGCGCACGAGGCTTTCGGAAAGTATTTTTTCAGTCAGGCCGGAGCGTTCACCCTGTCCATTTGGCCGCTGCCTTTCGCCATGGCCTGGCTGGATATCCGTTTTGGCGGCATTCCAATCACCTTGCCTTTCTCGGTGCCAGGTGTTGGCGACACCGTTTTTTATCCGTTTTTCTTCTTTCCCATTTATATTGCCGTGCGGATTTTTTACGGGAAAGTCATGCGTCGTTTTCCGTTCTATCAGCGCATCTTGAGCTGGAGCAAGCACGGCAACGAAACGCAGATGGTTCCCTTCATGGATTTGCTCAAGCCCTCGGCCGGCGAATCCTCAGGGAAACCTGAAGAAGATGCGCAGTCGTCCGCCGAGCGAAAGGATGCACCGCGAACATGAACCGCGTGCGCGCGAAAGCGCAGCCGGTTGGATTTGCACAGGGGAGAGACATGATGCGGGAGTCAGGACTTTTTTCGCACTGGAGTTTCGAGTCGTTTGCACCCGGATCGATCCCCCGGCCCAAATACAATGCCTTTTACCGGATACATCGTCAGACCAGCATCTGTTTTGAACTTCTGGCCCACTTCGAGGACTTGTCCATGGGCGGAGCCGTGGTCGACTGGTGCCGGGTTTCGGGATTGGCGAGTCAACTGAGCACGGCCATCCGCGATCTTGTGGACCAATTGCAGGTCATGAACCCCGTGGAATTCATGGATGCCCACGACTGGGTCGCCAAACTCAGTTTTTACACCCGCCTGGCCACCGAACACGCGGCCGTTTCAGCCAATCCTCCGTATCTGCTGGCGCTTGATTCGCAAGAGGCCAGCGCCTCCTTTTCCTGGATTTCGAAATTTCTCGACCCTTCAAAAGCCAGTCCGGTTCTGGTTCTCACGCCATCGCTGTACCAGTATTTCATCGAAGCCAACGACATGCGCCAGGAGCTTGACGATTTGCTGCGCCTGTTGGACCTGAAAAAAAATGACGCCACCGATGAGCTTGCAGACCGTGCCCGTGAACTGATTCGGGGGGGATCCTTGCCGCAACGGCTGCTCACCGAAATGGAGATTGCGGCTGTGGAGCTTGCCCCGGGAGGGAAGTTTCTTGAGCTCAGGGTTTTTGCCGGAACCGGGGCCGATGCCGTCATGATCGGAGAGTACGCAGGTGTGCGGCCCACGGATTTCATCACGGCCTGGCTTGAAGCCGTGGCCTGCAAATTTTCGCCCTCCGCCCTGGCCCTGCGCCTTTCCCAGGGGCTTGCCGACGAGGAACACCAGCTGACTGTGGCCGTCTATCCTGCGGCCACCGCCTCACACACAAAAAATTGCGCCTTATGGGAAGGCGTCCCTGACGCAACGGCTCTGGTCGCGCGTCTGGATCAGATCCTGCCCCGCGTTACCAAACTGCATGTCTTCAAGGCCCAGGGCGAGGCCTTGCGCCCTGAGCATTGCCGTTCCCTGCACGACTTGATCTGCTTGTGCATGGAACGGGGCCTGGCTCAGATTTTTGCCTTTGCCGGGGAACCTGCCCGAGGTCTGGCCGGGATCAAGCAGTTGCGACTGGAGATTCCCGTGGTCATCAACATCTTCAATCTGGGCGGCGGGCTTTTCCCGTCGGCGGCGGAACGGGCCGTGATCTCCATGGAGGATGTCCGTTCCATTCCCGCCTGGTCCCTGCTTCTGGGGCTGGTCTGTCCGGCCGTGTCTTGGTCGGGCGCACGACACGAAGAGTCTGCGTTGGTTCCTCATTACAGCAGTTATGCGGTTCTTTCCCAGTTTTTCATGCACTGCACCCTTCGCCTTGAGCAGAACCTGTATGTGGCGGAATGCTCATGCGAGGATAGCGTGGAGAAGTATGTCCGGTTTCGGTTCAAGGGCGGAACGGGATCAAGGGCGCAACGGCGGAGCAGACAGGAGATCATGCGGCTGATTCTTGAAGGGGAGGGCTTTGCGGTCAGTTCCTGCGGGGATTATCTGGAGGCCTTGCGCAGCGGTGAGGCAGACGTCTTCCTGCAACGCAACCTGGTCTGCCTGGGACTGCTCATGGCCTGGGTGCAGGCGTCCGGAGTCGAGGCCCTGGGATCCATGACCCCCGTGCAGGGA
>JAWLHW010000159.1:0-5546 GCA_041690155.1 Desulfomicrobium sp. | reverse complement strand
AGGCAAGGGGTACACGTATCACATGGCCGTGACCAGTTGCCCCGACGCGAAGAACGGGGCTTCGACCCTGGTTTTGGATAAGGTCACAGGCGGCTGGGTCTCGCCGCCCGGAATGACTGCCGACGAGAGGTGGAACTTCGTGGATGACGAAAGCTTCGATACCGAGGCTTTCATCAATGATCTCGCTGACGGACTGCCGGAGCAATGAGCCTGGCTGTGCTTTTCACGTTCATCAAGGAGCGATCGATGACTGGAGAACGCTTACGCAATGTCTGTCTTTTGGCCGTTTTGCTGGTTTTGACGGGGGCGCATGGCGTCCTTGCCGCCGATCCTGCGAGCAAGACGATCAAGAAGTTCGGATATGACGCCATTGTCGGTGGAGAAGGAGCCGATACGCTGATCCGCTATGGAAACTGGTTTGGTCCGGGCTGGTGGGGAGGGAGCACGCTGGACGACCGTTCGGGTGTTTTGCCTCCGGTTGATTCGTTGGACGAGGTGGCCCAGAAACACGATTTCGGCTACATGCTCGCCGAAAAGCTCGGCAAGGGCCGTCCGGACGTGGAAGCCTATTACAAGGCTGTAGCCGATGAGATCGCCGCGCGCGAAGCCAAGAAGCTGTCCGACGATCCTTCGGAGTGGCGTCGGCCGGCGCCGAACCCCGCAGCGGCCAAGGTGTATCTGGAGCGCATCCGGCTGGGCTTCCCCTACGGGCAACAGCGGATCAACGAGCTTAAATCCATGATCCCGAACCGGGCCGACATCACCGACCCCGACGTTCTGAACCAGATGCTCGACGGCTACCCCGACGCGAAGAAGTACGAGGCCATGATGAACGCCGAGGTCAAGGATTGGTGGAAGAAATATGAATTCCACCCCAAGGTCGTGGCCGAGCGTGAGCGGCAGCGCCGCGAACTCGAACAGAGCGTCAGCGACCTGGGCAAGACCAGGGACTACATGCAGCGCATCCGCGAGCTCAATCACGCCAAGATGCAGAACGTGTTCAAAAAACTCGGCATCCATCCCACCCTGGATTTTTACAATTGCCTCTGTGCTTCCGCGGGTTACGGAAGCCCGGGCACCTCACAGCTCTACCACCCCGACACCATTGGCGAGTATAATCCCAAGTACAGCTGCAACAGGCCCGGCGACGCCTGTGTTGTCGCCGGTTATGGTTGCACGCGCCATCCGCTGCCGTCGGACAAGAAGATCTGGGATCAGTGTATGGCCATTCACAGGGTCGGCATGGACCGCGACGAGAAGGGCAAGCCTGTCAAGGGAACAGGGATACCATTGGATAGGATTATCGCCGACGCCCTGAAGGACAAACGTGCCGCGAAATGAAGCAGCGGCAAGGGTGAATGAAGCAGCCTCAGCGCTCGTAAAGCGTCTGCCCAACGCGCCCAATGTGTTCGCGCAGTCCGGGGTGGTCGATGGTGTCGAGGAGGGACAGGTCGATCATCCAGGGCAGGAGCAGGTCGTCGAGGTCGAACATGATGCCCAAAAGGTGGTTGTGGGTCAGGTTTTCGCCGATCAGAGTCAGGTCGATGTCCGACTCCGGCTTGAATGTGCCCGTGGCGCGGGAACCGTAAAGGATCGCCTTTTCCACCTCGGGGTACAGGGCCAAAGCACCCTGGATTTCCCTTATGGCCTGCTCGGTCAGCCCGAAACGCATTGGATGGGATTCTCTTTTGGAGTCTTCAGACTTGGTCTGCTGGTTCATGATTTGGCGTCGTACAGGGTTGCAGGATACATTTTCCGATCCTGCGATAAAACGCGAAAAAAGGAAACAGGCCGCGACAGGGATTTTCCGCGGCAGGCGCTCCTCATTCTTGTCGGTTCCGGCTGATCCGGGCCAGGTTGGGGCAGCTCTCCCGGTAGGCCGCGTCGGTGTCGAAGGGTTACCAAGCCTGCGCGGCCACCAAGTTGTTGTCTACCGGGGCAAATTTGGGTCTGACACAGTCCGGAAAGAGTAGATACGGTATTTCCTTGCCGCAGTTCTGGCAGACGTCTTTCTTCTGCCCTCGGCGGACGGTCGTCACTGACCGTCGGGCTGGGCCGGTGGCTCTAAGTCCGGTCATGCAGGAAGGGGGGAAAGCAGTGCCGAAATTTCCGATTGAATGGCCTCGTGGTCAACGAGTCGCTTAAACCAGTCATGAGCAGTATTGTCGCATGCCAGGCTGACAATGCCTCCGAGCACCGCGCCGCGATGGGCGTTTTCCCCGCCCAGGTTGGTGTTGGCCAGCAGGGCCGCCTTGAGGTCATTGCGGTATTTGTACGCCAGGTAAAGCAGGCTGGGCCACGAATCGCTGATGTAGCATGCGGTGGAATACCTGCCGCCGACGATGTCACTGTCGGTCCGGGCGTGTTCCACCATGCTCGCAAGATCGATGCCCATGGTTGTCTGGGCGGCCTCCAGCAGATGCCGGTCAGGGGACTCATCTGCCTTGCGCAGGAGCAGTCCTGCAATGAGCACTACATACCCATCACAGATATGGCCCAATGCATCGTCCGGATGGGTCAGAAAGAGATGCTCGCGGCAGGTCGCCTGCACCGTGGCCAATGCAGTTCCGTGCAGCAGGCTGCTGATGGCCAGGGGGCCGATGGTGACCAGTCCGCCCATGGATGGGGTGTCATGGGTGCGGGCGCCGCACAGATGTGCGGGCTTTCCGGCGACAAGGTTGGCAAAGAAGCCGCGATGGTAGGATTCGGCGTAGGTGTCCCGGTGCCGGGGCGGGTCGGCGGTCATGAACTCGATGTAGGACTTGAGAAAGTGGTCGCGGTTGTAGTGGCCGTTGCAGTCGATAATGGAACGCATGAGCACCCGCGCACAGTGGGCATTGAGGGTGTTGTCGCCCGCCTGCATCCCATGGTGATAATGCCGGTTGGCCTGGCCCCACAGGTGCCGCCGGCCTTTGAGGATGACCTCGCCGACGATCTCCCGGGATTCGGACTGCCCCCCGTGCCCCGACCGACCGCCGCGCTGGGTGGAATGTAGCGACATGATCGATGACGGGTGAAATTCCGGCGCAG
This sequence comes from Desulfomicrobium sp., assembly GCA_041690155.1. Lineage (GTDB taxonomy): Bacteria > Desulfobacterota > Desulfovibrionia > Desulfovibrionales > Desulfomicrobiaceae > Desulfomicrobium. The sequence goes on along the minus strand of JAWLHW010000159.1, from coordinate 2,516 downwards.
CTTCGAAATCTTTGACGCCGCCTGGAAAGGCGCGCTCGATATCGGCCGTGTTGTAGTACCAGTGCACCGGCATCGCCAAAGAATCGCCGACAAAGAGGGAGGCGAGGGCCGCCGCTGCCCGCTGCAGGGTTATGGTGGGCTCGGGGGCATGGCCTGCTGTTGTTTGCTTCATAGAAGATTCTCTTATGTTTTAAATGGTTACACCAGATGAGGGCAAGGTGGTCAGAAACGCTGATCGATCTGGTGGCTGGCTTGAATCTGTTCCACATTTCGGGTGAAAAGAAAAGTTGGCGGGAATATTTTACCTGTCCTCGTATGGGGGGAGCCGTTGAGGAAAAAAACACTGACGCCCACGACACCGCCCTCATCACCGATTTACGCAACCTCCTGACCATGCTGCGTGAAGGCGGCGGCAAGCCCTCCTGGGATGCCGCTCCGGATACACCTTTCTATATCCTCGGGCTGGCCCCGAATGCGGCCCGCATTTCCGTGCGCTTCTGGCATGCATCCACCGTCGAGGGCATCATTCGCATGCTCGCCGAGCATTATCAGGACCTGGAACTGGAACCCCGTTACGAGAACGAACCAAAGTACCCCGGCATATTCAGACTGCTGCTGGAAACCGTGCCTGCGCGAAAAAAGGCCGATGGCCGCATCGAACGCAAGGCCGACGACATCCAGCCCCTGCTCGGTGGCGAACTCGTGCGCGCCATCCTCACGGGCGCAGAATTTCCTCGACACATGGACTTGGACGGCCAAGCGATGTTCACCCTCGGCTATTACCACCAGCGCAATGCCCTATGGCGCAAGAAAGTCGACGATTCCTCAAACTCCCCAGAAGCATAAAGGAGAAAATCAATGAATACTCCCATTCAGAATCGCTATGATTTCGTCTACCTCTTCGATGTCGTGAACGGTAACCCCAACGGCGACCCGGACGCCGGCAACCTGCCCCGGCTGGACCCGGAAACGAGCCGCGGACTGATCACGGATGTCTGCCTCAAACGCAAGATCAGAAATTATGTCGAACTGTCCAAGGGACAGATAGCTCCATACGAGATCTACGTCCGTGAAAAAGTCGTGCTGACCACGCAACAGAAACGCGCTCACGAAGCTTTCCCGGAAGGGACGCCCGCCACGGACAAAACGTCCTCTGCACGCACGTGGATGTGCCATAACTTTTTCGATGTACGAACATTTGGAGCAGTCATGTCCCTCAAGGAATACAACTGCGGACAGGTGCGTGGCCCTGTGCAGCTCTCATTCGCCCGATCGGAAGACACCATCGTCCCGATGGACATTTCCCATCACCCGCATGGCCGTCGCCACCGAGCGCGAGGCCGAAGCCCAGGGCGGAGACAACCGCACCATGGGTCGCAAGAGTATCGTCCCATACGGCCTGTATCGCTGCCACGGCTTCATCTCCGCACCACTGGCCGCGCAGACGGGGTTCGGCGAAGAAGATCTCGCCCTCCTTTGGGAATCTCTCAAGAACATGTTCGAACACGATCGTTCGGCAGCACGCGGAGAAATGGCCGCGCGCAAACTCATCATCTTCAAACACGACAACAAACTCGGCAACGCCCCGGCGCACAAGCTCTTTGACCTTGTCAAGGTCAACCGCGTCGAATCGTCCTCCGGCCCCGCACGTTCCTTTACCGACTACACTATCACCATCGGCCAGGCCCCCGCAGGCGTGGAGATCATCGAGATGCTTTGATGGACAAAAAACTCGAACAACAATTCCGGCAACGAGCGGTGGACCTCGGTAACTCCGGAGATCCGGCCGCTCTGCCGGAGCTGATCCAATTGTGTAACTCGCCCGTGCCCAATGTGCGTCGTCTTGCTGCGTCGGCCATGGGCAAGTTGGCCAGGTTGGCCGATGCGGACGAGGCTGTGGCGGCCCTGCATCCTCTGCTGCGCGATATGAATCCGCAGGTTCGCCAATACGCAATCCGGGCTCTCAAGAGCTACGGGATCGCCGCGCAGTGCACGTTGGCGGATCTGCGGGACATGGCCGCAAGCTCCGTCGAGAAGGACTACAACCAGCGCGACGCTGCCATAGCCATCGAGACGATAACGGAAGCTGTCCGCATTGCCGAGGAGCAGGCCGTGCATCTTTGCAAGCGTTGCGGAGTTCGCCTTGCGCCAGACGAATACGTGCGTAGCCGCAAGGCGTTTCAGCGTCCGTTCTGCGACCACTGTTTTGACGAGGTTTTTTTGGAGCGCCGCAATTACGAAACCAAGGTCGAGCTTCAGAAAAACATCCGGGCCAAGGACGGCAGTTGGGTGCAATCCGAGGGCGAGCGCCTCGTCTGCGAGGCGCTCGCTGCAGAGGGAATCAGCTACCGCTATGATGAACGCTTCCGCATTCTGGACGGATACGCTATCAGGCCGGATTTTTATCTGCCTGAATTCGATGTCTATATCGAGTATTGGGGCATGGATACGGCGGACTACAAAATCGGCATGCTTAAAAAACAGCAGCTCTACCAGCAGCAGGGAAAGAAGCTCAT
>JAWLHW010000158.1:0-5576 GCA_041690155.1 Desulfomicrobium sp. | reverse complement strand
GGAGCTGAAGACCGTGGCCGGATCGTATGCGTCCATGAACGCGCACGGCCCGTAGTCGATGCTTTCTCCGCACAGGGCCATGTTGTCGGTGTTCATGACTCCATGGATAAAGCCGACATGCAGCCAGCTGGTCACGAGCCGGGCCTGACGCTCCATGACTGCGCGCAACAGTTCCAGGAAGGGGTTTTCAGCCTCGGAAAGCTCCGGATAATGGCGGCGGATGGTGTAGTCGGCCAGGATGCGCAGGTCGTCGGTCTTGTTGCGTGCCGCAAGGTACTCGAAGGTGCCCACGCGGATGTGGCTGCTTGCCACGCGGGTCAGGATGGCCCCCGCCAGGGTCGTTTCGCGATACACGGGTTCGCCGGTGGTCGCCACCGCGAGGCTGCGCGTGGTCGGGATGCCAAGGGCGTGCATGGCCTCGCTGATGATGTATTCGCGAAGCATGGGGCCAAGGGCTGCACGCCCGTCGCCGCTTCGGGAAAAAGGGGTCTGGCCCGAGCCCTTGAGTTGGATGTCGAAACGTTCGCCAGCGGGCGTTATGTGTTCGCCCAGGAGGATGGCGCGGCCGTCGCCGAGCATGGTGAAGTGCCCGAACTGATGGCCTGCGTAGGCTTGGGCGATGGGGTCCGCGCCCACGGGGAGGCGGTTGCCGGCAAAAATGGCGGCACCGTCCGGGCCTTCAAGGCTGGCCGCATCAAGGCCCAGCGACGCTGCCAGTTCGGGATTAAAGAGCGCAAGGCCGGGCTTCTTTACCGCGATGGGGCTTTGGCGCACGAAAAGCGATTCGGGCAGGAGGGTGTAGCTATTGTCGAAATTCCAGCCTTGGTCGGGGAATGAATTTTGATCTTGAGGAAACATGGTGCTCCAGGTGGTTTGGATGCAATAATCAGGAGTGCTTTTGAGAGTCATTACTGTTTTTGGCCGGGTATCGCAATGGCGGCATCGCGGTGCCGCCTGACGTGAATTCAGGAGACCGATCATGCGAAAACGGCGCAGACCCGTCGTGATCGAAGGCCTGGTGGATTATGAGATGGTCTGAGGCGCTGGACAGGAAGGTTCGAGTGGCCCGGTTGCCGTCTGGCCCGTGAAGAGGTGCCGTGTGTGCCCGATTGTGGGGAGGGTATTCTCGGCCGTCCGCTCTAGTCGAAGCAGAACTCCAGGGTGAATTTCCCGGCCTGGCAGGAGAAGGGGATGGCGATGGCCTGGGCCGAGGCACGGTATGAGATGGAGTGGTTGTCTCCCATGATGACCGACGGGGTTGATCCTTGCAGTTTGAGGCCAAGGCCCACCATGCCGACCCGTGCATGGCCGGAGATCATGTTCGTGATCTCGCCCATGGCGTCCTGCACGTCCTGCACGACATCTTCGATGGCGTCTCCGAGCATGTGTTTGACAATGTAAACGGCTGTATTTTTGTCGAAAGAGATGCAAAATGTCCCTTTCTTGTCTCCGGTAATGCCGATCAGCGCAGAAACACAACCGCAGGCGATTTTGTCTTTTTTCACATAGGGAGGCCCGGCCACAACATCAAGAGCCGCAGTGGCGGAGAGAACATGCTTGGTTGCGTTGATGAAGGGTGTGGCCAGTTCGGGGCTCATTGATCACTCCTTGGGAGATGAAAAAATAAAAAATACTGTTTTCCGGCTGCAACAAGTTCTGTCTCGTCCAGCAGCCCTTTTTGAATCTCGCATGAAGACCGGCACTTCAATACTCAAAATTAAAATCTTAATACCGGTGAATGTCAATAAATCTTTCTGTAAGACATTCGAATTGTAACATGGAGCTTTATGATATGGGGACGTGCGATGTCATACGGAAGGCTGGATCGTTGCGAAACCACGCGTTGTTTTTGCAGGGTCGATTTGACATGCAAGCTGCAAACTGCGGTTTTTTTACGCTTTGGGCCTTGCGATAAGATCATCTCGCAGTGGTAGAGAAATTCGATTGTTCGCAAACTGGAGTCTTGTCGGAGATTACTGCAAAAAGTCGCGAGGCACTATCAAAAGCCATCTCCCTGAACGTGTGCCCCGCATGGGTGTGAGGCTTTTATGAGCGGATTTTTTTATTTATTTTCAGGTGATCAGGAAAGAGATTGGGCCTATCTTCAAAGAGTTACGACGTATATAGTGAATCATCTCGCTTTCTGGAGGTCGTTGAATGCGAAACCAGTTTGACTATTTTTCCAAAATCACTGTAAGAGATGACTACGGTTCCCCAATGTTGCCGCCGTCAGACAGTTGCTCTCGCTGTTTGCCAGGGAGCCGCGGTGCTTGTGAGCAATAATTTATGGAGGATTACAGCATGAATAGTCAAAAATGGTTTTTCAAAACTCAGGTGTGTTGGCCGATCCTGGTTGCCTATCTCTTCCTTGCGCTCATTCCTTCCAACGCCGATGCTTTCCTGGCGCAAAGTCGTCTTTCTTCGGGCGATGTCATTTCCGAACGAAGCGCCGACATCGCTTCCATCCAGGCAGCTCTGGAAAACAAGGTCGTGACCCAGCGGCTGGCTGATTACGGAATGACCCCCGAAGAGGTGAACGCAAAACTCGGTTCGCTTTCCGATGAGCAGCTGCACCAACTGGCCAGCCTTTCCGATGACGTGGGCGGTGGCATCGTTGGAGTGGTCGTCGGGGTGCTGGTGGTCATTTTGCTGGTCGTCCTTATTCTGCACTTCAGCGGAAAGCGCATTGTTGTTAACTAGGCAGCGTTTCCTGCTGGGACTCGTGGTGATGCTTTTGATGGTGGGGTGCGTGCAGCGCCCCGCTTTTCAGCCGTATGGGGAAATATCCGCCCGCACGGTGCGTCTTGAAGTACCCTTTATTCCCCAGAGCCAGGTCAACGACTGCGGGCCTGCTGCCTTGTCCTCGGTGCTGGCGTTTCGCGGCCGGTCCATGCCCTTGGATGAAGTGACGCGTCGCGTCTTCACTCCGGTGCTGGAGCGGACGCTGCTTCCGGACATGGAGAACTACGCCAGGTCGCTGGGCTTCTCGACACGCTCCGGTCGCGGCGATCTGACCCAGCTCAGGGACTGGATCAACGCAGGCAATCCCGTTATCCTTATGCTCAACATGGGCGGGAGGATGTTCAGCCAAGGACACTACGTGGTGGTGTATGGGCACGATCCGGACGGATTCCTGATGCATATCGGGACCCGGGCAGAGATGTACCTGCCGGACCGCGCGCTGCTTGAGGGCTGGGAGTCGATGAACCGTCTTTATCTTGTCGTGGAGTAAACTGTGCGTCTTGCATTCTGTCTTTTCTTCTTTTTGACTGTCGCGCTGGCCGGTTGCGCCACGCCCAGGATCGTCGTGCTTTCCGATCCGCTGGATGCCCGCGAACACAATGATCTGGGAGCCTCCTACGAGACCTCCGGAGAACTGGACCTGGCCCTGAAAGCCTATGAAACGGCCGCTGCCAGGGATCGTTCCTGGGACCAGCCGCTCATCAATCTGGGCAATGTGCATGCGTCCCGGGGTGATTGGACGCAGGCCGCGGCCAGTTACCGGCAGGCTCTGAAACGCAATCCCGAAAATCCCGAGGCCATGAATAATCTGGCCTATGCGCTGGTGAATCTGGATGAGCCGCACGAGGCCCTGGAGTGGTCCTCCAAAGCAGTGCAGACCGAGCCCGGCACCCCCCTTTTCCGGGCGACCCTGGCCCAGGCCTTGGCCCGGACCGGCGAGAGACAGAAGGCGTTGGCTCTCCTGGCCGAGACTCTGGACACCCTCGCCGCCGATGATCCTCTGCACGGGGAAATGACCGCCCTGCGCGACCGGATCGCAAATTCTTCATTCTGATCCGGGTTGAGTCGCAGGGGTTCTTGTCCGTGGGCAGCCGGACTCGTCCGTATTCACCTTGCATTCTACTTTTTTATGGTCCTGAATAGGTTGCGGGATCCCTAAACTGCGGTTTTGGGCGGCGTTGCGGGTGGTTCGGCGCATGACGCGAAAACGCCCCATCCACGGCTTTCTCTTTGAAAGGGAAGGCGGGACAGGGCGTGTGTCAAAGGATGGGAAACCATCTGTTCGCGCATCGCATCAGACGGCGTTGGGTGGCGGAACTGAAGGCCGGGCGATCGATGATCTCTCTGCGGAAGGGCCAGGGCATATTTTTGCGGGCACGCCCGTGTATGTCAGGCCTTCTGAGTTCCTGGAACCACGGCGGAATTTTTTCTCCGAACAAGGTCATGACTCCGGCGGAAGGCGAAGTCCGGCAGCACGAGTCGCCAGCTCTTTTTCAGGCGAACATGCGGCTTGTTTTCTTGCGCTGCAAGCGGCCCAGGAACAGACCGAGGAGCAGGCTGGCACCGACGACGCCCGCGCCGGTGAGGAACCACCGGAACTGCGTGTCTCCGCTCAGGTCCCTGTTCTTCATCTCCAGAGCTTCTGCGCGCCGCGCCGTTTCCGCCTGCAGCGCGACGAGTTCATCATGTTCTTTCTTCAAATCCACATAGGCTTTTGATCCCTTTTCCAGTTCGGCATACCGCTGCTGCAAGGAAGCCAGTTCCGTTTCGGCGCGATCCAGGCGGTCCAGCAACGCTTGGTTCTCTCCGGCCGTGGCGGAAGTCTTTTCGGTCATCTCAGCCATCTTGGCGCGCAGGATTTCATTCTCCGTGGCGAATCGCTCCACCTGCAGGGCGGCCGGAGCCGTCCTGGTCAGATACCGCGCCAGCACCCATCCTTCCACACCTTCGGCCCGCACCAGGGACCAGTCCTTGTCGTTTCTGAGCACTTCCACAGGAGTGCTGGACGGCAGCATCTTCAGGATCTTGTTGCTGTTGGTTGGTCCAGAGCGCAGCGTTATCTCGAAAACGTCAGTCACGTAGGCGGTCTGCGCGTGAGCCGCGCCCACAACAAGCAGCACCGCCATCATGGTCAGCAACATATATCTTTTCATGTCATCCCCTTTTTCAGTTCATGGCCGTGTCAGACCAACTTTTTTATGCTCTATAAGATGGTTCTGCTGCTCCTCCCTGCCAGATCAGACATGCCGAGTCAAAAGCCATTGCGAGGGGTTGGCCCACCGGCAGGATCTGGTCCGGAAAGAAGCACCTTATCGTTCAGTAAATCATACCTTTGCAGTCGCAAGCACCTCGTCACGGTCAGCCAATGTTGTCCTGTGTTTTCAAGTTGTGATTTTTTGGAAAGTTCTGCGGAATATTCGGCGTCAATTACGTACGTGTTACCGGTACTCACTGGCTCTTTATTAACTATAATCATTTCACAAAAAGTACGGATGATTCTGGATTTGTCTGATGTCGCGTTGCTGGCACAATGAGCCCCTTAAAAACCATCGCCAGGCACGGCGCAGGGAGGTTGCATGCAGCATTGGGTACCAGACAGGCGGAGTTTCACCTTCAGGGCGGGACTGGCGGAGGGTTTTCGGGTCTACGCCTTCACCGGGACCGAAGAGGTCCACAAGCCCTACGAGTTTGAAATCGAGCTCGTTCATGAATCGCCAAACGTCGATTTCGCAGAAGTCCTGGGCAAGTCCGCCTGCCTGAGCATCACCGACAAAAGCGGCAGGATGCGCCATGTGCACGGCGTGGTCCGCAAGTTCACCCAGTTGCACACCGCC
>JAWLHW010000157.1:0-5580 GCA_041690155.1 Desulfomicrobium sp. | reverse complement strand
AAGACGGACGGTGCGTTTCATCAATCATATATGCATTAGTTTTGCGGAATTGTCAAGAAGAAAGTAAGAGGAAAAATAGGAGGCGGCGCTTCCTCCCCCCACCTGAAGGAAGGGGTCTCCGCGCCGAAGATTGATGAAAAAAAGAAACCCTCGCCGAAAATTACGACGAGGGTTTGTCTGGTCTGAACCGGTCTGGGACCGGCCGTGAAATCTGGAGCGGGAAACGAGATTTGAACTCGCGACTTCAACCTTGGCAAGGTTGCACTCTACCACTGAGTTACTCCCGCAATTTTGGAGGCGGCATCCAGATTTGAACTGGAGAATGGAGGTTTTGCAGACCTCTGCCTTACCGCTTGGCTATGCCGCCTTTTCTCGTGGAGCGGGAAACGGGACTCGAACCCGCAACCCTCAGCTTGGAAGGCTGATGCTCTAGCCATTGAGCTACTCCCGCCCGCGAGGATCAAGCAGCTACTGCAACCACCCGTGCCCGTCAAGGAAAAATAAGGGGTTACCAGACTGTCCCAAAACGGCGATCTGCTTCGTCACTGCAGAAAATCCAGGCCCTCACGTATCTTAAAATACGCTTCGGCCCTGGATTTTCTTTGTTCCTCGCATCTCACCATTTTGGAACAGCCTGGATATTTGTAATTATTCAGGCAGTCAGCTCTACCCGAGCCCCTGACCCGGCTCCATGATGCGGCCGGTGAGCGTGACCTCGTACCCACCCAGCTTTTCGATGCGCTCCTTGAAGGATGCCGAGCGGATCAAATCCAGCGCCACCTCGGTCTTCCAGTCCGCATGTTCGGGCAGGAAGGCCAGATCGTAGCGTTCCCGTGCCAGGGGCACGAAATCCAGGCCCAGGGCGTTGGCGGCCGCAAAAATCCCCAGTCCGCAGGAGGCCGTCCCGGTGAGCACGTTGACGGCCACCGCCATGTGCGTGAACTCCTCCTTCTCGTACCCGTTCACCTGCTCCGGGCTGATCCCGGCCTGTCGCAGGTGGTAATCGAGCAGGATGCGCGTCCCGGCTCCGCGCTGACGGTTGATGAAGCGCACCTCGGGCCGGACCAGATCCCCCACCCCGCTGATGCCCAGCGGATTGCCCTTGGCCACGATCAGCCCCTGATGCCGGATGGCCAGATTGACGCACGAGACGCTGAGGCCAGGCAGGTACTTGCGGAAAAAGGGAAAATTGAAATCCCCGCTCTGTTCGTCGAAGAGGTGGGTTCCGGCCATGAGCGCCGAACGGTTTTTAAGGGCCGTGAGGCCGCCCATGGAGCCCACATGGCTGGAGGCAATGCGCACCGGTCTGGTCAGGCCCATGAGTTCGTTGCCAAGCACGTCGATGATGTTGTCGTGACTGCCGACCACGACCAGGGTCTGATCCAGCTCCGCCGCCGGGACAAGCAGCTCGGCCCGGACCGTCGAGGCGGCCTCGGCGCCTTCGCTGTCAACCGGAATGCGGGTCACGCCCTGGGCGCGGATGAGCGTGGTCAGCATGCCCGCGCCGCGCCCCAGAGGCGTGGCCACCAGCTTCTCCCCGACCCGGCCGATGGCCAGGCGGACCAGCTCTTCCGTGCCGAGCTTGGAAGGGATCTTGCGGGCCAGTTCCACGTCCACCACGGGTCTGACCGGAGGCGTCTTGCGGGACAACCAGGACAAAAGCGGGATGAGCAGCTCCTCGAAACAGACCACCGCGGAAACCGGATATCCTGGCGCGCCGACAATGAGCTTGCCCTCGATGACGCCCAGAATGGAGGGCTTGCCGGGCATGAGATCAATGCCGTGGACCAGCACCCGCCCCAGGTTCTCTATGATGGAGCGGGAAAAATCCTTGGATCCGGCCGAGGAACCCGCGCCGATGACGACAACATGGTTCGGCCCGTTCACGGCCTCGCGCACCGCTGCGGTCAGGGCCTCCTCGTTGTCCGGCACGGGATCGACCCGGGTGAAAACACAGCCTTGGGCAGCCGCCAGCCCGGCGAAAACCTGCGAATTGCTCTCGATGACCTGCCCCGGACGCGGACTTGGACGCATGGTAAAATCGAGAACCTCGTCACCAGTGGGAATGAAGGCCATGCGCAGCTGTTCCCAGACCGGCACCTCCCAGATTCCGGCGCTCAAGAGCCCGCCCACGTCATAGGGGGAGAGCAGCCTGTTCTGGGGCAGGAGAAGCTCCGTGGCCACTATGTCCTCGCCGATGCGGCGCACGTGCTGCATGGGGAAGACCGGGGTTTCGAGCTCGATGAAATCGTCGGTGTCGCGTACGGCCTTCTCTATCATGAGAACACCGTCCATGCCCTCGGGCAAGGGATGCCCGGTGTTGACGGGCGCGCACTGGCTGCCCTTGGCCAGACGCACGGGTCGTCCCTCGCGGGCGACGAAGGTGGACTCGGCGTGCAGGGCATAGCCGTCCATGGCCGCGCTGTGAAACGTCGGGGAGGAGCATAGCGCGTACACCGCCTCCGCCGTGACCCGGCCGCAGGCCTGATGCGAAGGGATCGCCTCCCTGCCGACCAGACGGTCCCGGTCAAGGGTGTCCATGGTCACTCGCAGGGCCTCGTCCACGGGCACGGTCTTGAGATATATGTTTCTTTTTTTCATTGATATTTCGGAGGTTAGAGGATCCAGACATCCACGTCCTGACCGGCCCGCATGCCTTCCAGGGACGCAGGCAAGCGCACCAGTCCATCGGCATCGAGCATGGTGCGCAAGAGCCCCGACTTGCCCAGACGCGGCATGGCCACGCATTCCCCGTCCTGCTCTTCAAGCCGCACCCGCACGTAGTCCTCGCGGCCGGGTTTGGAGGACAGGTTGGCCCCGAGTTTGGCCGGACGCATGAAGAGGCGCCCGGGGTCAAAGGCCCCAGCGTCGCCCCCCATATGCACAAGGAGCGGCTGCCCGAAGACCAGCATGACGATCTGGGCGGATGTGACCTGACCGGGAAGGCCAAGCACCGGCTTGCCCCCAACCCGCGCAAGAATGGTCGGCTTGCCGGGACTGATAGACACACCGTGGGCCAGAATTTCGCTGTCCGTGAAGGACTCCAGCACCTCGATGGTCAGATCACGAGTTCCGATGGAGCTGCCGCCGGAGATGAAGACCACGTCGTTCTCCTCCAGGGATCGGGTCAGGGCCTCCTGCAGGGCCTTGCGCACATCGGGCACCAGCCCGTGGGAGCTGACCCGGCCCCCCGCCTGCCTAGCCATGCAGGCCAGGGTGTGGGAGTTGACGTCCCGGATTTGTCCGGGCCTGGGCACGGATTCTACCGGGACCAGTTCGTCGCCCGTGGAGACAATGCCGCAGCGGGGCTGGCGAAAAACTTTCGCCGCAAGACAGCCGATGGCGGCCATGAGTCCCACTTCCTGCGGACGCAAACGCCGTCCGGAAGGCACGGCCACCTGCCCCCGCCCCACGTCCTCGCCCCTGAGCATGACATTCTCGCCCGGGGTTACGGTCTTGCGTATTTCCACGGTCGTTTTCCCAAGCATCTGGGTGTGCTCGACCATGATCACGGCATCGGCACCCGGCGGCAGGCTTCCGCCTGTGGCGATGCCCATGCATTCCCCGGAATTCAGGGGACGGCTGACGACCTCGTCGATGGCCGCGCTGCGTGCAAGCTCCACATAGGCGGGGTTGCCCTCGCTGGCGCCGAAGGTGTCGGCCGCGCGCACGGCATAGCCATCCATGCAGGAACGGTCGAGGGCCGGGATGTCTTCCCCGGAAAGGATGTCTTCGGCCAGGACGCGGCCAAGACAATCATTGATGGGCAAAATCTCGGAATCCACAGGCGCAAAACCGCGCAGCAACTCGCAAAACCGGGCCGGGGAAATGACCCGAAAAAAACCATGATCCATTCCTAGTCCGCCTTGAAAGATGATAATTTGGTTTCCGGATAGGCGTCGGCGTAATACTGAATTTCTTCGCCAAATATATCCTGGGCCTTGCCCTTGGCGTAGGTCTCGATGTCATTTTGCAGCTGCAGAAACTGACGGGCAAGCTGACGTCCCACAGGGGTGAGTTCATAGCGCTGCCCCTTGCCCTTGATCTTCTGCACCAGCGGCTTGCCGATACTCTCCTCGGCGGCCTTGAGCTTGCCCCAGGCGGCCCGGTACGACATCTTCATGTCCGTTGCCGCCTGTCTGAGCGACCCGCACTCCTCGATTTTTTCGAGCAAAAGGGCCCGGCCAATACCCAGGAAAATTTTCTCGTCCCGCTCGAACCAGACATGCAAACGCAAGGTCAAGGTGCCCTCAACTTTGGACTCGGTCATGGATTCCTCCACCTGTGATGAGGATGATGTGATTAAAATTCAAAGACATAATTTGTTAAATCAAAGCCAGATACAAAACAAGCATTGTGATGTGTCAAAAGACACGTTAGGAACGATTCCGGCCCGGATTCACACCTCGCCCTTCACTAACGGAGAATGCCCATGATCGAAGCTGTAAAAGCCCAGGAATTGCTTGCCAAGAAAATTGAATCGTGCAGAAAACGCGGTTATTTGCCCGTGGAACTGATCGATCTGGTGGAAAAAATCTACACCCGCCAGCTCGAAGCCAGGGACAAGGCCGAGGTTCCCGCCGCCGCGACAGTAGAGATCGCCGATCCGCTTCAGCACAGCCAGGGCGCGCCTCTGCTCGACAGAGCCAATTTCCCCTTTGATAAAACCCAGAGCCTGCAACTTTTCAACGAATTTCTGGAGATGGCGAAATCGGTCAACCCGGCCCTGAGCGAAGCCGCGTCAATAATTTCTGCGGCCATCGAGGACAAATCCCTGGATCTGGACCTGGTCATGCAGGCGCACCTGACTGGCGACGAAGGTTTTTTCTCCACCTGGACCGCTGCAACTCCTTCCGCGCCGCGCATCCTGCCCATGCTCGTACAGGCGGCCATGACCCCATCCCTGGAACGTGCCGCCATCGCACTTGAAGCCCGGACCGATCTTTCGCAGTCTTGGGAACATGGGCACTGCCCTTTGTGCGGAAGCATGCCGATCATGTCGGATTTACGCGAAAAGGAAGGATTCAGATACAATATTTGCGGATTCTGCCACGCGGAATATCACGCACCCCGGCTGCAGTGCCCCTTCTGTCTGGAAAAAGACATGGAGAAACTCGAATATTATGAGTCCGATGAAGAGCCCGGAGTGCGCATCAACGCCTGCAAAACCTGCAACCTGTACATCAAGCTTACGGACTTCAGAAACCTGGACCGCAGGACGCTGCCACTGGTGGATGATCTGGAATCCTTAAGTCTTGACGTGGCTGCCCGGGAAAAGAAATACAAGCGCCCCACCCTTTCGGCTTGGGGATTTTAGAGAAGACGGGCTGATTTCAGAAAGAGCCGCTTGCCTCTACCCATACGAACAAGGGGATGGATTCCCGCCTTCGCGGGAATGACTCACAGCCGACTGCGAAAATTGGGCACTGCGCCCTGCAGACGGAATCCGTCAACAGCCGCACCCCGACCAGCGCCCGGTTCCAGCGTTCCGGGTCGATCCGGGGCGGGGGCGGCAACTGTTTGACTGAGCCAGGAATCGTTTGTTTTCCCGTCGCCTCCCACCCGGAGCGCAGGCATTTG
>JAWLHW010000156.1:0-5614 GCA_041690155.1 Desulfomicrobium sp. | reverse complement strand
AGGTCGAGCCTGACTACCCCGTGCAGGATTTCCAGGCCCCGCCCGGTATCGTCATGGCCCGGGTGGACGCACGCACCGGCCGTTTGGCAGGTCCGGGAACGACCGAGGCCTACATGCTGCCCTTCCAGAACGGCACGGAGCCGTTGCCGTCCGCGGGCCTGGATGAACTGGACGCCGATCCGGGCTCCTCCAATGCCGGCGGGGAAAGTCTGCTCAAGCAGATCTTCTAGAGGTTTTCGCTCCATGCCTCGTAATCTTTCCCGGCCCTCTTGCGCGGGGCCAAAGAGCTGCGCCTCGCCCACGCATCCACGGCATGGGGCGCAGGGCATGCAGGGCCGCCAACTCGTGTTTTTTGCACCGCACGGAAATCCATGAACATCCTTCAAGAAACAAAAGGCATCCTGTGGCGTTCGGGGCGCATCAGTCTCGAACTCTACAAGATCATGATTCCCATCATCGTTGCGGTCAAAATCCTGCAAGAGCTGGGACTTATCGTCTGGCTTGCCCGGCCGCTGGCCCCGATCATGCATTTGGTGGGGCTGCCCGGGGAGATGGGCCTTGTCTGGGCCACGGCCCTGGTCAACAACATCTATGGGAGCATGATCGTTTTCGTGTCTCTGGCCGGACAGCATGATCTGAGCGTGGCGCAGGTCACGGTGCTTGGCGTCATGATCCTGATTGCCCACGGTCTTCCGGTGGAGCTGCAGATCGTGCGCAAGTCAGGGCCAAGGATCGGTTTTCAGGCTTTGCTGCGCATTGGCGGCGCGCTGGTGCTGGGCTGGCTCCTGTCCCGGATCTATGCCTGGGGCGGCTGGTTGCAGGAGGCCAACGTCATTCTCTGGCAGCCCCGGCCCGAGAGCGAGGATCTGCTGTCCTGGGGGCTGGGCCAGATGGAGAATCTGGCCATGATATTCGTCATCATCGTGGCCCTGAGCGCGGTCATGCGCATATTCACGGCCATCGGCCTGACCGGGCTGTGCGTGCGCCTGCTGGCCCCGGTGCTGCGTGTGCTCGGCATTGGTTCCGAGGCCGGAACCCTGACCATCGTCGGCATGGTCATGGGCCTGGCCTACGGCGGGGGCATGATCATGCACGAGGCCCACTCGGGCAAGGTCGGATCCAAGGACATTTTTTCGTCACTTAGCCTCATGGGACTGTCCCATTCGGTTTTCGAGGATACCTTGCTCATGATCGTCATTGGCGGGCATGTCTCCGGGCTGCTCTGGGCGCGGATCATCTTCACCCTTGTGGTCATTGCGCTGCTGGTGCGCGTGGTCGCCTGGCTGGGGGATGACTTCTTTTACCGGCGTCTTTTCAAGCCCGTCGAGGTCTATGCCAAGCCCGAGCCCTGCTGTCCGGGCGCGGCCGCGCCGGACGGGAAATAAGCCGGTGGAAATTCTTTTCAAAGCAAATCAAGGTGCATCAACCATGGCCCACGCCAGGCGGCTTCAATTCCTCAAAGATCTCATGCAGGCTCGGGACATCGATGCCCTGCTCGTGACCCATCCGACCAACCGTTTCTATCTGTCCGGATTCGAACTGCATGACGGCCAATGCAACGAGAGCTCGGGCTGCCTGCTGATCCGCACAAACGGGCCGGACTGGCTGCTGACCGATGCCCGTTTCAAGGATGAGGCCCGGCGTCACTGGCCGAGCGAGTATGTGCACGTGTACGGTGCGCCGCGCGTCGAGAAGATCGCCGCATTCGTGAGAAGCCTTGGCATCAGCGAGATTTGGGTTGAAATCCATGCCATGTGCGCCCAGATGTATCTTGAACTGGGCGGGATGCTGAACCTCTGCCAGGCTCCGCGCTTGGTGGAAGAACTGCGCACGGTCAAGGACGAGTGGGAGCTTGCACGACTCAAGGCTTCCTGTGCATTGAACCATCGCGTCTACGAAGCCCTGCGGCCGCAGCTTGTGCCCGGGATTACGGAGCGGGAAGTGGCCTGGATGCTGGAACAGGAATTTCGCAACGGGGGAGCCGAGAGCCTCAGCTTTGCGCCCATCGTCGGATTCGGCCCCAACGGGGCGTTGCCGCACGCCACGCCCGGAGAGGCCCGCCTTGAAGCGCAGACTCCGGTTTTGATCGACATGGGCGGACGGCTGGACGGGTATTGCTCGGATCAGACCAGGACATGGTGGATCGGGGACAGGCCCACGGACGAGTTCAGGCGCACCCTGGACCTCGTGAAGGAGGCCCAGGCCCTGGCCATCGCCAGGGTTGCTCCGGGCATAAGCACCGATGAACTGCACGCCACGGCCAGGGAGTTTTTCGCACGGCACGGCGTGGCCGAGCATTTTACGCATTCCCTGGGTCACGGCATCGGCCTTGAGACCCACGAGGCTCCGGGAGTCGGACCAGTCCGCCCGACAGTGCTTGCGCCCGGCATGGTCATCACCGTGGAGCCAGGATTGTATTACCCCGAATGGGGTGGAGTGCGCTGGGAACACATGGTCGTGGTGACCGGGGACGGTCATGCAGTGCTCTGATCCCTTGCCACGGCAGCCACGCAAGCCCAGGCCGCGAAAGCCCCGCAAGGAGAAAAACCCTGCGCCGCCGAGCCGTGCGAGCCTGGTCCTCTATGCCGAGGTGCCCCGCAACGAGATCGCCATCTATCGCTTCCTGCTCGAAGGCTATGACAATCTGGCGGTCATGAGCGTGGTTGACCGCTACCGGGCCGTGATCAAGCTGCGCTTCACTTTTGACGCGGAGCACACCCTGCGGGGGCTGCTCCGGGCACAGGGCGCAAAACTCATCGAAGCACCGGGGCGCTCAGCCGGTTAGACCGAAAAATTCCCGGGCGTTGTTCCCGCAGCGCGACCACAATTCATGCAGATTCTCGCCGCGAAGCAGGGCGATTTCGCGAGCCGTGAAGCCCAGCAGGGCGGGTTCGTTGCTTTTGCCTCGGTAGGGTTCCGGAGAAAGGTAGGGGCAGTCTGTTTCCAGGAGCAGGCGGTCCGCCGGAATGGTCCTGACCGCTTCGCGCAGCGCCTCGGACTTGGCGTAGGTCACCGTTCCGGGCACGGAGATGTGCCAGCCCCGTTCCGTGATCAGTCTGGCCCAGTCCGGGCCGAGGCCGAAGCAGTGCCACAGCAGGGGGCGGCCGCCGAAGCCGGTCTGGTCGAGTATGGCCAGGCAGTCGTCTTCGGCGTCGCGGCAATGGATGACGACACGCTGGTCCAGCTCCCGGGCCAGGGCGAGCTGCGCCCGGAACCGGCGCTGCTGGTCCTCTTTTGGCGAGAAATCGTAATAATAGTCGAGCCCGATTTCTCCCACGGCACGCAGCCGCGGATCCTCCAGAAAGGCCGCGCGCATGTCTTCAAGGTCGACCTCCGTCATCTTCGCGGCATCGTGCGGGTGGACGCCAAGCAGGAAAAAGACGTCCTTGTGCCGTTCAAAGAGGGCGCGGCCCGTGCGATAGGCTTCGGGTCCCAAAAAGACATTGCCCACGGTGCGCACCCCGCAGGCCAGAGCCCGCGCCAGGATCGCATCCACGTCATAGCCCCGGCCGTCAAGATGGGCATGGCTGTCCGCGCCAACTGGCGCCAACTCCAGCGTTTCGGGGAGCTGACGCTCTTTTTTTTTGCTCATTCCTATTTCTCGCGCACGCCCTGGTCCCATTTTTCAACGGGAACGGCTTCATCGATGAGCATGACCGGAATTTCCTCGCGTATGGGGTAGACCAGGGCGCACGCGGCGCATTTGAGGCCTTCTTCCTGCCCGAGAAGTTCCAGGTCGCCCTTGCATTTGGGGCAGGCCAGAATTTGTAAGAGTTCCTTGTTTAGGGCCATGATTCCTCCATGTGATAACAGTAAGATGCTGTTGGGGGGCTTATCCTGAACGAAAACGCGTTACAAGCAGACAGATGCCACACGGTCCTTGAGTTTTCAAACCAATGGGGTACAACCGCACCCATGATGCATGGCGATAAAATAATCTCCGAGGGGCCGGTGTTGCTCTTCGATGTGGGCAACACCAACGTGAAGCTTTGTCTGGCGGACGAGAACGGCATTGGCCGGACCTATTCGCTGCCCTCCACCAACCGGGAGACCTCCGATTCTCTGGGGCTTTGCATCGCCGGCATCTGCGCCCGCGAAGGAGTGCCCGAGGGCGAAGTGCGGGCCTGGGTGCTGTCTTCTGTGGTGCCGCCCATGAACAACCTGCTCAAGACTGCCTGCGCGGATTTTTTTTCCTGCCCGGCCCTGTTTGTGCCCGGCGACATGGCCTTGCCGCTTGAGAACCGATACGCCCGGCCGCAGGAGGTTGGTGCGGACCGCCTGCTGGGCGGCTTTGCGGCGCGGACCCTTTTTAAAGATGAGACGCTCATTGTCGTCGATTTTGGCACGGCCACAACGTTCGATTGCGTGCAGGGCAACTCCTATTTGGGAGGACTGATCTGTCCGGGGGTGCTCAGTTCGGTCACGGCGCTCGGCACCCAGACCGCCAAGCTGCCCCAGATCAGTCTGGAACTCGATAGCGACGATCTGGACATTGGCACCAGCACCCGACAAAGTCTCAATCACGGCGTACTGTTCGGATTCGCGGCCATGCTTGAGGGGCTGACCGCGCGGCTCAAAAAACGTCTGGCCGCTCCAAGTGCCCGCGTCATCGCCACGGGCGGGTTTGCCCCGCACCTTGCGGCCATCACCTCATGCATCGACAATCTGGCCCCGGACCTGCTTATGCAGGGTCTCTTGGCCGCATATTTTCAGCAACATTCATCAAGGAACATAAGGGAGCAATCATGAGCACCATCACAGGTATTTGGGCCAGGGAAATTTTGGATTCCAGGGGCAACCCCACAGTGGAAGTGGAAGTCACCCTCGAATCGGGTGCGACGGGCCGCGCCGCCGTGCCTTCGGGCGCGTCCACGGGCTCGCGTGAAGCCCTCGAACTGCGCGACAACGACCCCGACCGCTATGCAGGCAAGGGCGTGGAGCATGCCGTGCGCAACGTCATGGAAGAGATCGCCTCCGAGATCGTCGGCCTTGAAGCCGTGCGTCAGGTGGAAGTGGACCAGGCCCTCATCGATCTGGACGGCACAGAGAACAAGTCCCGCCTGGGCGCCAACGCCATGCTCGGCGTGTCCATGGCCACGGCCAAGGCGGCTGCGGAATTTCTGGGCCTGCCGCTTTACAAGTACATCGGCGGCATCAACGCCAAGGTACTGCCCGCGCCCATGATGAACATCATCAACGGCGGGGCCCACGCGGCCAACAATCTCGACATCCAGGAATTCATGATCCTGCCGCTTGGCGCGGCCAGCTTCAAGGAAGCCCTGCGAATGGGCGCCGAGACCTTCCATACCCTGAAGAAGATCCTGCACAAGGACGGCCTGGCCACCTCCGTGGGTGACGAGGGCGGCTTTGCCCCCAATTTCGCCAGCCACGAGCAGGCCTTCACGTACATCATGAAGGCCATCGAAGAGGCCGGATACGAGCCCGGCAGCCAGATCGCCCTGGCCATCGACGCTGCCGCCTCCGAATTCTACAAGGACGGCAAGTACCATTTCGTCGGTGAGAACAAGATCCTGACCGCCCGCGAGCTGACCGACTACTACGCGGATCTGGCAGGCAAGTTCCCGCTGGTGTCCATCGAGGACGGCCTGGCCGA
>JAWLHW010000155.1:0-5624 GCA_041690155.1 Desulfomicrobium sp. | reverse complement strand
CTCTTTTCGCTGAGGGATATTTTTGGACGCCAGGCGGGCATGTCCTGGCTGGACCACGGACAAAAGTTCGTGGACCAGGTTATCGCCTGCTGCGAAAAGAATATATTGGGAGCGATGAGGGGGAGTTTGTGCGTGATGCGTACGCATCACATAGGTGGACATACGTGGCGGATGGCGTGAAAAATCATTGGGCTATGAAGGGAGTCAAAAATAAGGGCTCAAAGTCCAAAGAGGGGGGGGTGGGAGACGGCGGGGCACGGGCTGCAACGGCGCGGGCAGGTTCCCGCGCCGTTGCGTGTACATGTTCAGGGCAATTCCTGGTTCAATGCCTCATTGAGCTGGCCGCTGGTGAACATGTCCCGGAGCACGAGGGGGCTGTCTGGGTTGTCCTTGGGGAAGATGGCCAGGATGGGAATGGATTTGGAACCCAGGCTCTCCAGCAGTGCCATGAGCTCCGGATCATGGCGGGTCAGGTCCACGCGCATGAGCACGGCGTTGTGCTCCTTGGCGAACTTGGCACTTTTTTCCGGAGTCAGTACTGTTTTTTCCAGAAATTTGCAGTTGGGGCACCAGTCCGCCGTGAAGTCCAGGATCAGGTTCTCCTGGCCTCGCAGGGTTTCGAACTTGAGCATGTCGAAGTTTTTCCATGGGTCCGGATATCCTTCCGGCCTGAAGAGAAATGCGGCGGCAAGAACGACCAGGGTTATGGCGATGCCGCGGATGGACCATCGACGCAGACTGCTTTGGCTCAGGTCCGTCCATTTTCCCCAGATCCAGGCCGCAAGGGCAATGGTCCAGAGCAGAATGAGCATACTGACGTATTCGGATGTTGGCAAAAGGCCGAAGAGATAGACGCAGGTCGCGGCCAGGAGAAATCCGAGGATGCGCTCCAGATGCAGTGTCCATGCACCGGGTTTGGGCAGGAAGCGGTACAGGCCGGGAAAGAGGGACATGGCCAGGTAAGGCGAGGCCATGCCCAGTCCGATGCAGCTTAAAACCAGTGCGATGATGTCGGGGGGCTGGATCAGGGCCCAGGCCAGGACGCCACCCAGAAACGGACCGCTGCAGGGCGTGGCCAGGATGGTGGCCAGGATGCCGGTGGTGAAGGATTCCAGGCGCGGATGGTGCACCACGCCTTTGGCTTTCCCCTTCAGATCGATGAGCGGAAGGTCGTAGACTCCGAAGAGGCTTAACGACAGGGCGAAGACAATGGCTGTCAGGGTTATGATGGCGCTCGGTTCCTGGAAAATCTGGCCCCAGGCCATGCCGGTCACGGCGATGATCCCGGCCAGGATCATGAAATAAAGCATCATGCCCAGAGCGAAGAACAGGTTGTGTGTGCGGAAGGCCCGGCGTTGGCTTGCGGGCACGCTGTCCACCGCTGGGATAAAGGAGCGCAGTTTCAGGGTGATGACGGGCAGCACGCACGGCATGAAATTGAGGATCAGGCCGGCCAGAAAAGCCAAGGCGGCCGCCTTGGAGAGGGTCTGGACTTCCAGGCCGGGAGCGAAATAACGGGGTGCGAATGTCGTTGCGAGAGGGGCTTGCGTCTCTACGTCGGAAATGACGGGTTCGACGCCACTATCCGGGGACGACCCCGGGGTGGCCAGCAGAAAGCGCGGCCACCAGTCCTGCTGTTCGGCTGGCGGCAAGGTGTCTGTCTGCGAGATAACAAGTTCAAGTTCTTCTTTGATAGGCTGGCAGGTGGTCGGGGAACAGAGCAAGGCCTTGATCTGCACCACGATCGTGGCGGGCCCGTCGGCCAAAGGAACAAAGAACGGTGTCGGGCCATCGTAGAGATCCACGGTCAGGGTCGGATCAAGAGGGTCCGGACCTGGCGTGGGCTGCGGGTAAAGAGGCGACAGGACCTTGCCATCGCGTGTCGCCCAGACTTCCGTGGGGAACCCGGATGGTCCCTGAGTGTTGCCGTAAGCGTGCCAGTCAGGATTTGGCGTCAGGGTCAGCACGGCAAGTGCAGGAGCCTCTGCGCTATCGGTGCGAAAAGCCTGTAGTGAAATCTGGTACGGTTCATCCGCAAAGGCTCCGGCAGGAAAGGCCAAAGCCAGGAGCACAAGGCAAATCAGAAAAAATCTGGACTGAAATATCATTGTCTTTTTGGGGTTGAAGTTAAATAGGTAATGCCCATTTGAGTTGTCACTTTTAAGTGCTTTGCGCACACGAAGCAAGGTCGGGAATCCCTTTTTTCTTTGAAAGAATAGGTCCTATAGGTCCCATACGACCTATAGGACCTATTTCTTAAAAAAATGCCGGGAGCCTTCCAGTGGAAGACTCCCGGCGCGCAAGGAGAGAAAAATGCGGGCCGGGAAATCCCGGCCCGTTTGTTATTTCAGGTGGTCGGCCAGCACTTCGGCGATATGCCTGACGGCGAAGCCGGACTTGTTCACTTCAGCGCCGCCGCGCAGCTGCATGATGCAGCCCGGGCATTCGGTGACCAGCACTTCCGCGCCGGTGCGGCCCGCGTCGGTCAGCTTGTTTTTGAGGATCTGTTCGGAAATCCCGGGGAACTTGGCCGAGTAGGTGCCGCCGAATCCGCAGCAGACCTGCTCTTGCTCCGCCTGGGCGTAGTCATAGCCGCCCAGAGCCAGAAGCTGGCGGGGCTGTTCGACTACGTCCAAACCACGGCAGAGGTGGCAGGGGGCGTGCAGGGTGGCGCGCTCCTGGGTCTGTTTGAACCCGTCGGCGGTTACGCCCAGCACATCGGTCATGAAGGCCGAGAAGGGGATGACCTTTTCGGCAAAGGCCTTGGCTTCGGCGTTGTTTTCACCAAGCAGGAACGGGTAGTTGTGCTTGAGGTGCGAAGCGCAGGAAGCGCAAAGGGTGATGATGTAGTCATAGTCGCCGCTCATGGCCGCGATGTTCTGTTTGGCTACGTCGACGCCCGCTTTCTTTTCGCCCATCATCTGCAGCGGCAGGCCGCAGCAGGACTGATCCATGGGGAAGTCTATCGCCACGTTGTGCGCGGCCAGAACTTTCACCGCCGCTTCCAGCTGTTCCGGATAGACGAAGTCCTGCACGCAGCCCGAGAACAGGGCGATGCGGTACTTGGGCTCGGAAATCGTGGGCTTCAGTGCCGCGAAGCGATCCCGGAAAGGCTTGGCTGCAATGGCCGGCAGCGCCTTGAACCCATGATCCTTGGAGAAGATATGGGGCAGATGGCGGATGTACTGCGTGCCGCCGGTCAGCGGACGCTGGGCCATCTTGGCCGTGCGCAGGAAGGCATGGAAGAGCTTGCGGTTTTTGAGCAGCTTGCCCAGCAGCATCGAGGGCAGCGGATGGCCGTCTTCGTCCAGGATGCGTGCGTGGATTTCCTTGATCAGAAGTGGCAGGTCGATGCCCGCCGCACAGATGTGCTTGCATGCCTGGCAATTAATGCAGTTCTGGACCAGGTTCTTGGCCTTGTCCTTGCCGTGGAAGAAGTAGGTCAGGATGAGGCCGATGGCACCGATGTAGATGTGGCCCATCTGGTGGCCGCCGACCATGCGGTAGACCGGACAGACGTTGGCGCAGGCGCCGCAGCGCACGCAACGCAGGACCTGGGCAAAGAGGGGATCCTTGGCCATTTCGCTGCGGCCGTTGTCCAGGAAGATGATGTGCATCTCTTTCTTGCCGCCGGGCGCGGTCTGGCACTCGTTGGCGCCACTGATCCAGGTCACGTAGGAGGTGATGGCCTGGCCCGTGGCGTTCTTGGGAACAACGCGCAGGATTTTCAGGGCGTCGGAAAGGCTGCCGCAGAGCTTGTCGATGCCGGCGATGGCCACATGCACGCGGGGCAGGGTGGTGACCAGGCGGGCGTTGCCCTCGTTGGTCATCAGTCCGATGGTGCCGGTTTCGGCGATGGCGAAATTGGCTCCGCTGACGCCCATGTCTGCATCGGCGTATTTCTGGCGCAGCTCGCGACGGGCGACCTTGACCAGACGCTGGATGTCCGAGGACTGGTCATGCTTGGTGACCTGCGAGAAGAGCTCCGCGACCTGGTAGCGGGACAGGTGAATGGCCGGCATGACCATGTGGCTGGGGCCTTCGTGCCGAAGCTGGATGATCCATTCGCCAAGGTCAGTCTCGACCACTTCGAGTCCGTCTTTCTCCAGACGGTGGTTCAAGAGGGTTTCCTCGGCTGTCATGGACTTGGACTTGACGATCACCTTGCACT
This sequence comes from Desulfomicrobium sp., assembly GCA_041690155.1. GTDB lineage: Bacteria > Desulfobacterota > Desulfovibrionia > Desulfovibrionales > Desulfomicrobiaceae > Desulfomicrobium. The sequence continues at coordinate 1,453 of JAWLHW010000155.1, read as the reverse complement.
TGTTCTCGGCCGCGATGCGGGCCACGATCTCGTTGGCCTCGTCGCCGTCCTTGGCCAGGTGCACTTTCACGCCGTTGGCTTCGGCCTTGGCCTTGAATTCGGCATAAAGCTCGTCCAGGTGGGTCAGGCCGGCGTCCTTGGCTTCAACCACTTCCTGGATCAGGGCTTCCACGTCGTATTCGCGGAAGGCGTTGGCCCGGCCAACGGGGTAGGCCGTGGCGAATTTGTCCATGGCTCCGCGCAGGAAGGTGTTGTCCAGAGCTTCGCGCAGTTCGTCGTTATATTCGGAAAGATTTTTGGCCTTCTGCATTATTTGTCCTCCAGAATCAGGATGTGCAGTTCCAGGGGCCCGTGCACGCCCAGGGCCAGAACGCGTTCGATGTCAGCGGTGCGGCTGGCGCCGGTGACAAAGGCCAGATAATTGGGCTTCTGGCTCATAAAATCCTTCAGTTCGGCGTACATGTCCTCGGCCGTGGCACGGATGCGTGACTTGGGGATGACCGCGACGTGAATTTCGCTGACCATGGTGGCCAGACGCAGTTCCTCGCTCGACGAATCGATGACCAGGCTGCCGGTCTCGCCAATGCCGTAGTCGGCGACGGTGAAACCGATGTCGATGCCAGCCAGATGGCTGCGCATTCCGTCCTTGATGACCGAGATCTCGCGGGTGGCAGCCTGTTTGACCAGTTCGGCCATGTCAGCGTCGTTTAAGGCCGGGGCGGCGATGATCTTGCCCCATTCTTTGAGTTCGCACAGATCTTTGCCCTTGTCCGAGAGGGTCTCCTCACAGCCGCTCATGAGCAGCTGACAGGCTTCTTTCTGGGCGCACAGATCAACAGTATACGCGATGGCCTGGGCCATGGAGTCCACTTCCGAGACAATGGCCGAGACGATTTCCGCTTTTTTCCGAAACTTTTCCAAAACCTCTGGGGTTGGTCCCATACGTCCTCCTGGATGAATTCATTTGGCATTCTTTAGGCAGGATGCGTGCCAGGTCATCCTGTAGATTTTAGTATAGTTATTTTAATATATTGGGCGATTTTGATGCTTAGATGCGAAAATTCTCTCAGACGGATTGCGTGATTTCACCCAGTGTCGCTGTGGAGATTGGCACAATCGTATCATTGTGAAGCAGCTTTGTCTCGCAGGTGTTTTAAGCATTCCCGAGGTTGCGATTTTTCCGACTTTGGTCAGTCAGCCAGATTAAAACGCTTCACGGATAGCCTCGAATCCTGAATCCATGATTTTTGAGGTTCATGTGCTCTCCCGCGGTGAATAGCGCCTGATTAAACAGTAATGTTAAGTACGATTCGCGGAAAAGTCCCGTGGAAAGTTCGTAAGCTGATATTCAGGGATGCAGGCCGCTGACATTCAAGTCACTGCGGCGCGGAAATCGTTATCGGCGCGCCGCTGGTGCCTGCGTAGAAAACGATGATTTCTGCCGGTTCGTCGC
>JAWLHW010000154.1:1784-5662 GCA_041690155.1 Desulfomicrobium sp. | reverse complement strand
CCGGAGGGAGAAAAGCCGGAAATTCAAACCGGATATCCGCAGTCACGACTTCTCTTCCCAGCGCCAGGCACCTACGCCTTGAGATTTCGGCTCAACCAGATCAGCAAATCCAGCTGCGGAGGGGTGGACGCGGTCCTGCTGCTTGAAAAAACTGAGATTTTGGAGATTCTGCCCACCGGGAGCGCTGAATAATGACATCCATGACGGGTAATTGACCTCAAAACCGTCCCGAGCTTATCCAAGCTGCCGGGATGCGCATGACCTCACCCTCCCTGTCGATCAGCACTCATTCTTACCCGACTTGTCAAAATATCGAGGACGGAGGAACTTCCGGCAAGCCCCCCCACTCACTGCCTGCTGAAAAAATCGTCAACACAGGAATGTTTGTAAATCTGCCTGAGTTGGAATAATCTATAATCAGCAGCCTGACGGCAACGTTGCACCGCCTAAAAGCCAGAAGAGCATAAAGGGACAGGTAAATTATATGATGCTGTGATTGAACAATGACATGCGTACTAACTTGTGGCCAACTCCGAAGGTTCAGTTACACTTCATGCGTAAAGCCAAACACTTTTTCTGACCAAAGTGAGCACAATGAACAAGACCCAACTTGTGGAATCAGCCAAGGCTTTGAAAGTAAGGGATGCCTCCGGTTTCCTTGCTCTGGAAGACAGGTCGGACATCTGGGCTGCGGAACTTTCCGCCGCCATGAACCGCCGCCATGATCTGGAAAGTTTGGTCGGCCAGGGCAACGTGAGCGTTATGGAGAGCAACCATGCCAACCATTTCCGCTACATGAGATCGGCCATCGCCCTCTTTGATCCGAAATCCTTTGTCGAAACCGTACTCTGGGTTTTTCGCACCTACAGGGCGCGCGGTTTCAGCGTCCGATACTGGGAAGTCATGCTGCCCGAGGCCATGGGCATCCTTCACCGGAATCTGGGAGAGGACTACCTGAGCGGAGTCGAGCCCTATTACGAATGGCTGCTCGCCAGCATCCCTGCCTTTGCCAGCCTGAGCGAGACAGAGCTATCCGCATTCGAACAACTGGGAGGCAAGGATGTCGGCAATGGCTGATCAGACGCCACTCTGCGACGTCTCCCTTCTGGGGCATGAATACCTCGACCTGCTCCTCGAAGGCCAGAGACACAAGGCCATGCAAAAGATCCTTGACCAGGTTGATGCAGGACTGCCCGTGGACACTATCTATGTAGATGTCCTGCAGCCGGTCATGTACGAACTGGGTCGACTGTGGCAGGTGGACGAAATCGATGTGGCTACGGAACATTACGTCACCGCAGCGACGCAGCTGCTCATGGCCAGGCTTTTCCCGCATGCATTAACTCCCCGCCGCATCTCGCTGAACATGGTCGGCTGTTGCCTGGGGAGCGAATTGCACGAGCTTGGCATGCGCATGGTCTGTGATTTTTTCGAGTTTGAAGGCTGGGACACATATTTCCTGGGAGCCATCACCCCTTCGAGCAGTCTGATGAACGTTATCCGTTCCCGGCAACCCGATCTGCTCTGCCTTTCGACGACCATGTCTTTCGGGCTGCCGCAGACCCGGGACCTGATCCAGGCTGTTCGGGCCATGGCCGAAATCAAGCCCCCCAAAATCATGGTCGGCGGGCTGCCTTTCATCATCAATCCGGACCTTTCATCCCTGGTCGGCGCGGATGCCACGGCTTCCGATGCCCGCCTGGCAGTCAAGGCGGCCGCAGAATTGTTTCTCCCGGAGACGGCCGATGCTGCGACGCGTTAACCAGGATCACGCATTCGCAACGATCTGCGCAAAAAACGGCGCCCTCACGGAAGTTTTGAGCGACACCAAAAAATTCTTCGCAGACGCCCAGAATCTGCCCGACATAATGGAAATACTGCAAGACGGCGCTCAGACAGCATACCTCAGATTTATCGAAGAAGCCCTGAGCCGCGGGCATGCCGCGCAGAAGGATGTCGTCCTGACCAGGGGTGGCAGAGAGTTTGCGTTTTTTCTGTTCGGCATTGCCAGAAACGAAAAAGTCTTCATGTTGGCTGTGCAGTCGCCGCAGCAGATTTTTCTCATCTACGACGAATTCATGGCCATGATCAACGAACAGGCCCGGGAATTACGCGAAGAACAAAAAAAATCAGCACATTGCACGCGCGATCGCTCGAATGCCGAGGACACGAGAAGCCTTGAAGACTACATGCGGCTCAACAACGAATTGGCCAACATGCAGCGTGAACTGGCCCTCGCCAACCGGGCCCTGCAAAACCAGGAGAAACGCTTTCGGGAGTTGGTGAATTTCAATCCCGATGCGCAGATCGTACTCAGTTCCAACGGGCATATTCTTTTTTTCAACCCGGCAGCGGAAAAAATTCTGGGACTTTCGCATCCCGAATCCACAGGCTCTGTCTTTCCCCTCGACCTGACCTTGGAAAAGGAATTCTGCCTGAGAACAGGACAACGGCGGACCTGTGTAGAAATCCGCCAGACAAAGATACTCTGGGAAAACGAATCGGCCACACTGGTTTCTTTGCGCGACATCACCGAGCGCAAGCAGATCGAACAGATGAAGGATGACGTCGACCGCATTCTCCAGCACGACCTTATCTCCCCTCTCAATCCAATTATCTCCCTTCCACAATTGCTCCTTGAAAACCCCGAACTGACTGAAGACCAGAAACAGATCCTGGCAATGATCTCCAAAGCCGGCAAAAGAATGCTGAACATGATCCGTATGTCGCTCAATCTCTACAAGATGGAACAGGGCACCTTCACATTTATCCCACAAGCCGTGGATCTGCTGAGCACTTTTCGGGACATCGTAGCGGACTTGTCGGAGCGGGTGCTCGCCAAGAAAGTCTTTGTACGCATGGTGCTGAATGGAGCCGTCGCCATGCCGCGAGACACCTTCTGGGTCATGGCGGAACCCACGCTGTGCTACTCCCTTTTTTCCAACCTGATCCTGAACGCCATCGAGGCATCGCCGACAAGCGGCGTTGTCTCGATTTTTCTGGACCAAAACAGCCAGGCGCAAATCCGCATCAACAACTCCGGCGTTGTCCCTCCTGATGCCCGATCAAGATTTTTCGAAAAATACGTGACCAGCGGAAAGCTTCAGGGAACAGGACTTGGCACCTATTCGGCCAGACTCCTGGCCCTGACCATGGGTGGAGACATCAAAATGGAAACCGCCGAGGAAACCGGGACCACGATCTCAATCATTCTTGTTCCCGTGAAAAAAGAAAACTTCACTCATGAATCTCACCGTTTGAATGAGGGCATTGAAGCCGCTCTGGCTCCTGAAGCACAACGCCGGCAAGAAAAAACACAAACCCTGGCAACCCGTAACGATCTCGGTTTTCGAGTGCTCCTTGCCGACGACGACCCCATAAGCCTTTTTGCCGTGACCAGGCAGCTTGAACAGCTTGGCTGTCAGGTCACGACGGCCGGTAACGGAAAAGAGGTCCTGGACGCACTTCTAGAGCAGGATTTCGACGCACTCTTCATGGACATCCAGATGCCCATCATGGACGGATTGCAAGCCGCCAAAATCATCAGGACCGAGGAAGCGTTCAAAAAACAGGCATCAATGCCGATTATTGCCATAACAGGTCATGCTCAAGGGGAAAATAGCAAAAAAATCAAGGATGCAGGCATCGATATTCACATAGCCAAACCTGTGCGTCTGGAATCAATTGCAGAAGTTTTTTGCAAGGTTTTACAGAGCTGAAGCTGTCTGCCATTGATGCCTCATCCGTTCCGCAAAAGTGCATAAAGGGACAGGTAAATTATTCCTTCCCGGCAAAACGCTTCCGGGAACTGAACCGTCCTCTTGGGAAACGTGCGGGGACGAGAACAAAGGGACAGGTAAATTATATGATGGATCTCT
>JAWLHW010000154.1:0-1684 GCA_041690155.1 Desulfomicrobium sp. | reverse complement strand
CCCGGCAAAACGCTTCCGGGAACTGAACCGTCCTCTTGGGAAACGTGCGGGGACGAGAACAAAGGGACAGGTAAATTATATGATGGATCTCTGGGCAATCCTGACACGGGGTCGACGCGACGTTGTCCATAACCAAGAACTTGGGCAAAAAGTGGTTAAGCACTGGCAAAAGGAAACATGAAAAGAACAGACTCTATCACGCTAAACGTACCTGCGGACGCCTCGTATATCCCCGTTGCGACCTTTGCAGCCAGGCACTGCGCACAGAGCCTCGGTTTTTCGGACGAGGACGTCGAAAGGATTTGCCTGGCCATGGAGGAGGCATGCGTCCATGCCTTTGAATTTGGTTACGGAGGCGACAGGGAGACGCTAAAAATTACGATCTCCCGCACGTCTCTGGGCATCAGACTGGCGACCACATTTCATGGCCTGCCCTTGAACGTCGAGCAACTGCCGAAATACGATCCGGCCAGAGCCCTGGAATACGGCGATGTCACGGGCATAAGCCTTCTTCTCATCGAGAGGATGCTCGACAGCGCATCCTTTTCTTCTGGTCCTGAGGGTCTGCGGACTGTATCCATGGACAAACACCTCCCGGCGCACGTCGCTGCCGATACTCCACCATCTGCGAGACCCTCGGAACCAGACGACAACGCAGATCCAACCCTTCGCAAGGCGTTTCCGGAGGATGCCGAAGCCATATCCCGTCTGGCCTTTCAATGTCATGGGAATGTCCTGTTCAATGAAAACATCTACTACCCTGACCGTGTCCGGGAAATGATCCATTCCGAGGAAATGACTTCGGTTGTACTGGAAACAGCAAGCAGGCGCGAGATTGTTGGCCATGGGGCGCTCGTCAAAAGCGCTCCGGAGGCTCATGTAGAAGAAATGACGTTCGGGATTATGAATCCGGGCTTCAGGTCCCGGGGCGGCGCGACCGCCATGGCGAACTTCTTAGAGAAGAACGCTACGGAGCGTGGAGTATACGCCATCGAGGTATTTGCCGTGACCAGTCATGTCCATTCGCAGCGATCAGTTCTGAGTAACGGGTTTTTAGAATCCGGCCTGCTGCTGGACACAATCTCCGCGTCCCGTTCCTGGGGTGACAGTGAAGCTGGCAGGCCGCGAATTGGGAGTGTGATTTACACCAAATACCTCAAAGGTATTGCCACGAAAGTATTTCATGTCCCTGACCGTCATCGGCAGATTGTCGAGCGTATATATGCGCAGCACGGCTTTGTGGTAAAGATGGACAACAGTCTCCCGAACGAGGTTGCGCAAGATGGCGAGACCATCCTGTGGAGCACATTGGATATAGTGGAAGGGTGGGCCATGATCGGCATAGACGCATATGGACGAGACGCACTGGCTCAGGTGTCTGAACGGGTGCGACACGCCTGCGCACAAGGAATCACGACAATCCAGATGGCCCTTCCTCTGGAGGATTCAGGCACCAAGAAGATGGCTACAGCTTTTGAGGACATGGGATTCTTCTTCGCCGGGGCTTGTCCAGTATATGACCGCAGGGAGAATCTCATTCTCCAGTTTATCAATTCACCGCAAACAGAATACGAAACCATAAACGTACACTCGGACTTCGCTCATGAGATCAAACAGTACGTCATGTCGTGCGATCCTCGCGAAAAAATCCAAAGCCCGGAGCAGATTTCATAGAAGAGCATAA
>JAWLHW010000153.1:0-5670 GCA_041690155.1 Desulfomicrobium sp. | reverse complement strand
CATTTCATAGAGGACAACGTCGCATCCGGCCTGGGCCAGTTGCCAGGCCGCCTCGCAACCGGCCAGTCCGGCGCCTATGATTCCGAAGGTCTTGCTCATGCGTTCTCCAGTATCTGAATTTTATTATTGAAAAATTACATATTTCCGGGCTGTTCGAAAATGGCGAGATGCGGAACAAAGAAAATCCAGGGCAGAAGCGTATTTCGGTAAGCGTGAGGGTCTGGATTTTCTGCTGTGACGAAGCAAATCGTCGTTTTGGGGCAGTCTGGTAAAAGTTGGACTACTGACTCAAGGTCGGAGCGGGGTCAATCCTGAAAGGCGCAGCCCGCCGCATCTGGTGCGACGGGCTGCGTGCTGCATGACGTGACGTGGACCGGATCAGGCGTGGCTGACGGCCTTGGCCGGACGGTTGCGGACCCACTTTTCGAATTCGACGATGATGAAGGCCAGGATCGAAACGCCGATGATCTTGAGCCAGGGCAACAGGCCGATGGGCGCGCTGCCGAAGAGGGTGTTCATGAACGGCAGGTAGGTGAAGCAGAGCTGCAGCGCGATCATGAAGAAGAAGCCGCCGACCACCCACGGATTGGTCCCGAGCCCGAGGGCGAAGGGGGAGCGTGAGAAGGAGCGGCTGTTGAAGAGGTAGAAGGCCTCGACCATGACAAAGACGTTGACGGCCACGGTCCGTGCCTGTTCCTGCACGCCGGTGGTGCGCAGCTCCCATTCGTAGAGGCCGAAGGCGGCGATGAGGAGCATGCCGCCGACCATGGCGATGCGGATGTAGAGTTCCGTATCCAGAATGGGCATTCCCGGCTCGCGCGGGCTGCGGTCCATGATGCCCGGCTCTTTGGGCTCGAAGGCGAGCATGAGGCCGAGACATCCGGCCGTGGTCATGTTGATCCACAGGATCTGCACGGGCAGGATGGGCAGGGCGACGCCGAGGAGAACGGCGGCGAGGATGACCAGTCCTTCACCAATGTTGGTGGGCAGGGTCCAGACGATGAATTTGAGCAGGTTGTCATACACGCCTCGTCCTTCCTCCACGGCGGCTTCGATGGTGGCGAAGTTGTCGTCGGTGAGGATCATGTCCGAGGCTTCCTTGGCTGCTTCGGTGCCGCCCTTGCCCATGGCCACGCCAATGTCGGCCTGCTTCAGGGCCGGGGCGTCGTTGACGCCGTCGCCGGTCATGGCCACGATTTCGCCCCGGCTTTGCAGGGCCATGACCAGGCGCAGTTTCTGGTCAGGCGCGACGCGGGCGAAAACGGCGGTGTCGGCGGCTTTGGTCACCAGTTCATCGTCGGAGATCCTGGACATGTCCGCGCCGGTCATGACCTGGCAGGTCGGGCTGCCTGGGCATGTCTCTACGCCAAGACCCAGCTGTACCCCGATGGCCGCAGCTGTGACGGCATGGTCGCCGGTGATCATCTTGACCTTGACCCCGGCGCGGTGGAAAGCCTGCACGGCCTGGATGGCCTCGGGGCGAGGCGGGTCGATCATGGCCGTGAGACCGATGAAGATCAGGTCAGAGGACAGGTCTTCGTGCTCAATCGAGGATTTTTCGGCGGGCAGTTCCTTGCAGGCCATGGCCAGCACGCGCATGCCCTCCATGCCCAGACGTTCGACTTCGACGCGTATGGCTTCCGGATCAAGGGGTTTGAGCGATCCGTCGGTCTGAAGCTCCATGGCGGCGCGTTCGAGCACGGCTTCCACCGAACCCTTGAAGAAGACCAAGCGCGGAGTGGACGCCCCCTGATCATGCAGCGTGGCCATGTACTGGTGTTCGGACTCGAAGGGCAGGGTGTCGATGCGGGGCAGGCTTTTGAGTTGATTGTCCAGTCGCAGGCCGCCTTTGCCTGCCGCCACGACCAGCGCAGCTTCGGTGGGGTCGCCGATGACCTTTTCCCCGTTTTCGGAATATTCGATGCTGGTGTCGTTGCAGAGCAGACCGGCCAGAAGCGTGGTGCGCAGCGCCTGGTTCTGTTCGTCGAAGCCTTCGATTGCGCCTTCGATCCTGTAGCCGGCGCCACTGACTTCATGGGTTGAGCGTCCGGCGAAGATGGCGGTGACGGTCATCTGGTTTTCGGTCAGGGTGCCGGTCTTGTCCGAACAGATGACGGAGGCTCCGCCCAGGGTTTCCACGGCGGGAAGCTTGCGGATGATGGCGCCGCGCGAGGCCATGCGCGACACGCCCATGGCCAGGATGACCGTCACGGCGGCGGGCAGGCCTTCGGGGATGGCACCCACGGCCAGGGCCACGGCGGCCATGAACATGTCGGCGGCTTTTTCGCCGCGCAGGACGCCCGCCGTGAAGGTCAGGGCGGCCAGGGCCAGGATGGCCCAGAGCAGGATGTGGCTGAATCTTGTGATCTTGCGGGTCAGCGGGGTGGCCAGTTCGTCGGCTTCGGAGACCATGGTCGAGATGCGGCCGATTTCGGTGCAGTCTCCGGTGCCAACGACCACGCCGGTGGCCTGGCCGTAGGTGATCAGGGTGGAGGCATAGGCCATGTTGCGACGGTCGCCCAGAACGGCATCTCGCGGCAAGAGGTCCGTCGACTTGCCCACGGGCACGGATTCGCCGGTCAGGGCCGACTCGTCCACGCGCAGATCCTTGACGGAGAAGAGGCGCAGGTCTGCGGGAACCTTGTCGCCCGAGCGCAGCACCACGATGTCTCCGGGGACCAGCTCCGAAGCCGCCACGCGACGTGTGGTGCCTGAACGGATGACTACCGCTTCGGTGATCATGGCGTTGGCCAGGGCCTCCAGCGCTCCGGCGGCCTTGGCTTCCTGAATGTATCCGACAATGGCGTTGACCAGGACCACGCCCACGATGACGGCTGAATCCACCACTTCACCCAGTGCCGCAGTGATGATTCCGGCCACGATGAGGATGTATATGAGGGGCTGGTGGAACTGGAGCAGGAAACGTTCGAGCTTGGTCTTGCCCCGGCGCGTGGTCAGGGCATTGGGGCCGAATTCGTCGGTCCGCCACTTGATCTGCAAGGTGTCCAGGCCCTTGTCCGGGTCAACCTGAAAAGTTTCGAGAACATCCTTGGAAGGCAGGTGATGCCAGAGTTTTCCGCTAAAACAGTCCATATGGAGCGCTCCTCTTTTTATGATGGCAAGGGAAATACGTTGTCGCCGGGTTGGGGAAGTCGAGTGTTTACTAAGTAGAGTACATAATGGCAAACTTCAAGGAGTGAAGGGGCGGTGGCTTCCATTATCCCCCGAATGATAAGGAAAAGAGCACGCGATGATCAACTCACCTGGTTTTGAACTGATTGCGCAAGAGCCCGGATTTTTTGTCGTGCACAAGGATCCGGGCCTTGATTTTCACGACTGCGACGGCCGCCCGGGGCTGTGCAGCCTGGTCCGGGACCGGTTGGGGGAGAGGATCTTTCCGGTCCATCGTCTGGACAAGGCCACTTCCGGTCTGCTGCTTCTGGCCAGAAGCCGGGAGTGGGCCGGAATTCTGGCCGGACTGTTCCGCGAACGGGCTGTGCAGAAATACTATATCGCCCTGTCGGACCTTGCTCCGCGCAAAAAGCAGGGACTCATCCAGGGTGACATGGTCCGTTCGCGCCGCGGCAGCTGGAAGCTGGTCCGGAGCATGGAGCGCCCCGCGCGGACGAGGTTTTTGAGCTGGTCCGTGCGGCCGGGTCTGCGCCTTTACGTTTTGAAGCCCATGACCGGCCGCACCCATCAGCTGCGCGTGGCCATGAAGAGCCTGGGTGCTCCCGTTCTGGGCGACACGCTGTATCATCCCATTGTGCCGGATTGGCCCGATCGCATGTACCTGCACGCCCACACCCTGCTTTTTTCCCTGGGCGGGTACATTTTTGCCTACACCTGCCCGCCCAAAAACGGAGACATGTTTCTGGAGAAGGCGACGGGGCGCGTACTGCAGGCCTTGGGGCCACTGCAGGGCCTGGCCTGGCCTGCGCAGTCCGTAAACGTTTAGGGAAGGGTGGGCGGAGCGGAAACGGTCAGGTGTCGAGCAGGTTGTTGCCCTTGACGCGCATGCGGGCGTTCAGGGCGTCGATGCGTTCCTGCAGGCGTGCGCGGCGGTGTTCGTTTTTTTCACCATAAAAGGAGCGAAGCAGAAAGTTGCGACAATGAAACAGGGTATGGGACTCCTGATCGATGTCGACCAGCTTTCCGCAAATTGCGCAGGTGCTGAACTTGGCCATGACTCACATTCCCTTGGGCGGCTGAAAGGGGGCATTTGGATCGTCTTCCCAGGCCACGCCGGTCAGCAGGCGGTACATTTTGAGTGCTTCGAGATGTTCCGGGGACAGGCCCAGAGCAAGCTTGATGCATCCCAGGGCGTTTGCCGGCTGCGCATCGCAAAAATAAGCCTTGGCCATGTTGTAATGAATGTTTTCATCCTTGGGACTCAGCTGAACGGCCTGGAAATAAGCCTGGATGGCTTCTTTGTGCTGTTTTTCCTGGCGCAGTCTGATGCCCAGGGTGTTGTACGGATTAGGCGCGTTGATGTCGTATTTGACGATTTCAACGAAGATTTTTTTGACTTTGGCAAAGTTGTTGAGCTTTGCGTATTCATCGGCCGCTTTTTGCAGATAAAAGCGGTAGCGGTCGGTGTCGTTTTTTCCCAGATAGGCTTGGGCCAGGCCTTCGTAAGCCTTGATGAAGGTCTGGTTGCGGGCCAGGGACTGATTGAAGGCCTGGATGGCGTCGGACCATTTTTTGTCCACCAGAAACTGGCAACCCCGGAAGAAAAGCCGGCTGGCCTGCTCGTCCTCCTGGTTGACGACAAGGGTCAGGTCGCCGATGGCGTCTTCATAGCGGCCCTGAACGATCATTGTCGCGGCCTGTTCCACGGTTTCGCGGTCGCTGTCCGGAGTTTGCGCAAGCTTGCTGGACTGGAGCATGTGCTTTTCCAGGGCCGACAGGGTGTAGGGACGCAAGACCAGCCCTGAACATCCGGCGGAGATGACGCCAAGCACGAACTCTTCGGCCCGTTCCGATGAAATGACCAGAATGTGCAGGTATTCCGCCTGCCGGACTTCTCGCAGGGCGCTGACGAACTCGGCGATGCTCAGGTCCTCGACTTCCGTGTCGACGATGATGATTCGCGCCGGATTGTATTTGATGAACTCCACCGCCGCCTTGCCCGAAGAAAATCGCGCGCAGTTGCTGTATCCGAGCTTGGCAAGGTTATTCCTTGTTTCCTGGAAAAGGGAGTCCTGGCTTGTGGCCACGAAAACGAGTTCCGTCATTTCCATCGTCCTTACATGTCCTGTTTTCCTACATGTTATTAGGTAGTGCCGAGCAATTGTCATACGCGTTTAGTGCGTAGTTCACAAGCGTCCGGCCGCTTCTGCGCGTATTGGTCCTTGACATCCCCCCTGTCCGTTACGCTACCCGGAATCAGTTCGCCTGCCTTTTGATCACGCTTTCATACGCAGCAGCGCCGCCGGCCTTTCGCCTGCGGATATCAACTATCGGCCTGGGGCCGTTGGTCTTTTAATGGAAATCAAGAAAAAAATCGAAATTCTCGCACCTGCCGGTGATATTGACAGCTTTCTGGCCGCCATCGCCGCCGGAGCCGACGCCATCTATTGTGGCCTTAAAAATTTTTCCGCGCGCATGGAGGCGGAGAATTTCTCCCTGACCGAGCTTGCGGCCCTGACCGAGCTGGCCCATGCCAAG
>JAWLHW010000152.1:0-5705 GCA_041690155.1 Desulfomicrobium sp. | reverse complement strand
GATTTGATGGCCGTTTGCAGGCATTCGTGCTGCTCCGCGTCCAGGCTCGTGGACTTCATGAGCTGCAGCATGCCAAGGATGCCATTCAGTGGCGTGCGGATTTCGTGGCTCATATTGGCCAGAAATTCAGACTTGAGCTTGTTGGCGGCTTCGGCCTCGTCCTTGGCCAGTCGCAGAGAGTCCTCGATTCTCTTCAGGTGGGTCAGGTCGTTCAGAATTGCATAGTAGCCTTCCACGACACCAAGACTCGAATAATCAGGAATGAGGTAGACATCGACAAAGCGTTCGCCCATTTCGGCATACGTCAAAGTGGCTCCGTAATGCACGGTTTTGCCCTGGAAAACCTGCTCGATATGTCCCCGTGTGGCCTCGAAGGCCTTCGCGCCAATGACCTCCGGGACGGTAAGGCCGATGAGGTTCCTGTCCAGAAAAAAGCTGGAATACGTTGCGTTGACAAAGCGGTAGCTTAGATCCTTATCAACATATGAAACCAGCTGCGGCAGGATGTCGACTATCTTCTTGAAGTTGATGTCGCGCTTGCGCAGCTCCTCTTCCGTTTGGCGGCGTTTGGTGATGTCTTCCTTGATGGCCACATAATGGGTGATCCGCCCTTCGGGATCGAGGACGGGCGCGATGAGGGCGGATTCCCAGTAAAGGCTGCCGTCCTTGTGGCGGTTGCGAAACTCGCCCCGCCACTGCCGTCCGGATTCGATAGTCCTCCACAGCTCCTCGTACTCCTCGCGAGATTTGTAACCCGAACCCAGGATGCGGGGGTTTTGTCCGCGGACTTCATCGAAAAGATATCCTGAAAGCTCCGTGAATTTGGGATTGACGTATTCAATGTTTCCTTGCGGATCAGTCATGACGATGCAGGCCGGGCTCTGTTCGACCATCTGCATGAGCGCGTGCATCCGTTCTTCGGTCCGCACGCGCTCGGAAATGTCCCGCACGATGCCCCAAGCATACCTGACGACGCCGTGGTCGTCATGGACCGCGAAATCCCGAAGTTCCACCGGAAACACGTGTCCGTCCTTGTGGATGTATTCCTTCCGGTAAACCCCTGTGTCGCCGGATTTAAAGAGCCTCGTCCAGATTTCTTCGCGCTGCCATTGCTGCCATTTCTCGGGTGTGAGGGCGTAGAAATCACCAAGGGCGCGCAGTTCCGGCAGTGAATAGCCCGTCATGTCGCAGTAGGCCTTGTTGGCATCCAGAAAGCGGCCTTCCGGGTCGGCCAGTATGAACCCGTCGCGGCTCAGTTCGAAAAGCGCCCGGAAATGCTTCTCACTCTGGCGCAGCTGCCGCTCGGCTTCCTTGCGTGCGGTGATGTCGCGGCTGAAGGCCAGGATGCAGGATCGACCGTCGATGCTGGCTCCGGCTGTGGTCACCTCCACGTCGAAGGTCGATCCGTCCTTTCTGCGATGCCTGGACTCGAAAACCGAATTGACTTGCGAAAAATCGGAAAACAGCTCTTTGATCATCCCTTCGGTCATGTTAGCTTCGTAGTTCCAGGTGCGTAAATCCAGCACCTCGGCAGGAGTGTAGCCGAGCATGTCCGCGAAGCGCCTGTTGCTTTCGATGACGCGATGATTCTGGTCGACGATGACAATGCCGTCCAGGCTGCGATCCATGAGCATCTCGCGCATGGCATCCATTTTTTGCCGCTCCCTTTTTTCCTCCAGCAGCATGGCTTGCTGATAGGCTTTTTCGGACAGGGAGTTGGCGATAACGAAAAGGGCCTCGGCCACGCGGCGGAATTGCGCCTCTTCCATGTAAGGCACTTCTTCCATGGCTTCGCGGTATTCCTGCTCGTCGGCACCAATGGTCCTGGCGTAGCCAAGCATGGCCTCTTCATCCGACAAGCTGGAGCGCACCTGCCCGATGAGCCAGTTGGCGACATGCCGTCCACCCACGGTGATGCTCACGCCTGCGTCCCATAATCCGCCGCTCATGCAGCGGCTTACGTTCGGGCCGTGGGGGTTGTAGGTGCCAAGCAAGGCGTCCGAGCGCATGCAATTCTCGCTTCCCGTTCTGGACCCCCGGATGACCTGACTGCAGAGCCGGGTGAAATTGCTTGGCTCGGTTAACGGGGTCCCGTCGGGGGAGGTGATAAGCGATGCGACGCCCGTAGCCATGGCAAAACTGTCCTGGATTTTCTGGACCTCCTGCAGATCGAAGAAATCTTCAAAACGCAGGTTTCCGTTGTTTTTCAGGAGCATTTTTTTGGTCATGGGCGGCTCATTTGCGAAATAAGGCTATGTTGATTCATGATTTTTCCGATGGACGAATTCCCAGCCTGTCCAATACAGCAATCAATTCGCCTGTACCGAGGGGTTTGGCAATATAATCGTTCATACCGGCGGCCAGAAATTTTTCCCGGTCGCCGCTCATGGCGTAGGCGGTCATGGCCACGATGGGGATGCGCGATTTGTCCCCCAGCGAAGCATCGTCGCGAATCTGGGCCGTGGCCTGCAACCCGTCCATGACCGGCAGTTGCACGTCCATGAGGATCAGGTCAAACGCGCCCTTCCGCAGGAGCGGCACGACCTCGCTTCCGTCGGTAGCTCCGGTGACCTTGTGTCCGGCTTTTTCCAGCATCCGCCTGGCCGCGAACATGCTTACGGCGTCGTCCTCGACAAGAAGGATGGCAAGCCCGGTGTGCGCGCCCCGGTATGAAGCCGTCCGGGAAACGCTGCGTTCCTGGAGATTGGAGGCTGCCTGCATGGCAAGAGAGAAGCAGATGGCGGTTCCATTTTCGCAACTGTCCACGCAAAGGCCGCCGTCCATCAGACTCACGATGCGTTTGACGATGGCCAATCCCAGTCCGGCTCCCTGATGCTGCCGGACATAGGAATCTTCACCCTGCACAAACGGCGAAAAAATATCCTTAAGTTGGTGATCGGAAATTCCGGATCCGGAATCGGTAACGCAAAAGAGAATCCGGGGTGATGTTCCGCCCGGCAACGGAGATATCTCGACCCGCACAAAGCCGTCGCGGGTGAATTTAAGCGAGTTGCCCACCAGGTTGAAAAGCACCTGGCGCAGCCGGGATTCGTCTCCCACCAGCATGGGCGGCAGGTTGCGATCAAGGATGAATTCGAGATCCAGGTTTTTGTCCTGAGCGGCCAGGGCAAAAAGCCCCAGGGTGGAGGCCCTCAATTCGCCGGGATTGAAGGGCAAGGCCTGGATGGCCAACTTGCCGGATTCGATCCTGGCCAGATCGAGAATGTCTGAGAGCAGGTCGTTCAGGCGTCCGGCCGAGGTGCTGGCCAATTCGATGAGCTTTCTCTGTTCGTCTGAAAGGTCCTGCGAATCGAACAACTGCAGGATGCCCACGATGCCGTTCAATGGAGTGCGGATTTCGTGACTCATGTTGGCCAGAAATTCCGACTTGGCCACGTTGGCGGCCTCGGCGGTATCCTTGGCCTGGCTGAGGTCCAGCTCGTGGCGCTTGCGGTCGGTTATGTCCGTGAAAATGCAGGCGAAGCGCATGAGCGCCGGTCGAAAGGCGCTGACCTTGAAAAATTTGTCCTGGGCTGCGGCATATTCCTCGAAAATCACAGGCTTTCCCGTCAGGGCCACCTTTCCGTAAGTGTCGATCCAGACCTGTTCGATCATGGGCATGATTTCGCGCACGGTCCTGCCTTTGATATCCCTGCCTAAAAGCCCGGTGTGCCGCTCGAAGGCCGGATTGACTTCCAGAAAACGGTAGTCAACGGGCTGGCCGGAAGCATCGCAGATGATCTCATGCAGGGCGAACCCATCCAGCATGTGCTGAAACAGGGTCTCGTAGCGTTGTTCAAGGGCTCTTTTTTCCGTGATGTCCTGGAAGGTTCCGAGCACCTTGGACACGCGCCCGTTTTTCCAGAGTGCCTCCGCGCTGGTGCGAATCCGCATTCGCTCTCCACCGCCAAACGGGGTAAACGTCAATTCCAGGTCATAGGGAAGGCCGTGGGCCACGCAATCCTCGAAAGCTTGACGGACAAGCTCCCTGTCCTGGGGCTCGTAACAGGCCTGGCTGTTCCTGATATGCTCCGGCGATCCCGGCACGAACTGATCCGGAGAAAAGCCATGCAACCGGTAAAGTTCCTGGGTCCAGGTCATGACGCCCTGCTCCACGTCCCACTGCCAGCCACCCATGCGGCTCAGGCGCTGGGTCATGTTGAGCAGGGCTTCGCTCTCATGCAGGGCGCGGATGCTGTGAACATGATCCGTGATGTCGATATTGGTTCCGAGGATGCCCAGGATTTCGTCGCCCATGCGGATGGGCGCGACTATGTCGCGATAGAAATGCGTTTCGCCGTTTGACAGGACGTACTCCTTTTCGCCCTCAAGGATTTCTCCCGCATAGACCTGTTCGTTGACCGAGCGCCAGGTGCTGCGGATTTCCTCCGAAACCTCGGCGTCGTCGATTTTGGTGGTGGCAAGGTCGCCCCACAGGCGCACGGAAGTGTCGCTCTGCATGATAATGTTTTCGTTCAGATCCCTCGCCCAGAAATCAAAAGGCATATTGCGCAGCATGGCCTGCATCAGCGCATCCTGACGAGCCAGCGTCTCCTCGGCCTGAGCTGCCGAGCAGGCCATACCTTCCAGTTCGGCCACCCGGCGGCGCAGCGATTCCAGCTCGCGCAGCAGATCTTCGTGTTCCTGCCCCTGCTCGGGATTAGTCTTCAGGCCGTTTTCTCGTGTGGGCATTATGCTTCCCGAGGCTTTGGTTTCAGGGGGTCGTTTTCATCCAAGACACCGGTTTCCAGTGGCTCGTGTTCTTCATTTTTTTGCATAACGACATTGGAAATAATTTCGTGAAGAGTCTCACTGCCCAAGGGTTTGGCGATGTAATCATCCATGCCTGCGGCCAAAAATTTTTCCCTGTCGCCGCTCATGGCGTAAGCGGTCATGGCCACGATGGGGGTTCGGGATTTGTCGCCCAGGGTTTGATCGCTACGGATCAATGCCGTGGCTTCCAAACCGTCCATGACCGGCATCTGCACATCCATGAGGATAAGGTCAAAGTCCGATTTTTGCAGCAGCTTGATGGCTTGGCCGCCGTCCGAGGCAGGGGTGACAGTATGTCCTGCCTTCTCCAGTATGCGCTGTACGGCGAACATGCTTACCGGATCGTCCTCGGCGAGCAGAATGCGCAAGACCCTGTGTCCGCCCTCCTCATGCCGCTCGCGTTCGACGATTGTCTCCTCCGAACTGGGCTGGATCTTGAAACTCAAGGAAAAACATATTGTCGTACCCTCCTCCGAACTGTCGATGGCCAGCGATCCGCCCATCATGCGCATGAGCCGCCCGACAATGGCCAGACCCAGTCCTGCCCCCTGGTGTCGGCGCACATAGGAGCCCTCCCCCTGTACAAAGGGCTCGAAGATTGCGGGCAAGAGCGTGTCGCTGATACCTTCCCCACTGTCGTTGACGCAAAAGAGAAGACGGCAGCCGTTGTCAGGCAGGCTGGAAAGCAAGCTGATCTGTGTCCGAACAAACCCCTTGCCGGTGAACTTGAGCGCGTTTCCAATCAGGTTGAAAAGAATCTGCCGCAGCCGCAGATCATCCCCGATCAATTTTAAAGGAAGATCAGGTGCAAGCTCGACGTCAAGCTGAATGCCCTTCTCCTGCGCGGGGATTGAAAAAAGGGTTATAATGGAAGTCCGCATTTCTTCAAGATCAAAAGCGCGTTCCGTCAGCAACAACTTGCCGGCTTCGAT
>JAWLHW010000151.1:0-5743 GCA_041690155.1 Desulfomicrobium sp. | reverse complement strand
CTTGAAGACGGCGCGCGTCGCCCTGTCCCTTGCCTTTTTCGGACTGACAGCGCTGCTCTTTCTTGATCTGGGAAACGTGATTCCCCCGGCGTTCACGGAGGGAATATTGTACCTGCAGTTCGTCCCCTCCATGCTTGCCTTCATGCATGGGGCGGCCCTCGGCGCGGCGGGATGGCTTTTTGTCGCGGCGCTGACGGTCTTCTTTGGTCGTGTCTACTGTTCCACCGTCTGTCCCCTCGGGACCCTCCAGGATGCCATTGGGTTTACGGCCGGGAAGCGAAGATTTCATTTCAGACCGGCCGGCACTCTCCGCTACGTCATTGTGGTCATCACGACGCTGCTGCTGATCGGGGGCAGTGGCCTGCTGCTGAATCTGCTCGACCCGTTCAGCGCTTTTGGGCGGATTCTGGCAGATCTCGTCCGCCCGGTCTTGGTGTTGGCCAATAATATCGTCGCGATGGCGTTTGAGCAGTTTGGTCAGTACGCAGTTTCCCGCAAGCAGTGGGCTGTTCTGACGCCCCTTGCCGTCGGGGTCGCCGCGACAACGCTGGTCATGGTCGGGTGGCTTGCCGCCAGGCGCGGCCGTCTTTACTGCAATACCGTCTGTCCGGTGGGAACGCTTTTGGGGCTGGTGTCGCGGATTTCATGGCTGGGCCTTGGGATCGACCATGACAGGTGCACGAAGTGCAGGCGCTGCGAACGCGTATGCAAGGCGGGCTGCATCGACCTTGCGCGCATGAGGGTCGATGCCGGGCGCTGCGTCGCCTGTTACAACTGTCTGGCTGCCTGTCCGGAAGGGGCGGTGCATTTTGAAAACAGGTGGCGGCGTGTTCCCGCCGTGCAGGCGGATCAGGGGCGAAGGGAATTTTTCCTGCATTCGGGGGTATCTCTGCTGGGCCTGGCCGGGTTGGTGGAGACCAACGCCACGGTGCTGCAAAGCAGGCCGACAACCATACCCGAGGCCGTGACCGGCCCCGTCTCCCCGCCAGGATCCGTCAGCATCGAGCGCTTTACCTCCCTCTGCACGGCCTGCCACTTGTGCGTGAGCGTATGCCCATCGCGGGTTCTTTCTCCATCGATCCTCGAATTCGGGCCCTCGGGCATGATGCAGCCGCGTCTCAATTTCCGCGCATCCTACTGCAACTTCGAGTGCACGCTCTGCTCGCAGGTCTGCCCAACCGGTGCCATCCTGCCCCTGGCTCCGGAGGAAAAGAAGCGCACGCAGCTGGGCGTGGCCAGGTTCATTAAAGAAAACTGCGTGGTCGTCACGGACAACACGAACTGCGGCGCGTGCTCAGAGCATTGTCCGACCAAGGCGGTGCGCATGGTGCCTTACCCCAACCCGCTCAACCGGGCATTGGTCATTCCGGAAGTTCATGCTGACTACTGCGTCGGCTGCGGCGCCTGTGAGCATGCCTGTCCCACCAAACCCTTCAAGGCAATCTGCGTCGACGGAAATCCGGTGCACGCGAAGTCCAAAAAGCCGGAACCCAGGACGCTTGAGATCAAAATCGAAGACACCGGAGATTTTCCATTCTGAGCATTAATCCGCAAAGAGGGTGCTGCAAAACGTCACCAGATATCCTGCTGTCATGCCCGCGACGTTTGTCCGTCAAGGGTAGGCGGGAGTCCATTTCGGGAGCCGTCCTGATGCCAGGGGGGATCTGAAGGCCTGGGGGCCGAATGCAGTCATCGATCCAGCGTTATACCCATAATTTTCCAGTTTTTTTGAGGCGAGAGTTTTTTATCCGGTGTCAGTGGATGAAGGCGTTCTTTTGTGTCGATGGCAAATAGTGGTATACGCTGCCCGCTTTTTCTATGCAGATAGTTTTCGTAGGAAAATTGATCTGTGAGCAGCGTGGTCTTTATTTCAGCGCCTTCGACGATCAGGTTATACAGATATTCCCGTGTCGCTGTTTTCTGGAAAAGCAGTTGGCCGCCATGCTTGATTGAGTCTTTTTCATCGACCTCCTTGCCCGTGGCTTCCTCATTACTGATTGAATAAATGTTGTTTGCTCCGAACTCTATTCTATAGTGCTTTGCCGCCAGTGCGTTGAAATCATGGTTGGCGCTCAAGGCCAGCATGCAGCCGATGCCGGTCAGGTTCAGGCGTCGGTCGGCGTGTTTGGATACCGCCTTTCCCCAATACGTCCTGAGTCCGAGCATGTTCGCCGCATTGATGTTTTCCCACGATTGATCCGCGAGCACTATCTGGAATCCGTTTTTCTTGAGAGCTGCGGCGATGGCCCGTGCCAGACGGTCTGCGCCGATAATGAGACAGCCCGTTGGTTCAGGTTCGGCGACGTTGAGCCACCTGGCAATGGGACCAGCGGTGACGCTTTGGAGCAGGACAGTCCCGATAATCATCATGAAGGCCAAAGGAACCATCTGCGCGGCCTGTGCGTAGCCCAGGGATTCAAGCTTAATAGCAAAAAGCGCCGATATGGCCGCCGCGACAATTCCGCGCGGTGCGATCCAGGACAGAAGATGCCTCTCGTTCATGCTCAGCTTCGAACCGATGGACGAAAATTGCGCTGACAGGGGGCGTGATACGAACTGGATTACCGCCAGAACTCCTAACGATGACCAGCCAAGCGCCAGAAAAGCATCCGCGTTCATGCGGGCGGGAAGAATAATGAACAGCATCGATATGAGCACGAGGCTCAGGCTTTCCTTGAAGTCCATGATTTCACTGAGATCGTGGACATCCTTCATGTTGGCCAGCAAAACACCCATCACCGTTACGGAGAGCAGCCCGGATTCCGGCTCAAGAGCGTCGGACACGGCGAAGACGCCGCAGACCAGGGCCAGGACAAGGAAATCATGAAGATATTGCGGAATCCAGTGCCGCCGCAGGGCAATGCCGAGCAAATATCCGCTGCTGCTGCCAAGCACGAATCCAATGGCCAGAATTTTTCCGAACACTGTGATTGTTGGTAAAAACTCTCCCTGTGCACTGCCTGAAACAATGAACTGGTACACCAGAACGGCCAGCGTGGCACCGAGGGGATCGATGAGTATGCCTTCCCAGCGCAGGATGTTGGCCACATTTTTATTTGGACGCACGGTATGCAGCATGGGGGCGATCACTGTCGGTCCCGTAACCACCATGATCGCCCCGAACAGAAAAGAAATTTCCCACGAAAAATCCAGCAGCCAGTGCACGGCCAGGGCGGTCAGCAGCCAGGTGATGGCAACGCCGAAGGTTATGAGGTTGCGCAGAACCTTTTCGATGCCGCGTATGTCATCGAACTTGAGAGTCAGGCCACCTTCGAAGAGGATCACGGCGACAGCCAGCGATATGAAAGGAAAAAGAAGGTCTCCAAACAATTGATCGGGATGCAGCCAACCCAGAACAGGGCCGGCCAGGATGCCGCAGAGCAACAGAAACAGGATGGCCGGCAGCCTGACCCGCCAGGCGGCCCACTGACACACCGCCCCGACCAGCAAGATAATAGCTATAACAATCAAACCTTGATCATGCATCGCTTCTTCTCCTTTCTCCGCAGGCAGGGGCGCTTCAGAATCATTTTTATGGTCCCTCAGGCGATCATTCAATCATGGCTTGGCCGATCAAATGCATCACCTCGATGAGGGCTTTCAGGGTGATGGTACAACGCAGCCATCCTTAAATCCAGCCTGGAATTTTGGCTAGCCCAATGAACAAGTCGCTGCCGTGACAGGTTTGCATTGTGCGACGCCGAGTAAAATTTTTCGATACTGGAATACTTCAATATGAAAGGTGAGGCCAGAAGTCGGCTGTGTCGTCAGAATCAGATTGTGAAAAGAGGTGAGAAAACAGGGTAGAGGAGAAAGCTGGCTCTACCTTGATTTTGATTGAACCGTTCGTGTCCCTTGGTTCAAAAAAAAATCAAACTTCTCTTCGGCGCGTCGTCGTGGACCCGGGCGCGGCCCAGGGGTTTGTCCGTAACGGCCATCTGCCTCTCCATGTGTTGCTCGCCATGGGCAGGACGATCCCGGATCATCGCGGTCCTGGAAACGGCCGCGGACATCGTTTTTGTCCACTTTCTCAATGACCACATCCCCTCTGACGCACTTCCGAGTGAATGACTTTTCAATATGTCCTCTGTAGAGTGGTTTTATGAATCACACATCAGAGAATCGAAAAACAAGTTCCAGGGAAAATGTCTTCAAGGGTGACAAGGTAGCAGCAACCGATAAATACGCGAAGGACTGGAAGCTGGAGTTGCTCGCTTTGTCAGGCTTTTGCGTGTCCGGCGTCATGTTTATCGTATCCGGTGTGCAGAGTGGTGACTTTCTGACTATTGCAGGCAGTGTTGTCTGGCTCGTTTCCTGTCTTTGCTGGATGATTCCATACAGAAGATTCTTTTGATTCTCTTTCCGAACCGGAGATTTTCAATGCGTAATCCTCCCCAGGCACACCGTCGTGGACCCAGAATGGTTAGGGCTGGCGGCGCGTTTTTTTTGTTTGCCGTGCTGTTCCTGCTTGGTTGCGGCAATGGGTATTATCGCGGCCCTGTGTCGGATCATTTTGATGGGAGCAGATTTGACAATCCCTGGGAGCCAATGCCCAACCGATTCGGTGATTTTCTCAAATGGCGTCTGACCGCCGATCGCGGCTACTGGCCGGAGCATGTGGCGGTTGAACCGACGATCCCCCCGGAACGCGTCATGGGCGAAGAACTGCGCGTGACCTATGTCGGCCATGCCACGGTGCTGCTGCAGACCCGGGGAGTGAACATCCTGACCGACCCGATCTGGTCCGATCGGGCCAGCCCGTTCAGTTTTGCGGGGCCCAAGCGGGTGGCCGCGCCCGGGGTCAGGTTTGAAGAGCTGCCGCCCATCGATCTGGTACTGGTCAGTCACAATCATTACGATCATCTGGATCTGCCGACACTCAAGCGCCTGCATCAGGCCTTCAACCCCCTGGTCCTGACGCCGCTTGGCAATGATGTCACGATCAGGTCGGCGGTTCCGGATATGCGGGTTGAAACTCTGGATTGGGGACAGAGCTTCACCTTCAACGAACAGGTACGGCTTGTGCTCGAACCCATGCAGCACTGGTCGGCCCGGGGGCTTTTTGATCGTCTTGAAGCTCTGTGGGGCGCTTTTGTCATCGATGCGCCGGGCGGGGCCATCTACTTTCTGGCTGATGCGGGTTATGCAAAACATTTGTCCGAGGATTTTGTGGCAAAGTACGGCACGCCGCGCCTGAGCCTGCTGCCGGTCGGGGCATACGAGCCGCAATGGTTCATGCGCTACGCCCACATGAATCCTGCCGAGGCGGTCCAGACCTTCCTGGATCTGGGGCAGGGGAATGCCATGGGCACTCAGCACGAGGTCTTCCCCATGGCTGACGAATCCTACGCAGCCCCGCGCCGGGAGATTTCGGAGGCCTTGCTGTCCAGGGGTATCGACGAATCACATTTCCTGCTGCCTAAAGTGGGGGAGTGGTTCACGGTGCCGCCGCAGTGAAATTTGCGCGATGTGAGGGCTCACCGGATCGATTCTGAAACTTTTTTTCATACTTACTTCTCTGTAGGGTATTTTCAGCTTGCACCTACTGACCTTCCTTGATAATTCGATCGATCTTTAATCGATTGATTCGATTTTCTTTCAGCAAATCGCATTCTTACGGAGGATTTCATGCGCATATTCGTAGTGCTGGCAGCAAGCCTGTTTTTTGCCCAGGCAGCCTTTGCCGAACCGGTGGGCAGCCCTATTCCTGTAGGTATCGCCGTGGGGCAGACCACCAACGTGG
>JAWLHW010000150.1:0-5806 GCA_041690155.1 Desulfomicrobium sp. | reverse complement strand
TTCTTTGCAGTTCAAGTTCATGTCGGCCATCATTTGCATCGTCGTGCCCCTCCTGGGCATCATCTTTCTCTGGCAGGGCGTGGCCGAGGAGCGGCAGGCATGGACCCAGGTGGTCAACCAGGCCAGGGTCCTGACCAGGCAAATCATTCTGACCCGGCACTGGGTCTCGGACACCCAGGGAGTCTACCTGCGCACGGACACTCCCGGGGCCCAAGGCGGCGGCGCGTTCTATTCCGACCTCCTGCCCACGGAGCGCGGCCTGCTGCAACGCTTCACGCCGTCCATGGTCACCAAGCAGCTGTCCCTCTACTCCTACCGCCAGAACCTGTACCGCTTCAGGCTGGCGGGCATCGCGCCCATGAATCCCGAAAACAGGCCCGATGAATTCGAGACAGCGGCCATAAGGAGCTTCGCCCAGCCAGAAAACAAGGAATACTACGCCCTGGCCGAACACAACGGAGAGGCGGTATTCCAGTATTCCGCCCCTCTCTATGTCGACGAGACCTGCCTGTCCTGTCACAAAAACTACACCAAGGGCACCGTCAGCGGATGTCTGAGCATCCACCTGCCCGTGCAGCACGTGCTCGACTCGCTGAGCCGGGGCAAGATGCAGCTCTTCGTCTCGGCCCTGGCGCTCATCATGCTCACGGTGATGACCCTGTATTTCCTGGTCCGCTACCTGGTGCTCAACCCTCTTGGCACCCTTGAAACCGTTGCCGACGGCATCAGCCGGGGGCAATTCCCCGGGCCGATCCACATTGGCAGCAGCCACGAAATGGACCGCGTCGGCCAGGCCTTGAGCAGCATGAGCGTCAAGCTGGAAGAGGGGCGCAACAGGCTGGAGGAAGAGGTGCAGAACGCGACCAGCGAGCTGGCCCTGGCCAACGAGGAACTCAAAACCCTGGACCGTCTGAAGAGCGAATTTCTGGCCACCATGTCGCACGAGCTGCGCTCCCCGCTGACCTCCATCCGGGGCGGGCTCGACTATCTCAGACGCACGGAGAACGCCCCGGACAGGCAGGACTATCTGCACATCATGGACAAGAACGTGAGCCGCCTCGTGCATCTGGTCACGGACATCTTCGACATCACGCGCATCGAGGCGGAAAAGATCGACTGGAACTTCGGTCCGGCGGACATGACCGAGCTGACAGGAGAGATTGTCGAGATCATGAGCCCGCTGGCGGAAGAGCATGGCTTGCGCCTGATCGTACTTTCACCAGGCCCGATGATCGCATTGGCGGACGTGGAGCGTATCGAGCAGGTCATCGTCAATCTGACCGACAACGCCATCAAATATTCCCCCACAGGCGGGGTCATCAGCTTTGCCCTGCAGAACGAGGGCAACGAGATCCGCATCCAGGTCCGGGACCAGGGTCCCGGCATTCCTCCCGACGACAGGGAAGCCATCTTCAAAAAATTCCACACTGCGCCTTCGTCCGGAACAAGGGGAAAGCCCGGCGGCACGGGACTGGGGCTGGCCATTTGCAGCCAGATCGTGCGTGCCCACGGAGGACGCATCTGGGTCGAGGACAACCCCGGCGGCGGCAGCGCCTTCACCTTCACCCTGCCGGCGGCAAAACAATGAATGCGGTCCCGGAAGAAGACAAACGCAGGGCGTGATGAGAACCGCCAACCCATTTTTCAGGCCCAACGACCCGTGTTCCAAAAAAGCCTGCAAAATAATCTGAAAATAAATAAGCGTTCTATTCAAGCCTATTGAATATATTTTCAGGGTATAATCATTGTTTTGCGTTGAAAGTAAAAATAATAAGCGTTGACATTAAAATTCAGCCAACCTAGTGACTGCTGACTTTGGCGGAAATGAAAATCTGAATTCAAAATCGAATTCAATTTCATGATTCGCAATCCTGCAGGTAACTGTTTCCCGCAGGACGAGAGTTCTTCTTTTTACTTTTTTTTCTTTGGAGTTACTGTCTTGTCTAAGAACATCTATGTTGGAAATTTGTCCTGGTCGACCACTGATGCAGATCTGCACGCCATGTTTTCCCAGTACGGTCAGGTCAGCTCTGCCCATGTCATCGAAGACCGTGAAACCGGTCGCTCACGCGGCTTCGGCTTCGTGGAAATGGACGATGAAGGTGCACGCAAGTCCATCCAGGCGCTGAACGGAACCGACTGCCAGGGCCGCAACCTGAAGGTCAACGAAGCGCAGCCCCGTGAAAGCCGCTCCGATAGCCGTTCACGCTACTAAGCAGAACACTACGATCGCGATGAAGCCCGTCACCTGACGGGCTTTTTTTTGCCCAAAATTCCTCAGCAGCCCAGCAAACGGCTGCTCCGTTTCCTTGAGCCAGTGCCGCGCGAGCCTCACGCCCAAAATTCCCCGCCCTCCGCAGCACAACTGCCTCAAAAACACCTCGAAACGCCTGTCACGGATTGGGTTCGAACCTGTAGCCGACTCCGGCCACGGTCAGGATATAACGCGGGACTTGGGGATTTTCTTCGATCTTTTTACGCAGACGCTGCACATGCACATCCACGGCCCGGCTGTGTGAATAGAGCTTGGAATCGCCCCAGTTCTGGCTCTGGATGAAATCGCGGGTCAGAGTCTCTTTGGGATGAGCCACAAAGAGTTCGAGCAGCGAGAATTCGGTCCGGGTCAAAATTGTTTGCCGGCCCTGGATCGAGGCCTGATGGGTACGGTAATCGAGAACGATATCCCCACTACGTTGCACGGTAGCCGTTTCGCTGCGCCGGACCCTGCGCAACACGGTCCGGATGCGGGCCGAAAGTTCCAGGGCATTGAAGGGTTTGACCAGATAGTCGTCAGCTCCGCACTCCAGTCCCAGGAGCTTGTCCGCGACCGTATCCCGGGCCGAGAGCATGATGACCGGCACCTCGCTCTCCCGTCTTAATATCTGGCAGACCTTGATCCCATCGATATCGGGCAGGCCCAGATCCAGAAGCACGAGGTCGGGTGCGTTCGCCTGCACGGCAGCAAGACCCAGGGCCCCTTTTGTTGCGCTCAGCACCACGAAGCCGTCCAACTCCAGATTGGCTCTGACGGTCGTGACGATGTCAGGGTCGTCGTCGATGATCAGTATTCTTTGCTGCGTCAAACCAGCCCCCCTGTGCGCGCATTCCGTTCAAAATTTTCCCATCTTCGGCTCATGCCGATACACATGTTTCAATTTCGTTACAACTTTAACTCCACGAAGTTGAATTTTTTTGTTAGATGGATCATTATGAATACTTAGCACTGCCTGATCGTTCTGGAGACGACCAGGCACTGGAAACGGTCCGGTTCCAACATATCTGAACAGGAGGGAGTATGACTCCAAAAAAAGATGCATCCAGTGGACGGAGCTGGCGCTTCGCCCTGCTTCCGGCCTTAGCGGGCATCGTGGTCACGGTTGGGGCGGCCCTGGCCATGACCGCCACGGATCAGGCCAGTTTCTGCGGCAGCTGTCATTCCATGGCCGAGGCGGCACTGACGCACAAGCGCTCTGTCCACGCCGAACTGGCCTGCAACGAATGCCATGCCCCGCATAACCTGGTGGCCAAGATCCCGTTCAAGACCAAGGAGGGCACCAGGGACATCCTGGCCACGGTCACGAGCAGCATTCCCGACCTCATCCATCCGGGCGACGAAACCAGGGAAGTGACCCAGGAAAACTGTCAGCGCTGCCATGCCTCCACCACGTCCACCGTGGTCATGCAGAGCAAGAAGTTCTGCACCGATTGCCACCGTCACGTGCCCCACACTCCAAAAATCCCCATAGCCAAAAGGAGCGCCGCCGATGCGTAGAAATTTTCCTCTTTTCGCCATATTGGCCGTGGGAATGGCCCTGGCCCTGAGCGCATGTTCCGAAGCGACAGAACCTGTGCCGCCGACCTTCAAAACCGACCTCAAATCTGACGAAATCAAAAATTCCGCCTTCAAGTCCGAATTTCCGCTTCACTACGAAACGTACCTGCGCAATAACGAATCGGAAATCATGACCGAGTACGGCGGATCCGTGGCCTACAACAAACACGACAACGTAAGCCCATTGCCCGAGGGCTACAAGCACGCCCAGCCGTACCTGAAGAACCTTTGGCTCGGCTACGCGTTCAGCTACGAATACAGAGCGGCCCGCGGCCACACGTACGCCATAAAAGATATTCTGCATATCGACCGTCTGAACCGCTACGATGAAAAGGCCGGACTGCCTGCCACCTGCTGGAACTGCAAGACCGCCAAGATGAACGAGTGGGTCGGAGAATACGGCGACGAATTCTGGGCCAAGGATTTCAACGAATTCCGCGAACAGGTCGACATGGACGAAAACACCATCGGCTGCGCCAACTGCCACGATCCTGCCAACATGGAACTGCGCCTGTATTCCGAACCGCTGAAGGACCACCTCAAGGCCGAAGGCAAGGATTTCAAGACCATGTCGCGCAACGAGCAGCGAGCCCTGATGTGCGGCCAGTGCCACGTGGAATACTACTTTACCGATCCTGGCCAGGGCGTGTCCAAGAAGCCCGTCTTCCCGTGGGCCCAGGGCAAGGATCCCGAAGAGATTTACGCCTACTACAAGGGCCACGGCGACACCACCATTCCCGGATTTGAAGGCAATTTCGTGGATTGGGTTCACCCCGTCTCCAAAACCCCCATGCTCAAGGCCCAGCATCCTGAATACGAGATGTGGCACAACGGAGCGCATGGCGCTGCCGGAGTCAGCTGCGCCGACTGCCACATGAGCTACACCCGTCTGGACGGCAAGAAAAAGATGTCCAACCATCACTGGACTTCGCCCCTGAAAGACCCGGACATGAAGGCCTGCCGCCAGTGCCACACGGACAAAAGCCCCGAATTTCTCAAGCAGCGGGTCATCAACACCCAGGACAAGGTCTGGGAGCAGCTCATGGCTGCCCAGGATATCTCGGTCAAGGCGCATGAAGCCATTCGCATGGCCAGCGAATTCGAAGGGGAGAAGCCGGCCGATTACGACCAATTCATGATCGACGCCCGCGAAATGTGCCGCAAGGGCCAGTTTTTCTGGGATTACGTCTCCGCCGAGAACAGCGTCGGCTTCCACAACCCGACCAAGGCCCTGCACACCCTGGCCCAATCTCAGCAATACAGCCAGAAAGCCGTGGACATCGCCATCAAGGCCGCGGCCTTCACAACCGCCGAAGCCCTGTCCGGCGACATCAAGGAGCTGGTGCCGCCCATCATGGAGCACAGCCGCAAACTGCAGATGGACCCAGAGCACATGGCCAGCCACGAGTGGTTCAAATACCTTAAAGTCACCCCCAAAGCCGAAAAGGTCTGGGAAGGCAACAAGCGCCTCATCCCCGCTCCTGCCGCCAGCTAGTCAATCCATCTTCCCGATCCTGAACGGGGTTTCGGTACAACGCCGAAGCCCCGTTCTTTTTTCGACTTCACGCGCAAACTATTTCCCTCATAGTTTGATGAAATATCGCCAAGGTCCTTGTTCTTTCGATTCCAATTAAATATGGTAATGCTATCCGTTTTGGAAAGAACTATCGTTATCATCAATACAAGCCACGGAGGTTAGTGATGGGAGAAGAATTGGCGGCAGGCTGCACCAGACCGACAGCCGATGTTGAGCAGACCCCGGAAGAAACCGTTCAACCAGCAACACCAGCCCAAGGAGCACGCCCCATGATCCAGGTAGGAAAGAAAGCACCGGACTTTGCAGCTCCGGCATACTTCAATGGCGGTTTCACCAATATAAGACTGTCCGACTTTCTCGGGAAATGGGTGGTGCTGTGCTTCTATCCAGGTGATTTCACCTTTGTCTGAGCGACCGAAATCTCGGCGGTCGCCGAG
>JAWLHW010000149.1:0-5824 GCA_041690155.1 Desulfomicrobium sp. | reverse complement strand
AAGTCGAGCACCCGGTCGCCGGGTTCGGGGGCAAGGGCCAGGGGCGGCAGCATGGAGGACTTGTCCTGAATGTAGATGTAGCCGAACCTGGCCGCGATGCTTCGGCCCAGCGGCATGGGCTCGGCTGTGAGGGTCCGCGCCAGGGCGAAGCAGGGCTGCGGCTCGAAGCGGAAACCTTCGGCATGGAGCAGGGCTTCCACATCCTGGACCTGGTCCATTGCGCACACCAGCCTGAAAGAGCGAGTGGTATTTTTCATAGGGGGATGGCTAAAGGGCTTGTTTGACAAGAGCCCCTGTAGCCATCAAGAAAGGGCCTGTCAAAGCGGAGGGACCATGCAGTCGGAAAGGACGTCGGTTCAGGTGGTGGAAGTCGGGCGCGAGGAAAACGGCCGCAAGCTCGTCTCCTTTCTGGAGGCACGGCTGGGCAGTCTTCCTGCGAGCCTGCTCATGCGTCTGGTGCGCACGGGGCAGGTACGTATCGACGGTCGCCGCTGCAAGCCATTCGACCGCGTACTGACGGGACAGAAGGTGCGCATCCCTCCGGTCGATGTGCAGCGCAAGTCAGTTACAGACTCTGCTCTGCCTGGAATTGACGCCGTGTTCGAAAACGACGAGGTGCTCCTTGTAAACAAGCCCGCAGGGCTCCCGGTGCACGGGGGAACGGGTTGGAGCGATTCCGTGCATGACCGCCTGAAGTCACGCCATCAGGAGGGCTTTGTGCCGGTCCCGGTGCATCGCCTGGACCGCGACACGTCCGGGCTTCTGCTCTGCGCCAAGACCCATGATTTTCTGCGCTCCATGCACGCCTCATGGCCCTCGCTGACCAAGGGTTATCTGTGCTGGGTGGAAGGGGCATGGGAAGCGGGCGGCTGGCGGACCATCGTCTCGGAGCTGGCCAAGGCCGAGACCGGGCGCGGGGAACAGGTGGTCTCCGGAAAGGGCAAGCGGGCCGTCTCCCACGTGCATCCATTGCTTGAAGACGGGCAGAAGAGTCTGCTGCTGGTCGTTCTCGGCACCGGACGCACCCATCAGATCCGGGTCCATCTGGCCGATCTCGGACACGCCATTGTCGGCGATCCCCGCTATGGCCGGGGCGGCGGGCTTTTGCTGCATGCGGCCGCCCTTTCCTGGCCCGGACACACGTATTTCGTCCTGCCGCCCTGGCAGGGAGAGTTTGAGATCAAGCGCATTTGCGCGCAGGACATAAAAGATATTCTCGCAACCGCTCCCGCCAAGGAGGGGGCCATATGACGAATCGCCAAGAATCCGCACTGTATTGGGCTTTAAGTCTTCTTTTGATTACGGCCGCGACCCTGGCCAGATACTGGTTCGTGGTTTCCGGCCAGCTGAACCTCGCCCCGGACGAGGCCCAGTACTGGGACTGGAGCCGCAGTCTGCAGTGGTCCTATTATTCCAAGGGGCCGCTCATCGCGTTCATCAATTACGTTGGCACCGCCTTTCTGGGCGCGACGGAACTTGGCGTTCGCTCCGGCGCCATGGTCGGAGCGCTGATCATGCAACTGGCCGTGCTGGGTTGGATCGGCATCTATCTCAAACGCATCCGCACCGCCTTCTGGACGCTTTTTGTGCTCAACACGACCATGCTCTTCATGGCCGGTGGCCTGCTCATGACCACGGACAATCCGCTCCTGGTCTTCTGGCTTCTGGGCATGATCTGCTTTGGCGTGGCCGTGGACAAGGGGCATCTCGCGGCGTTCATCATGCTCGGGCTGTGCATTGCGCTTGGGATCACGGCCAAATACACCATGGTGCTCTTCATTCCCCTGGCCCTTGTGGCCGCGTTCTGGATTGGACGAAAGCAGGACATGCCCGCCCTTTTCTGGCCACGCCTGCTCAAGACGCTGGGAATCGCTGGCGCGGCCGGGTTGCTGCCCATCCTGATTTGGAACGCCACCAACGGCTGGGTCGGGATCAAGCACGTCCTCTATCGCGGGGCCATGGCCGGGGACAAGGCCAAGGTTTTTTTCGAGCTGAAGAACTTTCCCGAATATCTGGGCAGTCAGCTGGGCGTGGTCACCCCGTGGTGGTTCGTGTTCCTGTTCATCGGGGCCTGGCTTGTCGCGGTTCAGCTCCTGAAGAGCGACAGGGAGCCCGTGTTCCCCTGGCTGTCCCGGCCCATGGGCATCATCCTGACCGTCTACTTCTGGCCCGTGTGGCTCTTTTTCCTGTTCTGGAGCCTGCACACCAAGGTCGAAGCCAACTGGTCGGCCACGGCCTATCCCGCCGGCATCATGCTCGCGGCCCTGGCCGTGGAGCGGTTCGTGCACCGCGATCCGCGTCCCAGATGGCGCTTCGCCTGGCCCGCCCTGGGCGCGGTGGTTTTCATCCTGCTGCACCTGCAGGGGTTCATTCCCTTCGACAGCCCCAAGAATCCGGTGCACCGGCTCATGGGCTGGCAGGATCTGGGCGTGCAGGTAGCGCAGGCCAGGGACGAGCTTGGCGGGGAGGAAAGCGTCTTTGTGTTTGGGAGTGAATACGGAGTCACGGCGGAGCTGTCCTTTTACGTTCCGGGCCAGAAGCGGGCATTCTGCCTGGCCGGAGGGCGCAAGATGAACCAGTACGATCTGTGGCCCGGTCCGGACAGCGGGATGCAAAATGCGGTCTTTGTCTACAAGGGTGAAAAGGACAAGGTTTCGGACCGGGTGCTCCCCTTGTTCGAGAGCGTGGATGAACCAAGGGTGGTGGTAAGCGCCCATGGAAAACGCACCGGACAGACATTCACCATCTTTCTGTGCCGGGGCTACAAAGGCGTTTGGCCCGAGCAGGAGGCCCGTACGTTTTGACGTTGCGGGGATTTAATCCCCGCCGCGCCCTCTTTCGTCATGAGCCTTAAGCAGCCCTGGATGCAGAATGTCTCGATCAGCACATTGATGGTCCGCATTCTGCCTTCGGGGCTTTTCGTATCTTCAGAGCTTTCTTGCTTCCCGCCACGCTTCGAACTCGGAAAGCCGAAGCCGGTATCTGGCCAGCGTTCCCGGGTGGAGGCGCTTTAGTTCGTCCTGAACCATCTCGACAAAGGCCTCGCGGTCTTTGCCCTCGACCTGCTCATCCGCAAATCGTTCCATGGCCTCCAGCACGTCCTGTCGTCTGGTGCGCACGATATCGATGACAATCTCCCGCAACTGCTCTCTGTAACGCAGGCGAAGCGGATCCGGCTCGGCCAGACTCTTGCGCACAGCCACGTACTCCCTTGCCGAGCGCTCGTAGGCCCAGACAAAGAGATCGCGCAGCAATTCGATGCGGTTCATTTCGTACACGCCAAGGATCGCATCGATGTATGTGCGATCCGGAACGTCGATGAAGGTCAGCGGCGAGAGGTTGTTTTTCAGAAGCGGAATATTGGCCCCGATCCGTGAGACGCGCTTGTTCACATCCTCGAACGGCTGAAGGTACGGAAGCTGGACCAGCACGAAAAATGACTGTTCGAAAGGATCCGTAATGGCCGCCGCCTTGTGCAGGATGCCATGAAAACACTCTTCGATGACCTGCGGCATGGCCAGCGGGACAAAGACCGATCCGCTGATCTCTACCGGTCTGAAGCGCAGGCGGCCGGAGGCATCCGGGTCAGGCATCAGGTTCTCCGAGAGCAGGCCGTGCAGGCTGAAGAAGGTATGCGCGTCAAAGCCCACGGAATCGGCGTCGTCGAGCAACAGTTCGATGGCCGCCTTGTGGTTGAGGATCATCTGGGCGTCCTGGGATCCCTTGCCCTGTGCATGACGTCCAAATTCAATCAATTTCTGCGTATCAAGCCGCGAATAGGTGTTTCCCTCCAGACGGCTCGAGGCCCAGGACAAGTCAATCAGAAGCCGGTTCAAGACGGCCCGGCCATGCGTGCCCGCCGGTCGACCGAACGCGTCCGTCTCGCCAATGCTCCGCAGATGTCTTCTGGTCGCTTCGCTCAAGTACCAGGTCTGGCTTGGAACGTAGTCGTCGAGAAAGTTTCGGTCATAACCAATGGGAGTTCGGCCTGTGCGTGGCCGCCTGACATAGGCGCAAATCTCTCTGCCTTGCTCTGAGAGGGGAATGCCGTCCGTGGTGTCAAACGGTGCCGACGGTTCCGAGAGCAGCACTGGAGCGCGGCCAGGAGGAGTGGGCAGCTGATACACGGTGGCTCTTGCGCGACCGGAAACGGTCACGACTCCAGCCGCCGCGAGTTCGGCCAGCCAGCGTTGCACCGTGCGTTGATGCGGTGGATCATGCAAAAGCGCGCTGATGGCGGTGCTGGTCAGTCCGTCAGGATATTGGAGCAGAAGCTGCCGGATTTCTTCGAGTCTTTGGGTTGTACTCTGCATGCGCGAACCTTGCCGTGACAAATGATGACGAATCACGACATGCGGTATGTCATGATATGTCGCGATTTGCAAGGATTTGTCGTGATTAATGTCGCGATTCGTGTCGCGATTTGCACTGGTTCAGAACTTGAGGTCGCGGGCGCGCAGGTAGTCCTGGGTGGCCTGGAAGGCGGCCTCGGTGTGCGGTTCGAAGGTGGTCGTGAATTCCCGTCCGGCCAGGCTGGTCCAGAGCTGGTCCCAGGGGATCGAGCCCTCTCCGAGTCCAAGATGGGCGTCGGACTGGCCATCGTTGTCGTGCAGGTGCAGGTGCAGGCGAAAAGGGGACAGCGCCGTGATCCATTCCATCAGATTGCCGCGCCTGCTTCCCTGAGCGAAACAGTGCCAATGCCCCACATCCAGGCAGACTCCGGCCGTACCTGCGAGTTCCCGCAGCACGCGCACATGATGATCCGGGCCCAGTTCGAACACGTTTTCGAGATAGAGCGGCACATTTGCCGTCTGATCCAGTACAAGCTCCCAGGTCCGCAGGGAATTTTCAAGCCATGCTTCCTCGAAATGGGAATAGATGACGCTGATGTAGTCCAG
Source organism: Desulfomicrobium sp. (assembly GCA_041690155.1). Lineage (GTDB taxonomy): Bacteria > Desulfobacterota > Desulfovibrionia > Desulfovibrionales > Desulfomicrobiaceae > Desulfomicrobium. Next base: position 926 of record JAWLHW010000149.1, on the reverse strand, counting down.
GTGGGCGATGAAATGCGCCGGGTCGTAAATTCGGGCCGTCTCTACGGCGTCCAGCAGGCGCTGCCTGCTCGCTTTGCGGATCATGGGGTCCAAACTTCCCGGGCGCAGGTCGAAAAAGGGCAGGTGTACGGCGCAGGTCAGTCCGGCATCGTGAAAAATACGGGCGGTCTTTTTGTGCCAGTCGACCGAAAACGCATCGAGGCTCAGGGCGTCAAAGCCGAGTTCGGGGTTGAGCCCGCGGGTCAAAAAGAGGTCCAGATAATGGGGATGTTCTTCAATGTAGCGCAGGGGCAGGTTGGTGAAGGTCATGGCTGCTTCGCTGCCTTGTCGCTTGCAATGAGCCAGGTTTTAAAGGCCCCGGGCAGAAAGATGATGGTCCTGGAAAGGCCGTCCGTCTGGAGGTTGGCCTCAACTCCCTGTTTGGTGACGCGCACTACGGGTTCGGCGCTGTAGGGATTTTTCTTTTTGGCCGCCATGTCGCGTTCAAGCGATGCGCCGATGGCTTCGCGGCCCTGGGCACCATTGCGACTGCCGGATCGGTCGTAGGTCCGTAGCAGGGTTTTGATATCACCCTTATCCCAGGCCTGGGCGCATTCACGCAGCCGTTCGCGAATCTCCTTGCCGACCAGTTGGGCGTAGTCCATCCCGCCGCCCAGGTTCTGCGGAATCCACTCCTCGCCGACTATCTTCCACAGCTCCACCTGGCGCATCCAGTACAGCCTGCGCCAGCCCTGCTCGCCATGGGGGAAGGTGCGCTGGGCAAAGACCGAGACCATGTAGTCCGGTCCCTGCAGGACCTGCAGATTCTCCATGCGGATGTCGACCCACTGGGCGGTGGCGAATTCCTGCAGGGTTTTTTGCCGGAAGCGGGCAAAGCTCATGCCGGATGATTTTTCAAAACGCGCGGGATCGTAGATCTCGAAAAA
>JAWLHW010000148.1:0-5856 GCA_041690155.1 Desulfomicrobium sp. | reverse complement strand
TTTTTTCGAGCTCCCGTCCATCCATGTCAGACGCGCCATCGCTGCCCTGCCTCAGTGTCATCCCCGCGAAGGCGGGGATCCAGGTTCTCTACCATATGATGCGGGCAATCCATACAAGTCATCCCCGCGCAGGCGGAGATCCAGGCGCGCATGCCGTACTGGTCGCGGAACACCCGGTTGCAAGTCATCCCCGCGCAGGCAAGGATCCAGGCCTTGGCGGCACGGTGAAAATCTGTCGGAGCGTTACCCATGCGTCTTTTCATAGGCATTCCCCTTCCCGACGAGTACGCGCAAACCATTCGCGAGGTTCAGAATGCGTGGAAAAAGCGGCTATCCTCGAAGGTGTCCTGGGTGCGTCCGGAACTGGTTCATGTGACGCTCAAGTTTCTTGGAGAGGTGGAAGAGGACAGGATTGAAGCCATTGTCCAGACGATGCAGGAGGCGGCACGGGGCAGTTTAGCAGCGCAGGGGGGACCGGGTGGCTTTTTTCCTGCCAGGGGCGCGCCGCGTGTGGTCTGGATCGGTTTGCGTCAGGGGCGCGAGGAATGTGCGGCGTATTTTGAGAAGCTTGATGCGGGCTTGGAAAAGGCCGGATTTGCGGCCGAGTCGAAACCGTTTTCCCCGCACCTGACCGTGGCGCGGGTCAAGACAGCTGCACGAACCGACGACTGGTCCGGCCTGCTCGCGGATCTGGACAGGGATTGGCCCGTGTTCACGGTGGATCGCATCGTGCTTTGGCAGAGTATCCTCAAGCCTTCCGGACCGGAGTATCGCAGGGTGGCGGAAGTGGAACTGGCGGGCGAGAGTTAGTGCCGCTTAAAGATTACCACTCCCACCCGGTCGATATGTTCGAGCAGTTGAGCTTCCGTGATGGCATCGTAATCAATGACATCAAAAAAATAGGGCATAGGCGATTCTTCATTGAGAAGGCTGGCCAGCCGGATTGCGGATTCGTAAGCAAGGTTGTTTCCCTTGATGGCCAGGTCCACATCCGAACCGCGTTTGTGCGTTCCTTTGGCCCTTGAACCAAAAAGAATGACCTTGTCTATTTCGGGGATTTGCCCCGCGGCGCTGCCGATCAGCGCCAGGTCGCTCTCCAGCAGTCCAATGCCGGAATATGCGTTCACGGCTGCTGCCCGATCCTGTCACGGAAAACTGCATGCAGGGCTTTGAGCAGGGGAAAATAGGCGTTGCGGATTTTTTGTTCCACGAGGTTGGCTGTCTGCTCGTTGTATGTGTGCGTGGTCAGGTTGCGGTCTTCCAGGGCGCTTATCCAGGCATGGCCGTCGGTGACGAGGCCGGATTGAAAGCCCTGTTTGATGGCCTGGCGCGGACTTGTGATCGTAAACCCTTCCGCCTCCTGGTAATCCTTGAGCAGCTTCCAGCTTTGCTCGAAAGCCATTTCAAAGAACTGGATGAGTCCAGCACGTTCGATGACGGTCATTTTTTCGATAGTCATTGCCGATTCAAGTAATGCGAATGATTTATCGAACTGGTCGAATCTCTGCCGCCAGCGTACATCGTGGGTATCCATGCACTGACCCTCGTTTAGGGGCCGGAGCAAACGCTCCGGCCCGGTAATTGGTTCTAATCCTTTTGCTCTGAACGCCCCATCTCGCTTATGGCCTTGGCATAGGACAGACGCAGCTCCTCGAGATACTTTGGATCGGCCTGGCCCTTCCAGGTCGTGACTTCCAGGAAGCGTTTGGGAATCTTGACACCCATGGGGTCGAAACCGCCCGCCATCCGGGCCTGCCAGCGCAGCTTCTGGATGGAGGCGCCCGCGTTATCGAGGTTCTCGGCCAGTTCGCCCCCGCCGAGCACGGTCAGGCACTGGCGCAGCGTGTCCGGATCATAGACCTTGCGGGCAAAGAGGCAGGCCACCATGGAGGTCAGGACCACCCGTTCGCGCTCGTCTTCCAGCAGAAAGGCCAGGGCCTTGTCCACGTCCTTGGGTGCGTTCGACTGGTCGTAGCTGTAGGCCCCGGTGTCCAGGTGCGAATGCCGAAGGCCCAGGGACTGGGCTACGTAGAAGACCTCGCCCGTGGCGTATCCGGCCATCTCCTGGCCCAGCACGCAGGCGAAATCTTCGCCCCCGTAATGTTTGGCCGCGACCATGGTCCCGGCGGCGAGGAGTTTCCAGAACTCGTTTGCCGCTCCGGCCAGCAGGTGCACGGCTTTGAGGTATCCCTGGACTTCGCCGAAGCGCAGCTCGATCCCGGTCTGTTCCACCGTGACCACGCCCTTTTCCAGCGCCTCCGTGGCCCAGGCCAGAGCCACGCCGCCGCTCATGACGTCAAGGCCCGCCTTTTCCACCTCGTCCATGACCGTGAGCACTTCCGGGGCGTGGGTCAGGCCGAGCATGGAGCCGGTGGCGAAGATGGGCTCGTAGTCGTAACCGACCTGCCGGTAGAGGTACTGGTTGTCCTTGTCGAATTTCTCGCGCACGAAGCCGATATGGATGCAGCCCACCGGGCAACCCGAGCAGGCGGCGTTGCGCAGCAGGGTGTCGTCGGCGAAGCGTTCGCCGGTGATGCCCTCGATACCCGGGTCAGAGGTGGCTTGCAGATTGCGCCAGGGCAGGGCTTTGAGCTCGTTGAGCGCCTCCAGGTTCGATGCCGTGCCCAGGTTGTGGTACTTGCGCATCATGTCCGTGTCGGTCAGTTTGCGGTAGATGTCTTTGTACAGGGCCCCGTATTCCTTGCCCTCGGGCAGGTCCTGGGAGCCGTTGCCTTCGATGGCGATGGCCTTGACGTTCTTGGCTCCCATGACCGCGCCGCCGCCAAGGCGGCCGAAGTGGCGATAGGTGTCGACGTTGATGCAGGCCATGGCCGACTTGTTCTCTCCTGCCACGCCGATGCGCATGATTGTGCGGTGTCCGGAACCCTTGAGGATGCGTCGCAGCAGTTTGCCCGTGGTCAGGGCGTCTTTGCCCCACATGTAGCCCGCGTCCATGAACTCGATGACATTTGTGCTCAGATGCAGAACCATGGGGCGTTCGGAGCGACCGATGACGACCAGGGCGTCCAGGCCCGCGAAGCGCAGGGCCAGGGCGCTGCGGCCTCCGGCGTGGGACTCTGCGTACTGGCTGTGCAGGGGCGAAGTGAAGGCACAGACCGTCTTGCTCATCAGCGGAAAATATCCGGTCAGAGGACCGACGCAGAAGATCAGGGGCTGAAGGGGATCATCCCAGGCCAGCTCGGGTTTGGCGTAATCGAGATGAAGTTTTGCAGCCAGGCCGGATCCGCCGATGTATGTTTCCACGCCGGGCATGCTGCGGATGGTGGAACGGCCCGTGGACAGGTTGACTTCCAATATCTTAAAGGTGCTGGCGATCATACTTCCACCTCCTGCATTTCAAGGCAGTCGTGTGGGCAGAAGCCCACGCAGTTGCCGCAATGGATGCAGACATAGGGACGGCCCTGGCGGTCCTGGGCAATGGCGTCAACCGGGCAGGCGGCCACGCATTTGCCGCACTGGATGCAGAGCTTCTTCTGCTGGGTGACTCCGCCCCCCTTGCGCTGCTTGAGGCTGCCCGTGGGGCAGACCGCCGCACAGGGGGCAGGATCGCAGGCCAGACAGACCTTGGCCAGAAAACCGGTGGAGAGGCCGCCGGAAGACAGAATGCGGATGCCGGCATTTTCCCAGGACAGGCATTTGTGGACCGTGCGGGCGCAGGCCAGGGAGCATGAATGGCAGCCGATGCATCGATCCATGCGGTTCGCGACGAGTTGTTTCATAAGTCCTTTCCCGTGAATGTGGTTCAAAAAGATAAGGGTATGTATCTTTTTCGTGATTGTGAAGTGCCTGTCGCACGGTTTACAAGCCAGGGCAAACGTGAAAGCGAGAAACGGCACAGGAGGTGAACGTGGCGGAACGTGTTTTTTCCATCGTGACCAGACCGGATACGGGACTGGAACTTTTCGAGATCATTGAGGATCATGTCCGCGAACTGCATGGGCGCGGCATGGCCAGGACAGTCGGCTACGAGGTCATGAGCAACGGCCGGGTCATTCTCTTGAAGATTCGGGGCCCGGAGGAAGATGTCATGCCGTCGGACGAAACCCTGGAGTCCGTTCTTGATGACGCTTTCGTGGCCCGGCTTGAAACCCTGGCCCAGGAGCTGGTTGACGGGTTTTATGTGCCGTCCTTTGCACACTGCGCTTCAGAGCTGGGTGAGGATTGACGGCGGGGGTGAACCCGCTGGTTTCAAAAAAAGATGATTTTTCGAACAGATTCGGACGGCCCTGATCAGAGTCGTCCGATTTTTTTGAGCTGAATTTCAAGGCAGGACAGGGCAGCGGGCGTGATCCCTGAAATACGACCGGCCTGACCCAGGGTGCGGGGCTGGATGCGGGACAGTTTTTCCACGACTTCGCGGGAGAGGCCAGAAATACCCGTATAATTCATGTCTTCGGGCAGCGTGGTCTGCTCCATCTTTTCGAAACGGTCCACCAACTCCTGCTGGCGGCGCAGATAGCCTTCATATTTCGTCTTGATTTCCGCCTCTTCCAAAGCTTCCCTGTCAAAATTCTCCAGCTCCGGCCACAGCGGCGTGAGCATGTCGATGCTCAGTTCCGGCTGGCGCAGCAAATCCTTGAGGCTGACGGCCTTTTGCGGGATCGTGCCGCCCATGGTTTCGACCAGATCCCTGGTCGCGGCATCGGGGCGCACGCGCACGGCTTCCATTCCGGCCATGATCTCGTTTACAGCTGCATGCTTGCGCGAGTAACGCTGCCAACGGCTGTCGTCGACCAGGCCCAGGTCACGCCCGATCGCGGTCAGGCGCTCGTCGGCATTGTCCTCGCGCAGCAGAAGCCGGTGTTCGGCTCTGGAGGTGAACATGCGGTAGGGCTCAAGCGTGCCCTTGGTGACCAAGTCGTCCACGAGCACTGCGATGTAGGCCTGGCTGCGGGTCAGGATCAGTTCGGGTTCGCCGCGCAGGGCGAGGACCGCGTTGATGGCCGCCCACAGTCCCTGCCCGGCGGCTTCCTCGTAGCCCGAGGTGCCGTTGATCTGCCCGGCCATGTACAGCCCGCGCACCAGCTTGGTCTCAAGGGTGGGCTTGAGCTGGGTCGGGGGAACATAATCGTATTCGATGGCATAGCCGGGCCGAATGATCTGGGCTTTTTCCAGGCCCGGAATGGACGCCACCAGAGCCTTCTGGATATCCAGCGGCAGGCTCGTCGGGATGCCGTTGGGATAGACCTCGTGACTGGTCAGGCCTTCGGGCTCGACAAAAATCTGGTGCCGGTCCTTTTCGGGGAAACGGGCGATCTTGTCCTCGATGGATGGGCAGTAGCGCGCTCCGGTGCCCTTGATGACGCCGGTAAACATGGGCGAACGGTCGAATCCGGTGCGGATTATCTCGTGGGTGCGCTCCGTGGTGTAGGTCACGAAGCAGGGCAGTTGCTTGAGCCTGATACCCGGGCTGTCGAAGCTGAAGGGCCGGGGCGGGTTGTCGCCAGCCTGTTCCTCCATGACGGAATAATCAATGGATGACTTGAGCAGCCGGGGCACTGTTCCGGTCTTGAGGCGGCCCAGTTCAAAACCCAGTTCACTCAGCCGTGGTGAGAGTCCACAGCTTGCCGGATCGCCAAAGCGGCCGCCGCTGAAATTATTGAGGCCGATATGAATGAGGCCCTGCAGAAAGGTGCCCGTGGTCAAAAGCGCCGCCCGGCAGGCAATGGTCTCGCCCAGGGTGGTGACTACGCCCGTCACGCATCCGTCTTCCACGGTCAGGGACGCGGCTGTCTCCTGGCGGACGAAGAGGTTCGGGCAGGTGAAGATGTCCTGCTGCACGACCCGCACGTATTCGCTGCGGTCGATCTGCGCGCGGCTGGAGCGCACGGCAGG
>JAWLHW010000147.1:0-5904 GCA_041690155.1 Desulfomicrobium sp. | reverse complement strand
GATGCCGGATTTTGTGGGTAAACATGTGACGCCAAACTGGACTGTGTGGGTAAAACGGTTACAGGTTTTTATTCGAGGAGATCGATGAACATGTTTTCAGATTTTTCGAAACAAAAACGCTCAGCGCCGTGGTTGATGGCAGGTCTCGTGGTGATCCTGGGACTCGCGGTCGCGGTATTCGCGGCCCGCAATCTCCAGCGCACAAGGGCGCACATGATAGCGAACTATCTGGACCACGCCGACGCCCTGTTCTGGGCGCTGGAGGCCGGGACGCGAATAGGCATGGGCATGCACGGCGGACCTGGCTATTTCCAGTCCCTGGTGGAGGAGACGGCCAAGCAGCACGGTATTGTCTATCTGGCGGTGACCGACGAGAGTGGAAGGATCCTCGCGCATAACGATGCGGCACGCATTGGTTCGGACCTTCATCCGCAGGAGGCCTGGCCCGTGATTTCCCCGGAAGAAGAGCACAGGGGCCGCTTCCTGACAGTTGGTGACGGTCGTGAAGTTTTCGAGGTCTACAAGAAATTTTCACCTCTTCCGGGTGTTAACAGCTCCATGTGGTGCGAACCCATGGCTGGCTTCGGCCAGGATTTTTTAATATCAGATGGAAGCGCAAATGAGCCTGGGCCGGCGGTCATCTTCCTTGGGCAGGACGCGCGTCCCCTCGAAGAAGCCATGGCTGACGAACTCCGCACCAGCACCATCATCGGCATGCTGACAGTGCTCATCGGCGCGGGCGCGATCGTGGGGCTGTTCTGGGCGGAACACTACCGGCGTTCTCGGCGTCTTCTGCAGGACACACAGGCCTTCGCTTCAGAGGTCGTGACCTGCTTGCCCCTTGGGCTCCTGACCACCGATCCTGAAGGGAGGGTGGTGCTGGCCAATGCGGCTGCGGCTGCTCTCGTCGGAAAGCCGGCGGAGGAGATTGAGGGTCAGTCTTTGGGCATTCTCGGGGGCTTGGATTGGGCCGGACTGACGGGAGGACTCGAAAAGCAGGACGAGGTGCTGGAGCGGGAGGATGTGCTGGTTGTTCCCGACGGTCGCGGTGTCCCTGTAGGCATCGCCGCCTCGCGCATCGTCAACAGCGACGGCCGTTTCCTGGGACACCTCTTCCTGCTGCGCGACCTTGGGGAATTGCGTCGGCTGCAGGAGCAGGTGCGGCGCAATGAACGCCTCTCAGCCCTTGGCAACCTGGCGGCGGGAGTGGCGCACGAGATCAGGAATCCGCTGAGTTCTATCAAGGGCTTTGCCACATACCTCGCTGGGAAGGTTCAGGGCCAGGATCGGGATGCGGCTCGGGCCATGATCCAGGAGACGGATCGCCTAAACCGTGTGGTGTCCGAGCTGCTCGAGTTCGCTCGGCCGAGCGAGCTGAAGCTACGTGACGAAGACCTGGACGCAGTCGTGGAGAGGGCCCTGCGCCTGGCCAGAGCCGACGTCATGGCCAAGGACATCACGGTCGAGTTCAGCCAGAGGGGAACGTTGCCGCCCATCCCTCTGGATCCCGAACGCATGACCCAGGCCTTACTCAATCTTTTTCTCAATGCGGCGCAGGCCATGGGCCAGGGAGGGGTGCTGCGCATCTCGTCTTACCCGGGCCAGGAGGAAGGGATCGTATCCCTGCGCATCGAGGACACCGGGCACGGCATACCGCCCAAAGTTCTGGGGGATATCTTCAACCCGTACTTTACCACCAAATCCTCGGGCACGGGCTTGGGCCTGGCCATCGTTCACCGTATCGTCGAGGGCCATGGCGCGGCCATCAAGGTTGAAAGCGCAGTCGGCCGGGGCACGGTTTTCACCATCGAACTGCCAATGAAGAGGAGATCGGCATGAAGCCATCCCGAATCACTATTCTCATCGTCGACGATGACCTCGGGCACCGGGGCATGCTGACGACCCTGCTGGCGGACTGGGGCTTCCGCGTGGAGGCAGTGCCCGACGGTGAAACGGCCGTGGAGCGCTGCCGGAAACAGGCCTTCGACCTCATCCTCATGGATGTGCGTATGGCCGGAATCTCCGGCATCGAGGCTTTGAGGGAGATCAAGACCTACAACCCGGCCATCCCCGTCCTGATCATGACGGCTTATTCTGATGTGGAAACGGCGGTGGAGGCCATCAAGGCTGGCGCCTACGACTATCTGACCAAGCCCCTGGACTTCGAGGATCTGCGCCTGAGTATGGATCGGGCCCTGGACCATGCAGCCCTGCGTAATGAAAACAGGGCCCTGCGCCAGAATCTGTCCGCGTCCTTCGACCCCGGTGGGATCATCGGCCAAAGTGCGGCCATGCAACGGCTGCTGGAGATGCTGGCCACCATTGCCCCGTCCGAAGCCACGATCATGGTCACCGGCGAGTCGGGTACGGGCAAGGAACTCATAGCCAGAGCCGTCCATGCAAACAGCCCCCGCAACAAAGGGCCCTACGTCCCTGTGAACTGCGCGGCTCTGACCGAGACCCTGCTCGAATCCGAGCTCTTCGGTCATGAGAAGGGTGCCTTCACAGGAGCCGACCGGCGGCGTGAGGGTCGTTTCCTGGCGGCGGACAAGGGGACCATCTTTCTGGATGAGATTGGTGAGATGCCCCTGGCCATGCAGGTCAAGCTGTTGCGTGTCATTCAGGAGCGCGAAATCCAGCGCGTGGGCGGGGACCAGACCCTCAAGGTCGATGTGCGCATCGTGGCTGCCACCAATCGCGACCTTCTGGTCGAGGTTGAGGCGGGGCGATTCCGGCAGGACCTCTACTACCGCCTGAACGTGGTCGCCCTGGCCCTGCCCTCCCTGCGCGAACGTGAGGAGGATATTCCGCTGCTGGCCACGCATTTTTTGAGAAAGTTCGCCGAGAAGAACGTCAAGCGCATCAAGGGATTCACGCCGGAAGCCATGGATCGCCTGCTCAAGCACCAGTGGCCCGGCAACGTGCGGGAACTGGAGAACGCCGTGGAGCGCGCCGTGGTCCTGGCGCGGGGCGAATACATAAGCGAGCGCGAGTTGCCGCCCGCTTTGTCCGGCGGCGCGGGTGAGGCCCGGCTGGAAGGGGGATTCGCCAACCTGACTCTGGAGGAACTGGAGCGCCTGGCCATTCTGGATGCATTGGAAACGGCCGGAGGGAACAAGAGCGAGGCCGCTCGCCGCCTAGGCATCACCAGAAAGACCATGCACGCCAAATTGACTAAGTACGGAGAGTGAAGATGCGCTTTCTATCGGGGCAGCCGTGTACCAGGAGGACGCGCTTTTATATCGAGACGGTTAATGTATTTTCAGTACGGATGCACTGCACGAAGGCCAGGGACACGAGGCTCAGCACCGCGCCGCTTACGAAGGGTATTCGGTAGTCCACCATCCAGAGCAGGCCGCCCGCGATGGGGATGATCACGGCCGCGATATGGTTGATGGTGAAGCCCACGGCCATGCTCGGGGCGATGTCGCGTGGATCGGCGATCTTCTGAAAAAAGGAGCGGATGGCCATGGCGAAATTGTAGAAGATATGGTCCAGAATGTAGAGGACGGCCACCAGAAGCTTGCTGTCGGTCAAGGCGTAGCCAAGAAAGACGAAGAACAGGGCAGCGTATTCAAGGGACAGCACCTTGCGTTCGCCGAAGCGGTTCACGGCCCGGCCGATCATGGGGCTCAGGAAATAATTCACGGCGTTGTTGAGCATGAACAGCAGCGTAATCTCCGTGACCGTATACCCGAACTTCGAGACCATCAGAAACACGGCGAAAGCCACGAAAATCTGTCGCCGGGAACCGGACAAGAAAGTCAGCACGTAAAAAAGCCAGTAGCGGCGGCGCATGACCATGTTCTTGCGCTGCAGCGGCAAGTCCTTCCGTGTTGGCTTGGCCAGCAGGAAGAAACTGGCCGCCCCCACGATGAAGATACCGAGCAGCACGTACAGGGTCTGGTAGGTGGCGTGGTTCACGGCCACCAGAAAGACGAGCCCGATGACGAGATTGCCTGCCGAGCCCATCGCGCGCAGCCTTCCCATGACCACCGGGCTCTGGGTGACGCTGAAGTACTGCAGGGTCAGGGACTGGCTCAAGGTCTCATAGTAGTGGAACCCGAAGGACATGATCAGGGTGGTCAGGACAAGACCGCCGAAGCTTGGCATCATGCCCGTCAGCATCACCCCCATCCCCATGACCATCAGCGAAAGCACGGCCAGGCGGTGCTCGCGCACAAAAATCAGCAGGTAGACGACCAGAAGCGCCAGAAATCCCGGGACCTCGCGCAGGCCCTGAATGACACCCATCTGCTGGCCGGTCACCTGCGCGATTTCCACCGCGTAATTGTTGAAAAGCGTGCGCCAGCCCTGAAAGCCCAGGGCACTCAATATGGCGAGGCCGAGGAGGAAGAGATACATGGGCCGGTTTTGCGGAGTGTTCATGGGCGTGTCCCGATGCGCCTTTTGGCCGTTACGTGAAATCCACCAGTTCCTCGCCCTTGCCCAGATCAACACTCGATATCACTTCCGGAGTGCGGCTGATGACCTTGCCCCGGCGGATGACCCACAGCCGCGCCGGGCGCAGGCGCAGGGCCTCGAGTTCGTTTGCGGCCTGCAGGATGACCATGTCCGCGTTGCAGCCGGGTTCGAGTCCGTAACCTTCCAGCCCCAGAGCCCTGGCGCCGTTTGTGGTCACTGCCGAAAACATCTTCCCGAGTCCGTCGGTTCCGGTCATGTGCAGGGCGTGCGCGCCCATGTGCGCCACTTCGAGCATGTCGTGGCTGCCCATGGGATACCAAGGGTCCATGACGTCGTCGTGACCGAAGGCCACGTTGATGCCCATGTTCATGAGCTCCGGCACGCGCATGAGCCCCCTTCTCTTGGGATATGTGTCATGGCGGCCCTGCAGGTTCATGTTCACAAGCGGATTGCACACGCAGTGCATGCCCGCCTCGGCCATGAGCGGCAACAGCTTCGAGACGTAATAGTTGTCCATGGAGTGCATGCTCGTCAGGTGCGATCCCGTGACCCGGCCATGCAGGCCGAGGCGCTGCGTCTCACAGGCCAGGCTCTCCACGTGCCGGGAATGCGGATCGTCGGACTCGTCGCAATGCATGTCGACCATGAGCCCGCGTTTTTCGGCTATTTCGCACAGCACGCGCACCGACTCCCGCCCCTGGTCCATGGTCCGCTCGAAATGCGGGATGCCGCCCACCACATCCACGCCCTTGTCCAGCGCTCGTTCCAGCAGCTCCACCCCGCCCGGCGAACGCAGCACACCGTCCTGGGGAAAGGCCACTAGCTGGATGTCCACGAAATCCTTCATCTCTTCGCGCACTTCCAAAAGCACGTCCACGGCCATCAGGCTCGGGTCCGTGGTGTCCACATGCGTCCGGATGGCCAGGTTCCCCTTGGCCACCGACCAGTGCAGCAGCTTCATGGCCCGATCTTTTATCGCCTCGGCGGTAAGGTCGGGCTTGAGTTCGCCCCAGATGCGGATGCCTTCCAGCAGCGTGCCGGTCTCGTTCCTGCGCGGCAGCCCTGCGGACAGGGTCGCATCCATGTGAAAGTGGCTGTCCACGAAAGGCGCGGTGACCAGATACCCCTTGGCGTCAATGATCTTGGCAGCCTCGGCCTTGATGCTCGGTTCGACCGCAACAATCCGGCCATCCTTGCAGCCGATCTCGGTCAGCGAATCCTGCCCGGGCAGGGCGGCGTTGATGATAAGCAGATCCAGCATGATAATCACCTCGTATTAAGAAAGCCTCCGGCGGGCAGGGGATGATCCCCTGCACCCCATAATCGGGTCAAGAGACGAGTCCCTTGCGGGGTGTGGGGCGGAGCCCCGCTTCTTCTACCGCACAGTGCCTACTAAAGAAAGCTTCCGGCGGGCAGGGGATGATCCCCTGCACCCCATAATCGGGTCAAGGGGCGCGCCCCTTGCGGAATGCGGGGCAG
>JAWLHW010000146.1:0-5917 GCA_041690155.1 Desulfomicrobium sp. | reverse complement strand
GAATGTTTCAGAGCCTGCATGTCCGTGTTCGCGGCGATGAAGGTCACGCCCTGCATGGCGGCCTTGATCATGTTGTTCACCGCGTTGCCGCCTCCGCCACCTACTCCGATGACTTTGATCAAAGCATTGTCTTCGCGTTCAATTTCTAGGAAATCCATACTTCCCCCCACTTTTGCATTGTTCCGTTCTCCGTTTTCCCGTGCTCGTCAAATCCGTCAGCTGATGTCCACGAACCACTTCTTCATCCGCGCCAGGATGGAGTGGAAAATATTCTTGTCGCGGATGCGGATCTTGCTGTCCCGCCCGTGTTTTTCCGCGCCATAAAGGAGCAGCCCCACCGCCGTGGCATACGTCGGGCTGTCCACCACATCCTTGAGTCCGCCCACTCCGGCAGGCGAACCCGTTCTGGTCGGCAGGTTGAAAACCTGCTCCGCCAATTCCTGAATTCCTTCGATGCGCGATGCGCCGCCGGTCAGCACCACTCCCGCGCCGATAAGCTTTTTGTACCCGGAGCGGATCAGCTCCTGGTCCACCAGGGCCAGCAGCTCCTCCATGCGCGGTTCGCAGATTTCCGCCAGCACCTGCCTGGTCAGCTTGCGCGCCTCGCGGCCTCCGACGCTCGGCACCTCGATGATCTCATCCTTCTTGACCAGCTCCGCCAGCGCGCAGCCGTACTTGATCTTGATCTTCTCGGCGGCCTGGGTCGGCGTGCGCAGGCCAAAGGCGATGTCGTTGGTCAGATTTGTGCCGCCCAGGGCGATGACCCCGGTGTGTTTGATGGAGTTGCCGTGAAAAATTGCGATGTCCGAGGTGCCGCCGCCGATGTCCACCAGCGCGACCCCGATTTCGCGTTCCTCGTCGGTCAGTACGGCCTTGGAGGAGGCGAATGCCTCCAGCACGATGTCTTCGACGTCGAGCCCTGACTTGTGGCAACTCTTGACGATGTTCTGGGCACTGGTCACCGCGCCGGTGACGATGTGCACCTTCACCTCAAGCCGTACCCCGGCCATGCCCAGAGGATCGGCAATGCCGGTCTGGTCGTCGACGATGTATTCCTGAGGCAGAATGTGAATGACCTCGCGGTCCAGCGGGATGGCCACAGCCTTGGCCGCATCGATGACCCGCTCGATGTCGCGGGGGGTCACTTCGCCGCCCTTGACGGCGATCACGCCATGGCTGTTGAAACCCTTGATATGGCTGCCCGCGATTCCGGCGTATACGGCCCGGATCTCGCAACCGGCCATGAGTTCGGCTTCCTCAAGGGCTTTCTTGATGGACTGCACGGTCTGTTCGATGTTGACGACCACGCCTTTCCGAAGGCCAGTGGACGGGCTGGTGCCGATGCCGATGATATCCACCAGCGAGTCCGTCCCCACCTCACCCACAACGGTACATATCTTGGTCGTTCCGATGTCCAGACCGACGATCAATTCAGACTTGGCCATACTTCCCCTCATCTCCCGGCTCCGGCCGGCATTCGTTCCCTAGAGTGTTTGATCGGCATCCAGCCTGATCCATGCCCGCCCGGGCATGACAAACATGAATTCGGTGCGATCCAGTTCGCCCCGGCGCCCCAAATCCGCCCAAACCTTGGTCAGGCTTTTCAGCGCGGCATCCAGATCCGCGCCATCCAACTGCACGAGCACCCGTGGCTTTTCCAAAAATATGCTGAACTGATCCGCGCTGTCCTGCCGCAGCCAGGCAATCTGGCTCATGCCGAAAGGCAGAGAGTTCCGGGCAACCTCGTCCAAAAGCGTCCTGATCCCGTTTCCGACCTGCACGCCTTCTTCCGTTTCCAGGATCGGAAGCGAAATGAACTTGTCCACGGTGACGGGTGCGATGGTTTGCCCGTTCACGTCCGCGTAGTAGAGCTGCTCGTCGTGGCGCGTCAGAAAGGCCGGTTCACGCTCCTTCACATCGATGATCAGGCCGTCGGGCAGAACCCTGGTCACGGCCACGCTTTCCACCCATTCACTGGCGGCGATGCGGCGCTGCACCTCCGCGATGTTGATGCTCAAGACATTTGATCCCGTGCTGACCCCGCCCATTTCTGCGATCTCTTCGCTGCCAAGCCGCTGGGAGCCTTCGATCCGCAGATTGGCGAGCGCAAAAAACTCATGGGCCGTGACCCACCGGTAGGCAAAAAGAATTCCGAAACTGACCACGACCACCGCTGCAATGCCCAAAGTCCAGCGCGTCAGGATGAATACCGCGCGTCCCAGGCCAAGAAGGAATCCGCCAAGCACCGCAACCTTGCTTACCGGTTGCTTGCGATCCTTGCGCCGGGCTACATTCCGGCGAATCTTCTTGCCCATTACCGCCGTGCTCACGAATTTTTCACCTCTTCGTCCAGATAACCCTGGCCGACTGTCCAGATGCTGCCTGCACCCAATGTCAAAAACAGATCACCTTCCTGCAGGATTTCGCCAAGAGCGGCCTGCATGGCTTCAAAATCCTCGAAAAATTGCACCGGAGTGCTTGTCACCTGCCTGATGGCCTGGGCCAGGCTCTGTCCGCTGACTCCGGGGATGGGCGATTCGCTGGCCGGATAGATTTCCGTCAGCAGCAACTGATCGACCCCGGCGAACACTTTGGAAAAATCCCCGAACAGGGCCTGAGTCCTGCTGAACCTGTGCGGCTGGAAAGCCACCACCAGCCGCTTGTGCGGATAGCAAAGCCTGGCGGTTTCAAGGGTGGCTGCGATTTCCGTTGGATGGTGACCGTAGTCGTCAACCACCAGCACTCCGTTTCGCTCGCCTTTATGCTCGAACCGTCGTCCCACTCCGGCAAAAGCGCCAAGGCCGTGAATGATGTCCTCCCGCGGGACCCCGGCCTCCATGGCCACTCCTATGGCGGCCATGGCGTTCAGCACATTGTGCCGGCCGGGATGGGTCAGGGACACCTCGCCCCAGAACTCGTTGCGACGATAGACGTTAAATCTCGATCCGGCCTCGCAGCTGATGATCTCGGCGCGCAAATCGTTTTCTTCCCCGAATCCGTAAGTCATGACCGGACGGCGGACCCGGGGCAGGATCGACTGCACGCCCTTGTCATCACCGCAGACCACGTTCAGGCCGTAAAACGGCACGCTGTTCATGAAGTCGACAAAGCTGTCCCGAATTTCGTCCAGATCCTTGTAATAATCGAGGTGATCGGCATCGACGTTGGTGACGATGGATATTCTCGGCAAAAGGCACAAAAATGACCCGTCCGACTCGTCGGCTTCGGCGATGAGATAACGGCCCTGCCCGAGCATGGCATTGGAACCGTATGCGTTGAGACGCCCTCCGATGATGACCGTCGGATCAAGCCGGGCCTCCATGAAAATCGTTGCCAAGAGCGACGTGGTCGTGGTCTTTCCGTGGGTCCCGGCCACGGCCACGCCAACTTTCAGGCGCATAAGCTCAGCCAGCATCTCCGCACGCGGGATGATCGGCACTCCATGGGCCCGTGCTTCCTCCAGCTCGGGGTTGTCCTCACTCACGGCCGTTGAGCGAACCACGACTTGCGCGCCCTGCACGTTTTTCCTCTCGTGACCGGCATGGACCGTGGCTCCAAGAGTTTCCAGACGCTGCGCCACCGGCCCCTTGACCAGATCCGATCCCGACACTTCATAGCCGAGGGTGAGCAGCACTTCGGCGATGCCGCTCATGCCTGCGCCGCCAATGCCGACCATGTGTATTTTTTTTATTTTCGACTTCATATTCACCGTCTGTCACGCCGCGCTTTGCCCGACGCCAAATCCTGTAATTGCGCCACCACCCGGTCTCCGGCATCGGGGATGCCCGCTTCACGGGCGGCCCGTGCCATTCTGGCCAGATTTTCCGGCATTTGAAAAAGATCACCCACCACCGAGGACAAATTCAGTTCTTCCAATTGACGCTGCTGAATGACCAGCGCCGCTCCGACCTTCTCCAGCGAGCGGGCGTTCTTGAGCTGGTGGTCGTGCGTTGCATAAGGAAAAGGAACCAGGATGCTCGGCTTTACCGCAACCGTGAGCTCGGCGATGGTCGTGGCCCCGGCCCGGCAGATGACCAGATCGGCGAAGCGATAGGCTTCATGCATGTCGCTGATAAACGGCTCCACGCGAGCCTCGGGATATTTTTGGGCGTAAACGTCACGGATGGCCTCGAATTCGTCCTTTCCCGTCTGATGCCAGATGCCAAGGCCCAGTTCCTTGAGGCGGTCCAGTTCGCGCACCACGAAGCCATTCAGGGCCGAAGCGCCCTGGCTGCCTCCCACAATCAAAATATTGCGCCCCTGCATTCGTCGTTCATCCCGCAAAGAACGAATTTCAGCGCGAACGGGGTTGCCGGTGACAACGGCTTTCCCGCCGCCAAAGGCCGCGCCTTCCGTATCGGCAAAGCTGACCAGGACACGATCAACCCGCCCTGCCAGAACCCGGTTGGTAACCCCGGGCACACTGTTCTGCTCATGAATTGCCGTGGGTATTCCCATCAAACTGGCCGCCAGGGGGCAGGAGAATCCCGCGTATCCGCCCAGGCCCAGCACCACGTCGGGCCTGAATTCGCGTAAAAGCTTCCAGGACTTGAAAAGGCTGCGTCCCAGCCACACGGCCGTGGCCGCGCTCTTGATGCCGCGCCCCAGAACGCCCTGGGCCGGAAGAGCCACAAAGGGCAACCCGGCCTTGCGCGCCCATTCGCCTTCGGGTCCACGCTGTCCGCCCACGAAAAGAATCTCGCACTCAGGCACTGCTGCGCGAACGGACTCCGCCACGGCCAGAGCCGGAAAAATGTGGCCTCCGGTGCCGCCTGTGGTCAGAATCAAACGTTTCATGCCTTAACCTTCCGGGACAGGTTGAGCAGGATCCCGGTGCAGAAAAAACCGGCAAGCAAATGGCTGCCTCCATAACTCAAAAACGGCATGGGCACGCCCTTGGGCGGGATGGCGCCCAGAACCACGCCCATGTTCAGGATGCCGCCGACGATCACGATGGCTCCCATGCCAAAGGCTGTGATGCGATCATGCATGGAAACCTGCCGGATGCTGATCGCCAGTGTCCGCCACAGGACCACGCCGAGCAGGATGATGATCAATGAAACGCCGACAAAGCCCAATTCTTCTCCGAGTACGGACATGATAAAGTCATTGTGCGCTTCGGGCAGGAAGAAAAGCTTCTGTTTTCCTTCGCCAAGCCCCTGTCCAAACCATCCGCCGGAACCCAGCCCGTAAAGAGACTGCACCAGCTGATACCCCGTGTTCTGGGCGTCCTGGAACGGGTCCAGAAAGGAAAAGACCCTTCTGAAACGATAGGGCGAATTGACCACCAGCAGCGCCGCCGAGACCAGGGCCAGGACAACGGCCGATCCCAGAAAGATGATTCGTGTTCCACCGACCAGACACATCAGAAAAAGCAGGCCCGCCAGAAAGACCGCGCCACCAAAATCCGGCTGCAGAAGCAGCAGGAAGCAGAGGCTGCCGGTCACGATGATCGGCGGCAAAAAGCCCACGCTGAACGTTTTGACCAGGTCCTGCTTGTTGGCGAAAAAGTAGGACAGATAGAAAACCAGCGCGATTTTCGCGGCCTCCAGCGGCTGAACCGAGAACGGTCCCACCCGCAGCCAGCGGCTTGCTCCGCCCGCAGTCACGGCGAAAGGCGAAAAGACAGTCATGAGCAGAAGCCCCGCCGCCAGCAGGATCCAGAGGTAGGTGTGGCGATAAAAATATTCCATGTTCGCACGGGCCGCGACCGTCAGCACGACGCCCCCGGCGATCATGAAGAGCACCTGCTTCCAGAACAGGGCGTACTTGTCGCCGTATACCTTCTCGGCCATTATCCCGCTTGCGCTGAGAACCATGATGAGCCCAAGCGAGGCCAGGCAGATGACCGCACCCAGGAGGATGACGTCAAAGCTCATGAGCTGGCGGGCCGCTTCGCGCTGGGTGATCTTCATGA
>JAWLHW010000145.1:0-6021 GCA_041690155.1 Desulfomicrobium sp. | reverse complement strand
CCCGGGAACTGATGAGCTCTGGACGGTCTCGCAAACATCCGGCTTGACCACAAGCCGGATGCAATCATGAATCAATGGATCGACGCCGGGGTTGCCTCGGGCATCCCCGAAGCATCACTGCAGGAAGTCCAGATAGTCCCGGGCCAATTTGGCTTCACTGGACTTGGGATATTGTTTGACGATGCGCGTAAAAAGCTCCCTGGCCTCTGCCGTCTTGCCCATGCGCACCTGATGCTCCGCCAAAGCCAGAATGGTGGAGGTGCTGTCCATGTCCGCCTCCAGGCCGCTTCTCAGCACCGCCTCTGCGTCATCCAGACGGTTCTGGGCCACAAAGGCATCCGACAGGAGTTTATAGGCCGGGATATAACGCCAATTGCGAGCCAGGGCCTTGCGTCCGAACTCCTCGGCCTCTTTGGCCCGGCCCTGACGCAGCAGAAGCATGCCCAGATTGGAGGCCGGGAACTCGGGAGTGACGTAGGTCAGGATGCTAAACGCCTTGCGATACGCAGCCTCCGCCTCGTTATCGCGCCCCAGGGCTTCCTCGACCTTGCCCAGGTTGTTCCATGCCTCGCCGAAATCGTCATCAATTTCAACGGCCTTGGCAAACCCATCCCGGGCCTGTTCCAGTTCCTGCAGCCCGATGTAGATCATGCCCGAATCAAAATGAAACCGGGACAAATGCTTGGCCGCAGGCTCCACTTTGAGCAGCTCCTGCAAGGCCAGGTGAGGCTGAGAGTTGTTGATGTGCGATTCGATCAGATTCAGCCGAAGCTCCACTTCTCTGGGGCTCATATCGGATGACACACCCCTGGAAGTCCCACGGGCTCCGCACCCTGCCAGGACAAAGCTTAAAATGAGAACCATCGCGCATGTCTTCATGGCCGTGTTCCTTGACAGCCCCCTTTTGGGGGCTCTCGAATTAGATGACCTTGTTGAGGGAATACTCGATGATGGCCTGAGCACCCACAGCCTGCAGCTTCGGCACCAGATCCCGGACCTGGCAGGTCTCGACGACAGTCTCGATGGACAGCCAGTCGGAGTTGTGCAGATGGGCGATGGTCGGGGAGTTCATGCTTGGCAGAAGCGCCATGACCTTATCCACGACATCGGCCGGAGCATTCATTTTGATGGCCACCAGCTTGTCGGCCCTGAGCGCGCCCTGCAGAAGCGTGTTCATGTTCTCGATCTTGGCCCGCTTCCAGGGATCCTTCCAGGACTCCTTGTTGGCGATGAGCTGGGTGTTGGTCTGCAAAAGCTCGGCGATGATGCGCAGGCCGTGGGCCTTGATGGTCGTGCCCGTCTCGGTGATCTCGACGATGGCATCCACCAGCCCTTCGACGACCTTGGCCTCGGTGGCGCCCCAGGAATATTCCACCTCGACGGGGATTCCCGCTTCCTCGAAATAGCGCTTGGTGAAGCTCAAAAATTCCGTGGCGATCTTCTTGCCGGCCAGATCTTCAGGCCGCCTGTACGGAGAGTCACCGGCCACGGCCAGCACCCACTTGGCCGGACGATTGCTGGCCTTGGAATAAATGAGGTCGTCCACGATGACGACGTCCGACTGGTTCTCAAGGATCCAGTCCTTGCCCGTCAGGCCTGCGTCGAGCAGACCGTTCTCCACGTAGCGGGCCATTTCCTGGGCCCGGCACAGTGAGCAGGTCAGTTCAGGGTCGTTTATTTCCGGGAAGTAGTTCCGGTGGTGCGAGGTCACCTTCCAGCCGGCCTTGGCGAAAAGCTTGACTGTGGCCTCTTCCAGGGAACCCTTCGGTATTCCGATGCGCATCTGTTTTCCATCAACCATTATTTATAAACCTCCTTGGGATCGAACACCATGGGAGAGCAGTCCGTCCACTGCCCCTGTGCATCTCGTTCACGATAAAAACAACTTCTGCGGCCCGTGTGGCAGGCCGCTCCGCCGATCTGTTCGACCTGAACCAGCACCGTGTCCCGGTCGCAGTCCAGACGTATGGAGCGCACCTTCTGCACGTGCCCGGAAGTGCCGCCCTTGTGCCACAGCGTTTTTCGGCTGCGGCTGTAATAATGCACCTCGCCGGTGCGCAGGGTCTCGTTCCAGGCGTCTTCGTTCATGTAGGCGAGCATGAGCACTTCGCCGCTTGCCGCCTCCTGGGCGATGACCGGGATAAGGCCACCGCATTTATCAAAATCAGGCTGTTCCATTGCTTGTCCTTACTTGCTGCTCGTCGTCGAATTCATGCGGCCCTGAGCCTCGGTCTTGAGCTGACCACAGGCAGCCGCGATATCCTGCCCCTTGCTCTTGCGCAAGGTCACGGTGAAGCCCTTCTTGCGCAGGAGCGTCTCGAAAGCCAGCACATCCTCGGGCGACGGAGCGGCATACTCGATGCCCCGGCCGGGATTGTAGGCGATGAGGTTGATCTTGCATTTGAGGTGCGAAAGCAGCCGCACCAGCTGCCGGGCATGCTGGAGGCTGTCGTTCACTCCTTTGATCAGAATGTATTCGATGGTCACCCGCTCCCGGGCCTTGAGCTCAAGGCCCTGCAGGGTCTCGATAAGCTCTTCGATGGGCCAGCGTGCGGCCCCTGGCATGAGCTGCTCACGGATTTCCTGGGTCGGGGCATGCAGGGAGATGGCCGGCAGGGCCAGGCCCTCGATCCCGAAGACGTCCATCCTGCCCTTGATGGCGCAGGTCGAGAGCGTGATGCGCCGCCGCGAAAATTCAAGGCCCTCGGCGTTGGAGAGGATCTGCAGGCTGCGTCGCACCTCGTCCCAGTTGGTGAGGGGCTCGCCCATGCCCATGTACACCAGATTCTTCACTTCATCGCCCAGACCGTGGGTGCGCAGATAATCCCTGGCCACGAGCACCTGGGCCGCGATCTCCCCGCCTGTCATGTTGCGGGAAAAGCCCATGAGCCCGGTGCTGCAGAACGTGCAGCCCATGGGACAACCGATCTGGCAGGACAGGCACTGGGTGAAGCGTTCCCTGTCCGCAATGAGCACGGTCTCGACCAACGCCCCGTCAGCCAGACGCAGCAGCAGCTTGACCGTCCCGTCGCTGCTGGTCTGGACCTCGTGCACTTCCGGCCAGACCAAAGCCCACTCACGCATGAGCTGCTCCCTGAAATCCCTGGCCAGGTTGGTCATGTCCGAAAACTCGCGCACGCCCTTGCGCCACAGCCATTGCCACAGCTGGCGTGCCCGAAAGCCCTGATGGCCCATGGCCAGCACGGCCTCTTCAAGTTCGGGATAGGTCAGTTCAAGAATGTTGCGCATGATGCTCCGCTGTCTGGAATCGCAAAGGCACAAAGGGCGTCACAAAGCCACCCCTCGTGCCTTCGGCAGGAAACAAACTCCGCGAATCGGGTCGCCTAGAGCTGCTCCTTGGCCTTGTATGCGGCCACGAAGCGCTCAGCCTCTTCGACCGTGTTTACGTCCCCGGCGATCTGGGCCTGGAGCAGGTTGTCGCGTATCAGGCCCACGGCCGGACCGGGCTTGATGCGTGCGATGTCCATGATCTGCTTGCCGTTCAGCAGCGGTTCGAGCAGCTCCTCGCGGATGTCCGCCCGCTCCAGCATCTTCATGTTGTGATTGAATTCCGTGTAGTTGGCATTTCTGGCCTTGATGTCGGCCCGGGCCATTTCGATAAGGCGCGGATAATCATCCACGGCCTTGAAACGGCGGATGCCCTTGTCCGTGAGCATGAAATGAAAGCGCATGTGATTGCGCACCAGATTCACGATCATGTCCACTTCCTCGGTATTGAGGCGCAGGCGCTTCAGGATCTTGCGCGCGACCTTGGCTCCGATGCGATGGTGCTGGTAGAAGGTGGTGCGGTCCTCGTAAACCTCCCCGGCGTAGAGCTTGCCGCAATTGAGGAAGAGGCAGCCCAGGGTTCCGTACCAGTCGTAAGGCAGCTCTTCGGGGTAGCGCTGCATGACCTTCAGGGTATGTTCCCAGATGGACACAGGTCCGCTCTCCTCGTCGATAACCTGAAAGATCCGGCTCAGGGACGCAAGCTCCGGCACCAGCCCGTGCAGGATCATGGAGTCGAAAAGCAGCTCGGCGAAACGCCACATGTTCTCGGCCTCGACCTTGCGCCATTCGTCCATGATGTCCGTGACCGAGACATAATCAAGCACCCGGCGCGAGGCGCGGATGATGGACATCCATGAATTTTCCTCGATGGGCAGCTGATAGTTGGCCGAGAAGCGCAGGGCGCGGATGGCCCGCAGATAATCGTGCTTGAGGGTCTCGTCGGGGATGCCCTGAAACTTGACCTGGCCGCCGGAAATGTTCTCGAAGCCGTCGTAAACGTCGCGGGAGCGGGGAATGAACGGACAGGCCAGGCTCACCGGAAAACCCTCGTCCTTGTCGAGCTTTTTGAGCATATTGGACGTAATTTGGGCAACGCAGGCCTCGGGATGGGAGGCGTCGGCCATGTCGGCGGGATGAAAAAGGAACGTCGCGCTGCCCTGGTCCATCCTGGCTACAATATCCCCGCTGCCGGCGGAAATTTCGGGAAAAAGATTTTTGAGGCCGGCAAGATCGATATCCGTGCAGATCTCCACCTCGGCATCCTTGGATGTGCCAAGAATCTTGCGCTGCAACGCAGCGTTGATGACGTAGGCGTCATAGCCGTTGCGCATGATGGTTTTACAGATGGAGGCGGCTTCTTTTATCGGCTGAGGCATCAAAGTCTCCTTGAATGGTCGTTTTCGTGATAGGACTGCATGCGCTGATCGGATGCAATCTAAATATCTTCATCTTTTTCCCCTGACTTGGTCAAGCGGTAGCGGAACTGCCGAAAATTGAGCCCGACCATCTCCGCAGCCCGTCCCTTGTGCCCGCCGCAGCGCCGCAGCGCCTCGGAAATGACCTTGTGCTCGTGCACGGCAAGGTATTCGTCGAGGGTCATCTGCCCGGACAGAACCTTCTGGATTCCGCCATCCTGGTCCGAGGAGGCGATTTTCTCGTAGATGACCAGGGAATCCGCCGTGATGGTATCCCCGGGCTCAAGGGCCACGGCCCGTTCCACGATGTTTTCGAGTTCGCGCACGTTGCCGGGGTATCCGTAAGCCAGCAGCTTCTTGCGCGCATCGGCGGTGAAGCCCCGCAGCTGACGTTTCTGGGCGCGGCAGGCCTTTTCCAAAAAATGCTCGGCCAGGGCCAGCGCGTCGTCCCCCCGCTCGCGCAGGGGCGGAAGATGAACCTTGACCCCGCTCAGGCGATAATAAAGATCCTCGCGGAAATCGCCGTCGGCCACGCTCTGCTCGACGTTACGGTTGGTGGCCGCGATAATGCGCACATCCGAGCGCAGCTCTTCCGTCCCGCCGAGGGGAATAAAGCAGCGCTCCTGCACGTAGCGCAGGAGCTTGACCTGGGTGGAGTGGGCCAATTCGCCCACCTCGTCCAGAAAAAGGGTCCCGCCCTCGGCCATTTCAAGGAGGCCCTTCTTGGCGCGGTCGGCGCTGGTAAAGGCTCCCTTGCGAAAGCCGAACAGCTCGCTCTCCACCAGATTTTCCGGCAAGCCGCCGCAGTTGATGGCCAGGAACGGATGCGTGGCACGCTGGCTCTGGCTGTGGATGCAGCGGGCAAAAAGCTCCTTGCCCGTGCCCGACTCCCCGGTCACCAGCACGCTGATATTTGTCGGGGCGATGCGCCGCACCAGGTCGAACACGGCCTGCATCTGCCGGCTGCCACCTATGATCTCGCCGTACTGCTTGCTGATCTGCCCCTTGAGCCAGTCGTTTTCCTCCTTGAGGCGGGCCGTCTCAAGGGTGCGCTCCACCGTGTAGAGCAGGTCGTCGAGTTCGAAGGGTTTGGAGATGTAATCCTTGGCGCCGTGCTTCATGGCCGTGATGGCGCTCTTGGCGTCGGCGTAGGCCGTGACCATGAGCACGGGCACATCCGCCCAGGTCTCGCGGATGCGGATCAGCAGATCGATCCCGCTTTCGCGGCCCAGGCGCAGGTCCAGCAGGATAAGGGCGATGGATTGTTGCTGCAGCACGGCCAGGGCCGCGGCCGAATCGGGCGCGGTCCAGACCG
>JAWLHW010000144.1:0-6030 GCA_041690155.1 Desulfomicrobium sp. | reverse complement strand
ACGCGCGTCCCGTCCTTGCGCACCAGAGCGCACTGCTGCTTGCGCAAGGATCCCTGCTTGAACATGACGCACCAGTGGCACTGCGGAATTCCCCGCGCCAGTTCGCAGGCCGAGCAGCCGAGAATCGCGCATGAAGCACCGATGAGTTCCTCGCGGGAGTAGCCGGTCATCTCCACCAGGCCCTCGTTGACGGACACGATCTGGCCATCGGGCGTGACGATCATGATCCCGTCCTGAATTGTGTTGACTACGGTTTTCCAATACTGGTTCAGATTTTCTTCCATCCCGTTGCTCCATGCCTGTCTGCTTTGTTTGTGAACACAAGTCCTGTTCACCTGTTTAGTTATCGAACACTTAAAACGCAACACATCGATTCGACGCGGACGGAAAAAATCTGCTCACACCAAATATAGATACATTATTTCAATATATTAAAAATGAAAAATGATGCGGGATCTCAAACATGACGTTCTGGCACGCCACTGGCTAATAGAACAATGTCGGTACTGCCCGGCATGCGAGGATTTGCCATGAACAAACTGGACATGCGGAACACAATGGATTTTTTTGGCATGCTCACGGCATGTGCGCTCATCAAAAGACTTGGAGCCGGAGAATCCATACTGATTCTGGCCAACGACAAATCTTTTCTGCCTGATCTGCGCAGGGTGCATCCGGACTGCAGCTTTCAGCTCGTCCCACCAGCCCATGATTTGAAGGACAGTGGCGAGTACCTGTTCCAGGTCAGAAAGGCGTGAACCCTTGAACGTGCAACCCTGTCACAAGGAGGACACCATGTCCGCAATTACAGTCAACTGTCCGTATTGTCAGCAGAGCGTAACCGTCATCCAGGGCGAGGACTATGCTCCGCAATTTCATGCCTGCTCCGGATGTGGAAAGAGATTCATTGTCGAACGTGGAGCCAGCAGGATCAAGGTCATGAAAGAGAAGGAAGCGCCGTGCATGAGCAACCCGGAATGCCGGGAGATTGAAACCAGCGCCACGTGCGAAGAATAACACTTGAACAAGGATGAAAGGTGATGTGGAAGATACTGCAGACGATATCTAAAAATCTTGTCCTGGCCATCCCGACGGTCATGATCCTGGGATTCGTGAGTGGCCTTCTGGGTGACGCGGCATGGCTCAAGAGTCTCATCGTACCCTTCACCTTTTTGATGGTCTACCCGATGATGGTCACGCTGAAAATCAACCAGGTCTTTTCCGGCGGGGATTTGAAGGCCCAGATCGTCACCCAGCTTGTCAATTTCGCCATCGTTCCTTTTCTGGCCTTTGGCGTGGCCTGGATCTTCTTTCGCGACCAGCCGTACATGATGCTTGGCATCGTGCTCGCCGGCCTGGTGCCGACCAGCGGCATGACCATCTCCTGGACCGGTTTTGCGGGTGGCAATGTCGCCGCCGCAGTGAAAATGACGGTCATAGGGCTCACGCTGGGTTCCCTGGCCACACCGTTTTACGTCCGCTCCCTGCTTGGCGCGAGCATCGAGATGGATGTCAGCGCCGTCTTTTCCCAGATCGCACTCATCGTCTTTTTGCCCATGGCCCTGGGTTACGCCACCCAGCGCCTGCTGATCCGCGTCTATGGCCAGAAGACGTTCGCCGAACGCCTGGGGCCGCGTTTCCCCGCCCTGTCGACCCTCGGCGTGCTCGGCATCGTGTTCATCGCCCTGGCGCTAAAAGCGCAAACCATCATGGCCGCACCCGCCATGCTGCTGCAGATCCTTTTTCCCCTGGCCATCATCTACGGCGTGAATTTCACCTTGAGCACGATCCTGGGCCGCCTCATCCTGCCGCGCGGGGACGCCATCGCCTTGGTCTACGGAACTGTGATGCGCAACCTGTCCATCGCCCTGGCCGTGGCCATCAACGCCTTCGGCTCCCAGGGCTCCGACGCGGCCCTGGTCGTGGCCATGGCCTACATCATCCAGGTGCAAAGCGCGGCCTGGTACGTCAAGCTGACGGACCGTCTCTTCGGATCGGCCCTGAACCTTTCCACCCCGCAAACCGCGAGCAGGAGCTGACATCATGCTGCCGGAATACACGAAAATCCTCTACGCCACCGACCTGTCCGAAAGCGCCCGCCTGGCCCTGCGCCACGCCGTGTCCCTGGCCGTCAACTACGGCGCTTCCATGACCATCCTGCATGTGGTACCGGACCTTGTAGACCTCATGAGCGAAAATGCAGGCTTTGACATCGAAACACACTTCGAGGCCGCGAACTGGAACGAATTCAACGCCTCGGCCACGGCCAGGGCCAAGGGAAAGGCCCGGGATCGAGTGCGCGAGATGGCCGCCGAGTGCGCCACCGAGGACGCCCGCTGCCCGGTATCCGGAGCGGAACTGATGATTCGCACAGGCGATCCGGCCGAACGCATCCTTGAAGAGATCGCCGGGCACGATCTTGTGGTCATGGGCGCCCATGGCCGGGGAGTTTTCGCGGAAATGCTGCTCGGTTCCGTGGCCAGCAAGATCGTGCGCCTGAGCCCCGTACCGGTGCTGACGGTGCGGCTGCCTAATGATAAGGCGTGAAGAAGGGCATGGCCGATGGTATCAGGGAAGGCATGGATTGCCACGGCTTTCAGCCTCGCAATGACGTCATGACTCACCCGTCATCACGCAGAGCCTGACCTTTGCGAGCAGTCTTCGACGCGGCAATCCATCTTCGCCTCTTCGGTATTAAAGAAAAGGCAACAAAGGCATGGATTGCCACGGCTTTCAGCCTCGCAATGACGTTACATCCCACCCGTCATTGCGAGGAGTCTTCGACGCGGCAATCCATCTTCACTTCTTCGGTATTAAAGAAAAGGCAGCAAAGGCATGGATTGCCACGGCTTTCAGCCTCGCAATGACGTTACATCCCACCCGTCATCACGCAGAGCCTGACCTTTGCGAGGAGTCCTCGACGCGGCAATCCATCTTCGCTTCTTCGGTATTAAAGAAAAGGTAGCAAAGGCATGGATTGCAGCGCTATGGTCGCAATGAAGCCCTGGCGACGAGATACACCTTTCTGAATTTAGCTAAACCGTGACAATAAACTCTCCCTGGAGAAACACATGAAAATCAACCGCAGACTCTTCCTTGCCTCGGGCCTGGCCGCAGCGGCCGGTGCCGTGTCCAGCCCTGCGCAGGCCCTTGCCAAAGAAGGCGGCAGTTCCGCCACGAAAGACGCCGTCGTACTGGCCACCCTGATCGACATTTCCAAGTGCATCTCCTGCGGCGCGTGCGTGGAAGCCTGCCGCGAGACCAACGGGCACAAATTCCCCAAACCGGAAAAACCCTTCCCCAAGATGTACCCGGCCAAGGTCAAGGTCGCCGACTGGTCGGACAGGCAGGACGTGGACGACCGCCTGACCCCCTACAACTGGCTCTACATCCAGACCGCCACGGGCGAATACAACGGCGAGCCCTTTGAACTGCATGTCCCCAGGCGCTGTCTGCACTGCCAGAATCCGCCCTGTGCCAACCTCTGCCCGTGGGGCGCCGCATCCAAGGACAGCAAGGGCATCGTCAACATCAACGATGAGATCTGCCTGGGCGGGTCCAAATGCAAGGATGTCTGCCCCTGGCATATCCCGGAGCGGCAGACCGGCGTTGGGCTGTACCTGAAGCTGGCTCCGGCCTTTGCCGGAAACGGCGTCATGTACAAATGCGACCGCTGCCGGGACCTTGTGGCCCTGGGCGAAACTCCGGCCTGCATCGAGATTTGCCCTGAAGGCGTGCAGACCATTGGCCCGCGCGATGAAATTCTGGCCCAGGCCCGGGAACTGGCTGAGCGTACTGGCGGATTCATCTACGGCGACACGGAAAACGGGGGCACCAACACCTTCTACGTTTCACCCGTGCCTTTCGACGTACTCAATAAAGCTGTTGAACAGGGTCCTGGCAAGCCGCATCTGGCTTCGGTCGGCAATCCGTTTGCCAAGGAAGAGTTGCTGGCCCGCGCCGTGTACGCGGCCCCCCTGGTCGGGCTCATGGCCGGAGTGCTGCATCTTGTGCGCGGGGCGACCTCGGAGGATGATCATGAATAGCCTGACCCTTGTTTTCCGCCTGACCGTTTTTGCCCTGGCTTTCACGGGCTTCGCCCAGATGCCCATCTTCGCCCGCTATTATCTGGCTGACGTGCCGGGTTTTGCCTGGACGGCGGACTATTACTTCAACCATGTTGCGCATTACATCCTGGCCATTGTCCTGCTTGCCATTCTCGGCTGGCGGCTGCCCCGCAGCCTGCGTCGCCCTGCCTGGACAACCATGGACATGGCCGTTGGCCTGTGTTGGGCCGGAATCATCCTGACCGGCATCATCCGGGTCATGAAGAACCAGCCGGAAAGCTATTTCTCCCCGACCCTGGTCATGTGGGTTGACTGGCTCCATCTGGGATTTGTCATGCTGCTCGGAGTGGCGAGTCTGATCCGCTCCAGAATGCGGACCGGAACTGTGAAAAGCTGATACGTAAAAAACTTAAGAAGTCACTTTAAGTTCTCTCATGGATTCATTCCCTGCTTTCGGCCGCGCATCCGTCAACAGATGCGCGCGACGGGGATTCTTGTTTCAAATTTCAACCAAGCAGATCACAAAGGAGAGGTATATGATTCCCAAACGCATCGTCGTAATCGGAGGAACTGCTGCCGGACCAAAGGCTGCGGCCAGGGCCAGCCGTCTGGATCAGAACGCGGAAGTCATTCTTTTGCAAAAAGCCCCGGAGTTGTCCATGGCGTCCTGCGGATACCCCTACTACGTATCGGGCATGTTCAAGGAGCGTGAAAAACTTCTGTGCACTCCCTCCGGCGTGGTTCGTGATCCAGCCTTCTTTGCCGGTGCCAAAGGGATCACCGCCATGGTCGAGACCGAGGCCGTGAGCATCGATCGTGAAAGCAAGGTCGTAAGCTGGATCAATGCCGCCGGAAACAACGGCCTGCTGGCCTACGACAAGCTCATCCTCTGCACAGGCTCAGTGCCCAAGATGCCCCCAATCCCGGGACGTGACCTCAAGGGCGTGACGACTCTGCACTCCATGGCCGACGCCGACGCCATGCGCACCTGGGCCGAGCATTCTCGCGGCAAGAAGGCCGTGGTCATTGGCGGCGGACTGATCGGCATAGAAGCCTGTGAGGCCCTGCACCATGCTGGAGTGAACGTGACCGTGGTCGAGGCCCTGCCGCAGATACTGGGCTTTTTGGACACCGAACTGGCGCTGCTGGTGGAAAACCACGCCCGCGCCAAAGGTGCAAAAATCATAACCGGTGTCGGTCTGGCGGCCCTTGAGGGCGAAGACGGACAGATCAGCGCCGCGCGACTGGCCGATGGCCGGGTGCTGCCTTGCGAACTGGTAGTCATGGCCATCGGCGTGGCTCCGAACACAGCCCTGGCCAAGGATGCCGGTCTTGATCTTGGTGCCTTCGGCGGAATTGCCGTAGATGACTTCATGCGCACCTCTGACCCGGACATCTATGCCGCCGGAGATTGCGTAGAGATCACGAACCGTATCACCGGCAAAAAAATGCTGGCTCCTTACGGCGACCTGGCTAATCTGGAAGGCCGGGTTGCCGGCGAGAACGCCGTGCTTGGGGATCAGGTGCGCTTTCCCGGAACCATCGGCAGCGGCATCTGCAAGGTCTTCGACTTCACGGCCGCGTCAACGGGCCTGTCCGAACGTCGCGCCAGGGAAGCGGGATTCGACGTGGTCACGGCCATCAACGCAAGCCCCGACAAACCCGGCTTCATGGGCGCCAGGCCCTTGGTCTCCAAGATGATCGCGGATCGCGCCACGGGCCGCATTCTCGGATTTGCCTGTGTGGGCCTGGGAGACGTCAACCGTCAGGCGTCGGAAATGGCCGTGGCCGTTGCTGCAGGCTGGACCGTGGACGAAATGGCCATGGCCGACCTGCCCTACGCTCCGCCCTATTCCCAGGCCATCGACCATGCCATCGCCACCGCGCATATCCTGCAGAACAAGATGCGCGGGCTCATGACCGGCATCTCCAGCGTCGAGGCCAAGGCCCTCTTCGATGCGGG
>JAWLHW010000143.1:0-6032 GCA_041690155.1 Desulfomicrobium sp. | reverse complement strand
GCCGGGTCAACCTCGCAGTCCAGAAAATCGTCTGACCGGCTCAGCAATCCGGATGTATGCAGAAAGCCGCGTGCCAGATCGCAAAGGTGTTCGGGAGTGCACATCAGGGTGGCTATCTCCGTAGTCCCGGTCATGATGGTCACGGGCACTTCCGTGGCTACGACATCGGTTTCAGGCGCAAAACCAGCGGCCGTGACCTTGACTATATCCATCTGCACCAGAGGTTCCAAAGGCTGGGGATCTGCCATGGGGACTCCTTGAAAAAATTTGGTGAACGCCGCCGTCGTCGGCCGCGAAAGACACATCGGCCAGAAAAAAAGAAGATCGCCAAGCACGGAAATGTCCTACTTGCAGCCCGCCTCCTGTCAAGACGAAGAATCGCCTTCCCGGCGGGTAATGGGCTATCAAGAATGAGAAGCTGCTTCGTGACAAAGTTCACATTTGAAGCCTTGCCCTCCAGCAGGTAAGAATATAAGGGAAAAACTTAACACGAGGGACGCCCCGGCCC
Organism: Desulfomicrobium sp.; assembly: GCA_041690155.1. Classification (GTDB taxonomy): domain Bacteria; phylum Desulfobacterota; class Desulfovibrionia; order Desulfovibrionales; family Desulfomicrobiaceae; genus Desulfomicrobium. The sequence goes on along the minus strand of JAWLHW010000143.1, from coordinate 5,524 downwards.
TTTTATTTCCCCCTGCGGAAGATGAAAAAAGGATCACGGGGACCAGATCTGGAACATTCAAGGAGGAAATGATGAACCGTCTTCGTACGCTGGCCCTGGTAGGACTGATGATTTTAGGCAGCGCCACGATCGCCCTGAGCGAAACTTTCGAGATTCCCGAGAGCGTGATCATGAGCCCGCAGCAATTTGAAGGGTACACGCCCAAAAAAGGCGACGTGACCTTCAATCATGTTTCACACATGGATATCGCCTGCCAGCAGTGCCATCATACCGTGGCTGACACCTACACCATTGAAAGCTGCATGACCGAAGGCTGTCACGACAACATCAAGGAACGGACGGAAATTTCCTCGGTCTACCGAACTTTCCACACCACCCATGACAAGGAAAAGAGCTGCGTGGGCTGTCACCGCGAACTCAAACGCCAGGGCCCCAGCGACGCCCCCCTGGCCTGTAACAGCTGCCACGTACAGTAACTCTTCCGCGCCCCCGGCTGTCCGGGGGCGCTGCTCTTTCCCGGCATTTCCGCACCCACCCGCATTCCACACACAACAGTCTTCACTACCAACGCCACTCAATCCAGCGCGATTGCGCTTCGTGAGAAAAAACATCGACTGACCACCTGAGCCAGACATCCCCGGTTTGTGCCATGCACAAAGTCAAGCCTACCGTTTCTAACGCTGATTCCACGTGCTCTCGAAAGATGAAGACGCATGACGTTTTTGAAAAATTGATTTTTTTCACTTCATCCATTATGTAATTTCCTGTTTCAACGGATTGTTTTTTTATGGGTAGCGACCAGCGCGAAAGAGGGGATTGTGAAATCATTTTTGAAAATATTTTCTGTAATTTTTTCTGCCTGTTTTGTTTTTATAGCGTCGGCGTACGCTTGGGATGCGGAGAATTTCAAGCTCCCGACGAGTCCAGGAACGGACACTGTTCAGCATGAGTTTGAAGTATTGCCATCGATCGAAAAAGATGGCTGGAAGCTGTCCACACTTGTATTACAGCCCGGCAGCAGAAGCCAAGGATACCACGGTGTTTTGACTCATGAAGGAACTGAAATCCAAGGCCAGAAAGGGGAAAAATTGGAAACGCCTCTTGGCCTGCTTCAATATCAAGGTTCAATGGACGACCGGCCAAATCTTTGGTCGCATTCCGGATGGGTCGTAATAAATCCAAAATCTGACGAAGAGAAAAAGAATTTCTCTGAGGAACAAAAATAAGTACTCTTTGTATTTTTTTAGCGGCAATATTTTTTAAATGTAAACGGATTGAACTATGTTCGAAATCCAAAAATATGGAGGAAGTTTGTTGTGAGAGATTTTTTTTCCTTTTTGGTGCTTTTCTTTGCATTGGTAACTTTTCCCTTTGTTTCAACAGCATTTATGGGATACGGTGGATGTATGGACAAATGCGATGGAGACCCACAATGCATAAAAGATTGTCGAGAAATGTATAAAAACGAAGAAGATGCTCACGAAGAATACAAAAAAGATTTCCGAGAATGCTTTAATTCCTGTTACGATCTTCGTGGTAAAGAAAAAGAAGATTGTCTTGAAAAATGCAGAGGTAATTATAAGTTCGGAAGAGATCTTCCCAAATAGTATAACCCGATACTACACCCAAGGTATAACTGTAAAAATTTGACTTCACGCCATTACTCGCCAAGACCCACTTCACAGGAATGACATTCAATCTATCTCGCGACATTTTGCAGTAAAATCCGATAACTGCCTGAAATGAAAATCCCATTTCAGGCAGTTTTTTATTGATTCCATTAAATTTTCGTGTCCAATGCGAATGTTCCTTCTCCGCCTTTATTTCCAACGCCAACAAGCAAGCCAGAGCATTTGCGCACTTCTCTGCATTCTTCTCTTCAGCGTCCACAAAATTGACCTCATGCCCCCATTGTGCTTCAGTCACAGCATAATTTTTTGCGCTTGGAGCACCACCCTATGATCACGCCTCACCCCGAGCCTCTCATCCACGCCCGCGACCTGACCAAGATCTACCATGCCGGCGCGGCCGTCGAAGTGCGGGCTCTGGCCGGAGTCAGTCTGGACCTCTTTTCCGGCGAACTGGTTGTGCTCCTTGGCGCATCGGGCAGCGGCAAATCGACCCTGCTGAACATCCTGGGCGGCCTCGACACCCCCACCAGCGGCACCCTGTCCTACCGCGGCCAGGACCTGACCCACGCCGACGAGAAGACGCTGACCGCCTACCGCCGCGAGAACGTCGGCTTTATCTTCCAGTTCTACAACCTCATCCCAAGCCTCACGGCCCGCGAGAACGTGGCCCTGATCACGGACATCGCCGACGAGCCCATGGAACCTGCCGAGGCCCTTGGACTTGTGGGCCTCTCGGCCCGCATGGACCACTTCCCGTCCCAGCTCTCGGGCGGCGAGCAGCAGCGCGTGGCCATCGCCCGGGCCATCGCCAAGAACCCCGACGTGCTCTTGTGCGACGAGCCCACGGGCGCCCTGGACGTACGCACGGGCATCACCGTGCTCTCGGCAATCGAACGCATCAACGCGGATCTGGGCACCCTGGCCGTGGTCATCACCCACAACGTGGCCATCGCGGAAATGGCTGACCGCGTCATCCTGCTCTCGGACGGCCGCATCACCGACATCCGGAGCAACGACACCCGCCGCCGGGCGGAAGAGCTGGTGTGGTGAAATGCGCGCCCTGAACGTAAAACTCCTGCGGGACCTGTGGTCCATGAGGGGCCAGATGGCGGCCGTGTCCCTGGTCATGGCCTGCGGCCTCATGGTCATGATCATGGCCCGCGGGCTGGTCCTGTCCCTGGAGACGGCCCGGGACGAATACTACGCCTCCCATCGCCTGGCCCATGTCTTCTGCGACCTCAAGCGCGCCCCGAACGCCATCGGGACGAGGCTGCGGGAGATCGACGGGGTGGCCTCCCTGGAGACGCGGATCAGGGGGGCGCTGACCCTTGATCTGCCGGGCCTTGGCGAACCGGCCGATGGTCTGGTCCTGTCCCTGCCCGACGGCCGGGAGACCGAAGTCAACCGCCTGCACCTGCGCCAGGGGCGCCTGCCGGAGCCCTACAGCCCTGACGAGGTCGTGGTCAGCGAACCCTTTGCCAAGGCCCACGGTTTTGTCCCGGGGCATACCCTCGAGGCGACCATCCACGGCGCGCGCACGACGCTGCGCATCGTCGGCGTCGGCATGTCGCCCGAGTACGTCTACGAGACACGACCCGGCGAGACCGTGCCCGACAACCTCCGCTACGGCACCTTCTGGATGAGCGAAGGATCCCTGGCCGCGGCCTTCATCCTCAAGGGCGCCTTCAACAGCGTCATCCTGACCCTGGCCCCTGGAGCCGAGACCGGTCCCGTGAAAAAGGATCTGGACCGCATTCTGGCCCCCTACGGCGCGCTGGTGGCCTTCGACCGCACGGAGCACGTCTCGACCAAGCTCATCGACGACCGCATCGCCATGCTCAAAGGCTTCGCCGTCGCCTTCCCGGTCATCTTCCTGGCCATCGCCGCCTTCATGACCAGCGCGGCCCTGACCAGGCTGGTGCGCCTGCAGCGCGAGCAGATCGCCCAGCTCAAGGCCTTCGGCTACTCTTCGGCAGACGTGGGCCTGCATTATTTCCAGTTCGCCCTTGCGGCCGTAGTGGCCGCCACCCTGCTGGGCTCGGTGATCGGCCTGTGGATGGGACAGGAGCTGGTGGAGATCTACCGCCGCTTCTTCCAGTTTCCGAACCTCGCCTTCCGCCCTGACTGGCAGGCGCTCGGCCTGGCCTTGGCCGCCAGCGCTGGGGCATCCTTCATCGGGGTGCTCGGGGCCGTGCGTCAGGCCGTGAAGCTGCCCCCGGCCGAGGCCATGCGGCCCGAACCACCGGCGCGCTTCGAGCCGTCCGTCCTTGAGCGCATGGGTCTCATGCGCCTGCTCTCGCCCATCCAGCGCATGGCCCTGCGCAATCTGGAGCGCAGGCCCTGGCAGGCTTTCTTCACGGCCTTCGGCCTGGCCATGGCCACGGCCATCCCCATCGTACCCGGGGCCATGGGCGACGGCATCGACTACCTCATGGATTTCCAGTGGCGGCTGGCCCAGCGCCAGGACGCCACCGTGGCCCTCATCGAACCCGCATCCCCGTCGGCCCTGCACGCCCTGGCGGCCATGCCCGGAGTGCTGCATGCCGAGCCTTTCCGCGTGGTGCAGGGACGCATCGTGAACGGCCTGCGCCAGCGCCGTGTCGGCCTGACCGGTCACATGCCAGGCGCACGCCTGAACCTGCTTCTCGACGACAGGGGACGGGCCGTGGAGCTGCCGCTGGCGGGTCTGCTCCTGTCCGAGAAGCTGGCCGAGGTGCTGGAGCTTGTGCCCGGGGACAGGGTGCGCATCGAGGTTCAGGAAGGACGCCGCCCGGTGCTCGAGACCTTCGTGGCCGGGACCATCACGGATTTCGCCGGAGTCGGGGCCTACATGGATTTTCATGCCCTGGGTCGGCTCATGGGCGAGGAGCGCGTTGTCAGTGGCGTGCACCTGACTCTGGACAGGAATTATCGTGATGATTTCATGGATGCGGTGGCGGACACCCCGGCCATCGCGTCGGCCGTCTTCACCTCCTCGGCCCGCGAGAGCTTTCAGCTGGCCATGGGTGACATGATGGGCGTGGTGCAGGCCGTCTATTTCGGCTTCGCCGTCATCGTGTCCTGCGGGGTGGTCTACAACGGGGCGCGCATCGCCCTGTCCGAGCGCACCCGCGATCTGGCCACCCTGCGCGTGCTGGGTTTTTCCGAAATCGAAACGACCATGATCCTTCTCTCGGAACTCATCTTCCTGACTTTGGCGGCCCTGCTGCCGGGCCTGTGGATCGGCGGCGAACTGGCCCGCATCCTGGTCATGACGGCCAACACCGAGTCCGTGCGCATGCCTCTGGTGCTGACGGACCGGGCCTACGCCACGGCCGTGCTCATCGTCCTCTCGTCATCCCTGGCGTCCTTCCTGGTGGTCGGACGCCGCATCCGGAAACTGCAACTCCTCTCCGTACTGAAGGCTCCCGAATGAACACCGCACGCAAGCGCCGTCCGTGGCGCACTCTCTTCGTCGCCCTCTTCTGCCTGGCCCTGGCAGCCGTCCTCGCAGCAGGATTCTGGCCAAGGCCCATGCCCGTGCAGACGGCCGTCGTGACCCGCGGCCCCATGACGGTGACCGTGACCGAGGAGGGCAAGACGCGCATCCGCAGCCGCTACGTGGTCTTCCCGCCCATGGCGGGCTTCCTGCAGCGCGTGGAGCTGCGCGCCGGCGCGCCCATCGAGGCAGGAAAGACGATTCTTGCCGTGCTGACGCCGGAGCCGTCGACCTTCCTGACGCCTCGCGCCCGGGCCGAAGGCCAGGCCAGGCTTCAGGCGGCCGAGGCGGCCGTGCAGGGCAGGCGGGCCGAGCGGGAGCGGGTACGCACGAGCCTTGAGCTTGCGCGCACGGATCTCTCGCGCCTGGACGCCCTGCTGGCCGACGGCGCCGTGGCCCGTCAGGACTGGGACCG